>NZ_JBHXNK010000002.1:209080-409758 GCF_042719755.1 Nocardia sp. NPDC058519 | reverse complement strand
GAGGACGAGGCGATGGACACCCAGCGCGGCCTGGAATTCACGCTCGCCGAGGAACAGCAACGAGTTCGGGTGTTGCGTGACCGTGTCGCCGAGCTAGAAGCGTGGAAGGCCAACGCCGAGACCACCCTTGCCGAAGACAAGCGGTACATCGACGAGGCAAATTCAGGCGAGCTGGTGCGGCGGCTCGCGGTCGAACGTGATGATGCCCGCGCCCGTGCCACCGAGCTGGAGACCGAGCGGGACCTGTGGAAGGAGCGCGCCGAGAAGGGCCAGCTTCACCGCGACGACCTGATCAAGGAACTCAACCAGCGGCGCGCCCGTGTCACCGAGCTGGAGGACGAAAACGCGGACGCCTACACCGCTTTGGGCATGGCGAACAAACGCGCCGAGGCCGCCCAGCGGGAGCCGATCGGGTACGCCGCCGAGCAGCCCGAAACAGTAGAAGCCCCGGAACCGTTGGGGTACCTGCCCCCAGTCGCCCACAACGGACGCCTACTGTCCCCCTCCAATCACCAGGCCGTGGCCGACAAGCCCTTCCCCGGTTGGGTGGTGGCGTGGGCGTACGGGCCGCCGGAAGCGCCCGGCAAGCTCATCGGCCACGCCGTGATGGTCAACGGCGGTAACGGGTGGTTCGCGGACACGGTCAACCTCGACGGTTCTTTCGTCGAAGCGGAAGCCCGCTACCACGACTGGCTGACCGACCCCGGTTACCAGGCCATGGTCGTCGAGCTGCGTACCGAGGTGACCGAGTGACCCGCGAACCGGTGTACGTCCACCTGGAGGAAGCCGGGCGCCGACGCGCTGCACGCCTGCGCGACAACCCGCCACGGCCTACGTCACCACCGCCCGCACCGCTCCTGCCGCCCACAGAGCCCGACGAACCCTACGTCCCCGCCATGCCCGGCCTGCTCGGCTGGATCGTCGCCCTGATCACCACACGCTGAGGAGGACCACCGTGAAGTCGAAGATCGCCAGGAAGCTCCGCGACCTCGCAGACCGAATCGACCCGAGCACGGGCCCGCGCGCTCTCGGTGCCTACTGGAACCACAGCCGCAACGGATTCGTGTTCACGATGACCGACGGCATCCGGGTCCATCCGCCCGTTCCTGGCTGCCCGCTCTGGTACATGGCCGAGGACTACGACCGGAGTTTCGAGGGGATGCAGTGAGCGCCGACACCGACATGTTCCTGTCCCGCGCCGACTGCAACGAGCTCGTCGCAGCCCTGCGCGAGATCCCCGACCTGATGGCACCTCTAGCCCTCGCCATCGTCCGCGGGGATCGACAGGGCCTCGACGCCTCCACCTGCCGCCCTGCTCCGCAGTCCAAGCCGCCCATCGACGTAGCCGCCCAGGCAATGGCCGACGGCCTCCACAACCTCCTCACAGGCTGGATGCGGGTCGTCTGCGAGCAGCGCGGCATCGAACCCCACCCGGTGAACTCCATCCCCGCAGCGGCGAAGTGGCTCGACAAGAACGTCATCGCGCTGGCAATGACCGAGGGTGCCTCCGACGCCTACCGCGACATCACCCGCGCCATCACCGCCCTACAGCGGCGCCTCGACCGCCCCGGCGACGGCACGCTGACCGATGACGAGATCGCTGGCGCCAATCGGCAGGTTATGACCGCCTATCAGGTCGACAAGGTCACCCACCTGCTCGGCGAGCGCGCGGAAGGGCTCAACCGCCGGCGGGTAGAACTGCTCGACAAGGCGGGAGTCCTGAAAGGCACCCGCGATCGAGACACTGGGACGCGGTTCTACGCACTCGGCGACATTCTGGAGGCACACGCGGTGCACCCGCGACGTGGGAGAGGTTCAACGGCATGAGCGTCTACGAGGACATCCAGGCGCGCATCGACGCCGACCACGCGGCCGACGAGGCCGTGATCGACGGCGACACCCTCGAAGGTGCTCGCGCTGAGATCGTCGGCGACATCCTGGAGATCGCCGAGCGCTGGCAACTGAAGGCCGAGGAGTACCCGCCAGAGGATCACTTTGTGCACTTCCGGGCGATCGTGTGCGAGCAGGTCCTCGACGCGCTTCGCGCCGAGCTGTACGACGAGGAAGGATCGGGATCATGAGCGACTACACCTGCACAACACCCGAGGGCCACGATATGCAGATCCGCGCCGAAGGAGCCGTCATGGCCGATTTCGAGTACGACGATGGATCGACACTGACGATCGAGCAGGACGCGGATGGGAATCGGGTGTTCCGCGTCGACCACTCGGGAACATGAGCAACATCGCCCCGCGACGTGGGAGAGGATCAGGAGCATGAGCGACTGGCGTGAAGGCTTCCACCGTGACGTGCTCGCCTGGATTCCGAAGTACCTCAACGAGATGCGCCCGCACCTCGATTGGGGCACGCCCGCCGAGATCGTCAGCATCGAGGAGGAGCTCGACAAGAGCTTCGGCGGCTCCGATGTGACGGCCGGTGATGACCCAAGGATCATGCTGACGATCAGCTGGAAGAACACGGCGGGGGAGCAGCACTTGATCTACGAGGAGATGACCCTGACCGATCTGATGAGGAGGCTCGACGCGTGACCATCGAGGAGTTCATCGAGGCTCGGCTCGACGAGGATGAGGCACTGGCGAAGCGGCAGGAGCCCACGTGGTACCTCGTCGAGGACGATCTCGGCCGGGAGGCTGGCACAGACCTCATGGAGTACTTCCAGCGCCACGACCCTGCCCGCGTGCTGCGGCAGGTGGCGGCGTTGCGAGCGACGCTCCAGCATGCTGTCGCCGCGGGCGAATTCGATGACGGATACCACTACGAACAGGGTGATGGATCGACCTCGGAGGTCAGGGTCGACACGCTGATCCATCGCGCTCTGGCAGGAATCTGGGCCGACCATCCGGACTTTCGGCCGGAGTGGGGCGCGTGACCGCCGCCGCATCTTGGTGGCGGAGGTCGCGTATCCGATGGGGTTACATAAATCGACCGTCAACCATAGCAATCACATTGTGACCCAAATCACCCTGTGCCAGGTAGTATCACGGGCGATATCATTTACATGTGGCAAAAGTCGAGAAGCTCCTCGCGAAGATGCGAGAGTCGCCAAGTAACGTTCGCTACAGCGAGCTGCATCTGGTGTGCGTTGAGCACTTCGGCCTACCTCGCCACGATGGAACCAGTCACGCGGTGTTCAGCATGCCGTGGGCTGGCGATCCGCGAGTCAATATCCAACAAGCCAGCAATGGCGGAATCAAGCTCTACCAGCTCAAACAAGTTCTTGCCGCTATCGACAAGCTGCAGAAGATGGAGCCGGAGGAGGGTGCCTAAAATGTACGATCTCAGCAACCTGCCGGAACCCGCCCACTACGCCTACCGAGTCCTGTGGTCTCCCGAAGACGAGGAGTTCGTCGCGCTCTGCGCGGAGTTCCCCTCGCTCTCATGGCTTGCCCCAACCCAGGCGGAAGCCCTTGAGGGCATGCTCGTCCTCGTGGCCGAGACGATCAAGGACTTGGCTGTGAACTGCGAGTACATCCCTCCGCCGCTTGCCGAGCAGAGCTTCAGCGGAAAATTCCTCGTTCGGACAACCTCGGAGCTCCACGCGCGCTTGGTACGCGAAGCCAAGGAGGCGAAGGTGTCCCTAAATCAGCTGCTTAATCAGAGACTGTCGTCGCGCTGACGCAACGATCCAAGATCAGCGCGTCGTGCCAGTAGCAGGCTTACGTCTGCTGTAGTCTCTAAAGTGCGCGAGGAGTAGGCCAACGGCCTGCTCCTCGTTCGCGTTTGCAGGTCAGTTCGAGCGTCGCACCTTGAACCCCCGCATCGGCGCACGCCCCTGCGCCAGATCCTCGACCCCGACAGTCTGCGGCTGCCGGGGTCGAGTTGTAGCTGAGTAGAGCAGCTCGGTAGCTCGCTGGGCTCATATCCCAGAGGTCGCCGGTTCGAATCCGGTCTCAGCAACCACAGCGCGTCAAACCGGCCCAGGTCATGGCTGGCAAGCAGCCCAACGCACCACTTCCCGCGCTCACACGCTCGGTGCCGCAACCCCGGACTCGGTAACGCACGGGGGGTTCATGTGTGTCCGTATCGGTCACACGCTGCGCGCTGCACAACGTCGCACCAACCCGACGCGATCAACGACGCCGCCAGTGCGCTGCGGGTCTGGTGCGGCTCACAAACCCAGGAAGCGGCTCGCATCGTTGCTGGTCGCATATGAACCAATCGGTACACCCAAGGAGATCGCCATGCTCACCGTCATCCTCGACACCCTCTCCGCCGCCGCCAGCGAGATCGACCTCGAGCGCCTCGCCCTGGCCGCTGTCGACGTCGTCGGCGCAATCATCAGCGTCCTGCTGTGAGCACCATCGTCGACGTCGTGGTCAACGCCATGGAGCAGCTGTGCCTGATGCTGGGAATCGGCCTCGATCGAGCCGCCATCGACAAGCTCCTTGAGCCGCTGGCCGACGACATCCAGCTCGCCTACACGCATTGGGTGGCGTTCCCGTGAACGAACTCCTCGCACTGTTCTTCGGGTGCGGGCACCTCCAGCTCCGAACCCTGGAGCTGCCGATGACCGTGCCGATGGGCCGCTGGCTGCTCTAGCCCACCAAAACGCCCACCGCAGTGGGTCTGTGGCATCGGGGCACTGCGGAAGGCCCCGATGTCCGAACACCTGGAGGGCGGCGCATGGCGCACACACCCGACACCATCAAGGTCGACATCCTCATGCGCGCCCATGGTGGAGATCAGGTCCATCACCTTGCCACCGTCGACCTGCCGGTCCAGATCGTCCACACAGGCCTAGGCCCGGTACGCGCATACGACCCCAGCCCGATCGGCGACGCAGGCAAGGCAATAGCCGAAGCCCTGCGCAAGCTATCCGATGAACCTGCCTGACTCGCTCGACCGGCTACTGGTCGCCATCGTGCACCGCGTCATCGCGCCCCTCATCGACTGCACCCTCATCCGGGCCAGCCACAACACCAACACCCGAACGGAGAACGGTCATGGTGAGACGACCCACTGAGCGCACGCCCGAACCCGAGACGGACGAGCCCGACACCGCCGAGCCCACGATCGAGCCCGAGCCCGAGCCCGTCGCGGCCAAGCCTCCGGTCTACTTGCCCATCCACATCGGCTAGCAGATGCCCAGCAAGGCCAGCCCCGCCGCACACCGCATCGCTGACAGCCTCAAAGCTCGACGCGTCCAACCCTGCGCGATCTGCCGTCAGAAGATCGACTACGACCTCCCCGCATCGCATGCCGAAGCGTTCACCGTCGAACACCTCAAGCCGCGAAGCACCCACCCGCACCTCGCGTTAGACCCCTCCAATTGCGCACCAGCGCACGCAAGTTGCAACAAGGCGCGCGGGAACAAAGACGAGACGGAAGCCCCTGGGCTTGGCGTCAGGAGCCAGGAATGGTGACCGCAAGGGGAGGGGTGGGTCGAAAGTCTGCGGCCTCGACCACGCCACCTCCGGCCTTGGCAGGTGATCTCCCTCCCCGAGAAGCGACCGGGGGTCGCGCGCGAGCGACACGGGCCCGCAGCATCTCGGCCGAGACGAACGACGCCATCGCGGCAGCCAGCCACCTGACGCCGATGGACATGGGAGCGGTCGCGGTGTTGCGCCAGCTGGCCAAGACGCTGGACAAGCTGCTCAAGACCGGATTCGTCACGGAGAGCGGCAAGTTCGACAACGTCAGCATGCCGACCTACCTGCGTTACTGCGAGTCGCTCGGCCTGACCCCTGCCGGGCGCCGGCAGATAGCGCCGAAGGAGCCGCCCAGTGCCCCGAGCAAGCTCGGCCAGCTCCGCGCGGTCCACGGCGGCAAGGCCTAGGCTCGGCCGCGAGGAGCCGCGGCTGTTCACCCCGCCGCTGCGCCCGCTGACGCCGGAGACCTCACTGGGCTTCGCTGCCATCGAGTTCGCCGAGGGGACCCTCGGCTGGACGCTGTTCCCATGGCAGAAGTGGCTACTGATCCACATGCTGGAGCTGCTGGCCGACGGGCAGCTCCGATTCCGCACCGTGGTCATCCTCGTAGCCCGCCAGAACGGGAAGTCGACGCTGTCGATCGTGCTCAGCCTGTTCTTCATGTACGTGCTGGCGCGGGACCTGGTGATCGGCACGGCGCAGGATCTCGATGTCGCAGAAGAGATCTGGCAGGCCGCGGTCGACGTCATCGACGAGACGCCGGAGCTGCTCGAGCTCAAGGAGAAAACCAGCCAGACGAACGGCAAGAAGTTCGTCGAGCTGGCCACCGGCGAGAAGTACAAGGTGAAGGCGGCCAACCGGCGCGCCGGTCGTGGCCTCTCCGGGGACCTGGTGCTGCTCGATGAGCTCCGCGAGCATCAGACCTGGGACGCGTGGGGCGCGATCACGAAGACCACGATCGCCCGCGCCTTCGCGTTGATCGTCGCGCTGTCGAACGCGGGCGACGCGACCAGCGTGGTGCTGCGGCACTTGCGCCGGATGGCGCACCTGACACTCGGCGATCCGGACGGCATCATTGCCGCCGAGGACCCCGAGTCCCAGCTGGCCGACATCCCGGCCGAGATCGAGGACGCCGAGGGCCAGGAGGACGACAGTCTCGGCCTGTTCGAGTGGTCGGCCCCGCCCGGCGCCGGGATCTGGGATCGCGATGCCTGGGCGCAGGCGAATCCGTCACTCGGTCACACGATCACCGAGCGCACGCTGGCCAGCGCCGCGAAGACAGACCCCGAGTGGGTGTTCCGGACAGAGTGTCTGTGCCAGTGGACAGACGGCAGCCTGGAAGGGCCATTCCCGCCCGGCGCTTACGAGGCCACGCTGGACAACGGATCTCGCATCGTGAAGGGCTCGCCGATCTATGCATGGGTCGATGTGGCTTGGAATCGGCAGCGCGCGTCCATCGCGTTCGCCGGTCGCCGTGAGGACGGCCTGTTGCACGCCGAGGTTGTGGCGTCCCGCTCCGGAACGGACTGGGTCGTCGACTGGCTACTGCCGCGCGTCGCCGAGCATAGGATCGTCGCGATCGGCCTGCAGGCCAGCGGCGCCCCGGTGTCGTCGCTGCTGGAGTCCATGCAAGTCGCTGGCCTTCCGCTCTTCGAGGCAGGCGGGCGCGAGATGTCCGCCTCGACCGCCCTGATCTACGACCTGGTGCGCGACAAGATGATCCGCCGCACCGCTCAGCCCCTGCTCGACCTCGCGGCCGCTACCGCGATCATGCGGCGCCTGTCCGACGGCGCGTGGGTGTGGGACCGAAAGAAGTCGCTCACCGAGATCTCCGGCCTGGTCGCGTGGTCCGGCGCGGCGTGGCTGGCACAGCCGAAGTCCATGCCAGAGGAACCGGAGCCGCAGGTGCACGCCTGGGACGACGAGCCCAGCCCCAGTACCGACATGGTCAACGACGACGAGGAGCAGTGGTGGTGAAGTACGTTTCGGCCGTGGCCGAGATCCTCGGCCTGGCGGTTGTCGCCGCGGGCCTGGGGATGCTGGCCGGATGGCTGGGAGTGATCTTCGCGGGCCTGGCCCTCGTCGCTGTAGGCGTGGCATTGGATCCGCCGCAGCGTAGTTCGCGCGGTGGTGCGCGATGAGCATCCTGTCTCGACTGTTCGACGCGCCCGACGAGGTGCGTGCGTTCACCCGGTCTGACGCCATCCCGAAGAACAGCGAGGGCTACTGGACGGAGGCGGGCGAGCACGTCAACGACCAGACCGCGCTGCGCCTGGCCGCGGTCTACGCCTGCGTTCGACTGCTCGCCGACTCGGTTGCGTCGCTGCCGTTCGATGCCTACCGGAAGAAGGGAACGGTACGGGAAGAGATTTCACCGCCGCCTTCTTTGATCAAGAAGCCATCCGCACAATTGGAGAACTTTGAATTTATATTTCAAAGTGTTTCTTCTTTAGCTTTGCGTGGGAATAGTTTTCATCTTATTAATAAAAGGGATGCCTTTGAATATCCCATTGAGATGGAACCGGTTCACCCGGACTGTGTGCGTGTCGGCCTCGACGAGAAGACCGGCCTGGCCACCTACGCGATCGACGGCACGATCGTGCCGCGCTACGACATCGTGCACATCCGCAGGTTCAGCCTGCCTGGCTCGGTCGTCGGGCTGTCGCCGATCCAGCAGGCGCAGGTAGGCATCGGCCTGGGTTTGGCTGCCGAGAAGTTCGGCGCCCGCTGGTTCGGCCAGAGCGCCACACCGAGCTCGGTACTGGAGACGGACCAGAACCTCGACGCCGAGCAGGCACGCCGCCTGCAGAAGTCGTGGATCTCGTCGCACGGTGGAAAGCGGCACCCCGCCGTTCTTTCCGGCGGGGTGAAATGGAAAGCCATTGAGGTCACGCCCGAGGAATCCCAGTTCCTGGAAACGCGCGCATTCCAGCGCGGCGAAATCGCAATGTTGTTCGGTGTCCCACCGCACATGATCGGCGACACCGAAAAGTCCACCTCGTGGGGCTCCGGCATTGAACAGCAGTCCATCGGGTTCGTCACCTACACGCTGCGGCCGTGGCTGACGTGCATCGAGTCCGCGCTGTCCGCGCTGCTGCCCCGCGGCCAGTTCGTGAAGTTCAACGTGTCCGCGTTGCTGCGCGGTGACACTCCGGCCCGCTACGAGGCCTACAACACCGGCCGTCTCGGTGGCTGGCTGTCGGTCAACGAGATCCGCGCCCTGGAAGACATGCCGCCTATCGGCCCCGAGGGCGACACCTACATCCAGCCGCTCAACATGGCCCCGCTCGGTAGCGAGGACCCCGGCCCCCAGGACCCGACCCACGATCCGGACCAGCCGGACCAGCCGAAGGAGGAGCCCAGCGATGACGATGTCTAGCCGTAGGGCCAAGCTGATCGACGTCCCCGAACACCGGTCGCTGCCCGCCGGCGACTTCGAGATCCGGAAGACTGGCGACTCGCTACGTCTGTCCGGGTACGCGTCAGTGTTCGACGCCCCGTACGACGTCTACGGCGGTGCGCCGATGGGCTGGTCGGAGACAATCGCCCGTAAGGCCTTCGACGTGACCCTGTCGGAGAAGCCCGACCTGCACCTCCTGATCAATCATGAGGGCATGCCGTTGGCGCGTACCAAGTCCGGCACGCTCCAGTTGTCGACCGACAAGAAGGGCCTGCTGGTCGGCGCCGACCTGGACCGCACCGATCCGGACGTGCAGCGTCTCGAGGCGAAGATGGCCCGCGGCGACATGGACGAAATGTCGTTCGCGTTCCGCGTGAAGGCCCAGTCCTGGAACGAGGACGAGACCGAGCGCACGATCACCGAAGTCAGCCTGCACAAGGGCGACGTGTCGGTGGTCAACTTCGGCGCCAACCCCGCCACCTCGGCCCAGCTGCGCAGCGTCCTCGATGGCCTGCGTGGACTGTCCGCCGACGAAGCGATGGCCGAGGCCCGCAGCGTCGGCCGCGACGAACTCGCGCGCGCCCACCAGCTGCTCGGCGGGCTGCTCCGCTCGGTCGATGACCGGCCCAGCAACAGTGGCGGCCGCCTGGCCGCGCTTCGCGCTCTCGGCAACGGCACCGAGCTGCCCGACTGATCCACCCCCAATAGCTACCCGGCGTCCTGGCACTGGACGACCGGGCCTTCGGCGCGCCCTGGCACTGGGCCCGCCACCTGTGAGGCCTGGCACTGGCCGTCCCCCATTCATTTCTCAGAAGGAGAAACCCATGTCCGACATGGACGAACGCCTCAGCCGCCTCATCGCCCGCCGTTCGGCGGCCGCCGAGGAGCGCGAGACCCTGCTGTCCAAGCGCAAGGCAATCCTGGACGTCGCGGAGGAAGAGGCCCGCCAGGACCTCTCCGACGTCGAGGACGCGGAGTTCCGCAAGTTCACCGCTGACATCAAGCTCAAGGACGCCGAGCTCAAGAGCCTCGACGAGCGGATCACCGAGCTGTCGGAAGAGATCGAGCGCGATGGCCAGATCACTGCTGGCGCCGCTGCTGTCCGCCGTGCCCAGGCCCGCGTGTCCTCGGTCAACGAGGCTGCGGTGTACGAGAAGGGCAATGGGCGCAGCTACCTGCAGGACATGATCCGGCACTCGCTGCGCATCGACGCCGACGGCGAGGCGGAAGGGCGCCTGCGCCGCCACAGCCAGGACGTCGCAAACAACCCCGAGTACCGCGATCTCAACCGGACAGACGGCACCGGCGGCCACTTCGTGCCTCCGGCTTGGCTGATGACCCAATTCGTGGAGCTCGCCCGTGCGGGCCGCGCCACCGCGAACCTGGTCAACAACCAGCCCCTTCCCGGCGGCACCGATTCGATCAACATCCCGAAGGTGGCGACCGGAACTTCCACCGGCGTCCAGACCGCCGACAACGGCGCTGTGGCCGAGACCGACCTGACCGACACCTCGGTCAACGCGCCGGTGCGCACCATCGCCGGTCAGCAGGACGTCGCAGTACAGCTGCTCGACCAGTCCCCGGTCAACTTCGATGAGGTCATCTTCCGCGACCTCATCGGCGACTACGCCAACAAGCTCAATGGCCAGTGCATCGGCGGCAGCGGCACGGCCGGTCAGGTCCTCGGTATCCGCAGCACTGTCGGCATCGAGACCATCGCACAGACCGGCACCGGTGCGGTCGACCTGTACAAGAAGGTCGCCGATGGCATTCAGCGCGTCCACACGCTGCGATTCCGAGCACCCGAGGTAATCGTTATGCACCCGCGCCGGTGGGCGTTCATGCTGGCGGCGGTCGACACCAACGGCCGCCCTCTGGTGCTGCCCGCCGCGGGCAACCCGCAGAACGCGATGGCGACTCTCGGCGTTGTCGGCTCCGAGCAGGTCGTCGGCTCGATGCATGGCCTCCCCGTCGTGACCGATCCGTCGATCCCCACCACTCTCGGCGCGGGCACCAACGAGGACATCGTCCTCATCATGCGGGCCTCGGACATCCTGCTCTACGAGTCGGGTATCCGCACTCGCGTCCTGCCGGAGGTCGGATCCGGCACGCTGACCACCCGCCTGCAGGTGTTCGGCTACATGGCGTTCACCGCGGGCCGCTACCCGAAGTCGGTCGTGGAAATCGGCGGCGTCGGCCTGGTCGCCCCGACCTTCTGATGACACTTCACCGTGGGGCAGCCGCGTGCTGCCCCACGGTGTCTGGCCGAAAGGACAGCAGATGAGCAACGACATCAGGGACATCGCCGCCGACTACGAACGCGCCTACCTCGACGCCTACCAGGGCCTGGTCCGTGCGAACCGCGCCGACGAGGCCGACGAGGTCGCCGACGTGCTCGCCAAGCAGTTCAAGCGCGATCCGCGACCGGCGAAGGCTCCTGTGGAGAAGCCGCAGACGGCCGCCGAGAAGAAGGTAGCCGCCGAGAAGGCGAAAGCCGTGGCCGCCGCGGGCGCTAAAGAAACCGCGGCCGCTACCCCGGCGCACGAGAACACCGCCGACACCGGCGCGAAGGAGTAGACCATGCCTGAACCCAGGTACTACGACGAGGACACCTCGGCGCCGACGCACGGACCGGCGATTGCTGATCCCACCGGCGGCAGCACGATCGACGCGCAGTCGCGCACCGCGATCAATGCGATGCTCGCCGCGCTGCGGTCGGCGGGCATCATCGCGCAGGACTGACCTGTGCGCGCGGATTCCACGCACGAAGCACTCCGCGCCGGCCGCCGTCGCGATACCGCGGCCGCGGTCGGCGCGGTGCTGGAGCTGCAGCGTGCCGAAGTCCTGCACCGCGTGAATACCGGCGCCAGCACGCTGGTCGCCAGCGCATGGAACGGCAAGCTCCGCGACGCGCTGTTCCCCGAGAACCAGACCACGGCACGCGAGATCGGGTGGCGGGTCGCGAAAGATCTCGGTGACAAGCGGTCCAACTTCGACCCCGACGAGATGGACCCGTGGCTACTGGCCGACGCGACCGCCTCGGCCGAGGCGTGGAACCAGAAAACGGCCGAGGATCTCGAAGCTGAGCTCGCCGAAGCCGAAGAGCAGGACGGCGAAGTCGTTGCCGCCCTCGTCGTCGGCGCCGTGTTCGACCTGGCGCTGTCCTCGCGCCTGGACCGGTTCTCCGGTGGCGTCGTCACCTCGGCGGGCAACTTCGGCGGGCACCATGCCGCGGAGTCCAACGGGGCGATCTCGAAACGCTGGAACGTCAACAGCACCAACCCTCGGTCCTCTCACACGAGGATGCGGGGCCTGCTGGTGCCGATGGAAGACAAGTTCCCGAATGGTCTGCGCTGGCCCGGCGACAAAAAGGGCGGCGCCGACGAAACCGCCGGTTGCAAATGCTCGATGACCTTCATCTTGTGAGGAGGCACCGTGACGATGCCACTGCTCGCCACCAGCACGGACCTGACGAAGTACAAAGACGGCGATGTGGACCAGGCACTCGAAGTCGCGACCTCGCTGATCCGCAAACACTGCGGTTGGCACATCGCGCCTTCGATCACCGCAACGGTCACGGTGGACCCGACGCATCACCCGATCCTGATGCTGCCGACCACCCACCTGACCGCCGTGGCCACTGTGACCGAACTCGGCGAGCTCGTGCCCGCCGAGGACTACGACTGGTCCGAGCTGGGCCACCTGACAAGGCTGTGCGGCCGCTGGGGATGGCGGCCGCGCAGCGTGATGGTCACCATGACCCACGGGTACGCCGAGGTTCCCCCCGAGGTGATGTCGGTGGCGCTCGGTATCGCGACCCGCATGGAGACACCAGCCGGTACGGTCCGCGCCCAGGGCGCGGGTGTCTACAACGTGCAGATGGCGACGAACCCTGATGGTTCGGTCGGCGGACTGTCTTTGAACTTCGAGGAGCGTGCAGTGCTCACCCGCTACCGACTGGAGGGCATTGCGTGATCCCCACACCGTTCACCGTGCAGCACTACACCTTCGTCGCGGGCGCGAAGGACGCGCACGGCAATCCGATCGTCACCTACACCCCGCTACTGACAGCACCAGGCATCGACCGGAAGGTCGCTGGCTGGTCCGGTGCCTCGACCGCCGAGCCCCCGCTGGCTGGGCACGATCGGGTCGTGGTCGACCTCGAGCTGATGGTGCCCAAGGGATTCCCCGCTCGAGCCCGCGACAAGATCCGGATCGCCGACCCCGCGGTGGCCGGCCTTTATGAAGTCGTCGGCGACCCCCGCGATTTCACCGCATCGCCGTTCAATGGGCCGCTCGGTCGTGGCTGGGGATACGTGCTCACCTTGAGGAGGGTCGATGGGTAGCAGGGTCACACGCCTGGACATCAATTTCTCTGCGATGTACGAGATCCGGCGAGGCGCGGGTGTCGTCGCCGAGGTAGAGAAGCGCGCCGACCAGGTGCTGGCGGCTGCAGGTGGCGAAGACGCTGGGTACAAGCGAGGCACGACCCAGGGCGCGAAGCGACCCCAAGGCCGGTGGCGTGCAACGGTCTACACCTACAACGGCAAAGGGATCCGCGACAACGCCGCGAATCACACGCTGCAGCGTTCGATCGACTCGGCCCGCTGATGGAAGCGTTCGCGTTTCCTGACATCGAGGCCGAACTAGTGGCCTGGCTGGCATCCAAACTCGCAGGCCTCGGCTCGGAAGCCGTTGTCGCGACAAAGGTGCCGAACCCGAGACCAGTCGAAGGCGTGCGCGTTGCGCGCGTCGGCGGCATCCAGGTGAACGTCATCACCGACGAACCGCGCATCGTGCTGGAGTGCTACGCCGCCACAGCACCCGATGCGGCCGCACTGGCACGCATGGTGCGAGCAGTTCTCGCTACAGCGGCCGGTGGCGTGCTGTCGACCGCCTGGTGTGACCGGGTGCGCGATCTCGGCATGGCATTCCTGCCCGACCTGGAGGCCGACTTGCCCCGCTACCTGGTCACCGCCGAGGTTCGCGTACGCGGCACCCCGCTCTGATCGTCCAACTTCATAACGCCATCTCCCAAGGGCCTGCGCAAACCCCTTGAAGGAGACCGTGATGGCTCTGCCGTCTACCCAGTACATCGGCGCGGGCACCCCGCTGCTGTCCACCGGCGGCGTCCTCGCTGCCCCTCTCGGCACAACCCTGCCCGCAACCGCGGCGGCCGTTCCGGACGCCTTGTTCAAAGCCCTCGGCTACGTGTCCGAGGACGGCCTGGAGTCCCAGGGCGAACGCACCGTGACCCCGGTGAAGGACTGGAACGCCTCCATCATCGCCCAGCTGCAGACTGAGCACTCTGTGCGCTTCGGCCTGACCCTCTACGGCGCGTGGGATGCCGACGTGCTCAAGGAGGTGTTCGGTGTCGCCAACGTGGTCGTGACCGCGCCGACGGCATCCAGCGGCACCCTGATCAAGGTCACCGAGACCGGCTCGGTGCTGCCGATGCGCTCGTGGATCTTCGACATGAAGCACGAGAGCAAGAAGCTCCGCATCGTCATCCCGAACGGCAAGATCTCCGAGGTTTCCGAGAACGCCTACAACGCGGGTGAGCTGATCGGCTTCCAGATCGTCGTCGAGGCCTTCCCGGACTCCGCTGGCGCCAAGAGCTTCCGCTACTACGACGACGGCGTCTTCGCGCCGTAGTCCTGATCCCCGGCGGCGGCCGGTCCCCCACGCGCAGGCCCACCGGCCGCCGCCGGGCCCTCCGGGGTCCGAGCCTGCGCACCAACCTCCAATACATGAAAGGGCTTGCGCGCCATGCCTACTGCACCGAAAACCAAGAAGAAGCCCGAACGGGTCACCGCGGACTTCGTCCACAACCTCGGCGAAGGTGACGACGTCGTGGAGGTCCGGTTGCCGTCGCTGACCTACCTGCAAACCAGCACCGTTCGCGCTCTGCGGGGACTCAACGATCGCAACGCCATGTGGTTCGTGATCGAGAAGTACGCGACTGAGGAAATGATCGCCGCGATCGACTCCACGTTCCCTGACCAGATGGACGCCCTTCTCGACGCATGGGCCGAGCATTCGGGGATCTCGCTGGGGGAATCCTAGGCCTCGACGCTCTGATCCAACAGCACGGCGGGGCAATCGAATCCGACCTCATCGACCGTGGCCTGCGGCTGCGGCAACTCGGCACAGACGACCTCACCTGGGGTGATCTGTGCGCCATCGTCACACATCGGCTACCGAGCTCCGCTCTGTCGCGGGCGCTCAAGCCTGCGGACTGGGCGTGGCAGCTGCCCGAGCTGCTGATGGCCGACATCGCTGACTCGTTGCGCTGGCTGCGGTGGGCGAAGTCGACCTCAGCCCGATCCGGGCGACCACCCAAACCGATCCCTCGCCCCGGCGTCGATTCGGGCGTGGAGAAGATCGGCACCCAGCCGATCCCCATTGCGGACATGGCCAAGTTCCTTGGCTGGGAGGAGGCAGCGTAATGGCTGGTGAAGGCACCGAAATCGGTACCGCGTATCTCGCGATCGTCCCCGAGACCTCGCAGATCGCGCCGCGGCTCGCGCAAGCGATGCAGGGTGCCGGCCAGTCGGCGGGCGAGGTTGGCGGCAGGTCGATGGGCGGCGGGATCACCGACGCCATCGGCTCGCTCGGTGGCAAGGCCGGGCCGATCGCTGCTGTCCTTGGCGTCGCGGGCCTGGCTGCGGGCGCGGTGTTCGTCAAGTCGCTGACGGCGGGCATGGAGCGGGAAAAGCAAGCCGACCTGATCCAGGCCCGCCTCGGGATCGACGAAGCGTCCATGAAGTCCATCGGCTCAGCTGCCGCGCGGGCGTACACGTCGAACTTCGGTGCGTCCATCGCGGACAACATGGAGACGGCCCGCAATGCCATCCAATCGGGACTGCTCAGCACCGACGACACCACCCAACAGACCGAGGCCGTGATCAGCCAGATCACGACGATCGCCGAACTGATGGGCGAAGAGACGACAGCGGTCTCGAAGGCGGCCGGGCAGGCGATCAAGACCGGCATCGCCGGGAGCGCGGTAGAGGCATTCGACTTGTTCGCCGCGGCGGAACGTAACGGGCTCAACGGGTCCGAAGATTTCCTCGACACGATCAACGAGTACGGCACCCAATTCCGAAAGCTGGGTTTGACCGGCCCAGAGGCTGTGGGCCTGATCAACCAGGCCGTGAAGGGTGGCGCGCGCGACGCCGATATCGCAGCTGACGCCTGGAAAGAATTCTCGATCCGTGTCGTCGACGGCAGCGAGTCGACCAGCGAAGCATTCGACGAGCTGGGCTTCTCGTCGGAAGATATGATCGCGAAGTTCGCAGCAGGCGGGGCCACCGCCCGCGAGGCGACCGGCGAGCTCCTAGCCAAGATCCGCGAGATCGAAGATCCCGTCGAGAAGAACAAGCTCGCGCTGGCGCTGTTCGGCACGCAGGCCGAGGACCTCGGCGGCGCGCTGAACAGCTTCAATCTCGACACCGCTGTAGCCAGCCTCGGCGAATTCCAAGGTGCCGCGCAGAACGCCGCAGACACGATGGGCGGCAACACCGCCGGGACGATCGAGAGCGCACGCCGCTCGATCGAAGTGTCCATGGAGGGCGTACAGAACAGCCTCGCACAGGCCTTCGGCCCGACCCTCGAAAAGGTCGCGACATGGGTGCAGACCCATCAGCCGGAGATCACTGGGTTCTTCATCAAGATCGGCGAGGCCGCGTTCACCCTCGGCGATGTGATGCTGTTGTGGGCCTCGACGACAGCGTCGAACCTGTCGGTGGTGCTCCGGTCGTTCGGCAACACTCTCGAAGGCATTCTCAATCCGATTGGCACGGCGGCTGTCGCGATCGGCGAGCTCACCGGCAAGCAAGGCCTGGTCGACTTCGGCAACTCGCTCAAGTCGGCGCAGGACAAGCTGAACGGCGCCGCTGACGGGCTCGACGGGTTCGCCAACATCATCGACAACAAGGGCCGTCCCGCCCTGGCGAACATGCGTGATGCGTTCGTCCAGACCGCCGACGAAGCGAAGAACGCACAGCTGGTAACCCGCGCCCTGGGTGCTGAGGTCGAAGCCGTCCCCAACGGCAAAAACATCATCATCAGCTCCAACACCCCCGAGCAAACCACTGCTCTGGAATCGCTGGGGCTCAGCATCACCAAGCTGCCTGATGGCCGATTCGAGGTGTCGGCAGGCACCGCGGACGCACAGAAGACACTGGACGGATTCATCGTCCAGAACGGTGGCAAGAAGATCACCATCGAGGCCGAGGTTGCCCTGTCCACCCGGATCCAAAACGGTGACCTGACCGTGTCGAAGGCGTCTCCGTGGGCGACCAAGCAGGCCGACGGCGGAATCCTGTCCTTCGCCGACGGGAAGCTGCCCGATGATGCGCTGATCCAGAAGGGCCGCGGTAGCGGCCTGGTTCAGTGGGCCGAGGGCGAAACCCAAGAGGAAGCCTTCATCCCGCTAGCGAAGTCGAAGCGGGCCAGGTCGATCGGGATCTGGCGCGAGGTCGGCCGCCGCTTCGGCTTCGACATGGAGTCGATGGCCAACGGCGGCATTCTCAGCTGGGCACGCGGCGAAGCAGGTAAGGCGTACCAGTTCGGCGGCACCGGCAATCCGGGCTGGGATTGCTCCGCGATCGCGGGCGGGCTGTGGGCCAAGGCCACCGGCAAGATGCCGAACGCTCGCTACTTCACCACCGACAGCGATTTCGGGTCGATGGGCTGGCAGCGCGGCATCGGCGGCGAGAACGATCTGTCGATCGGCACGAACGGCGGCAGCGGCACTGCCGGACATATGGCGAGCACTGTCGACGGCGTCAACGTCGAGGCGAGCAGCGGCGATGGCGTCGAGGTCGGCGCGGGCGCTCTCGGAGCCAACGACTTTGCGCAGCAGTGGCATTGGCCGCTCGGAGGCAACCCCGCTGATGGCGGGGGTGGCACCGGTCTCGGCGGGTCCGGCGGGGGCTCTGGAGGTTCCGGCGGTTCACTCGGTGCCGGCGGCAGCACGAACAGCTCCGGGGCGACCGAAGTGTTCGTCGTGAACATGCCAGGCAGTGGCAGCAACGCCATCACTGCTGGCACCGGGACCGACACTGCCGCAATCGGAACCGACACCACCACGGCCACGCCGACCACGGACACCCCTAGCACCACACCCACCACGACGGAACAGGCCGATCATCCGCTCCAGGGCATGCCCCTGACAGGTGAGCTGTTCAACGGCTCCGCGCCCTGGTACATGGCCAGCTCCCCAGAGCAGGCGCTGGCCAACCTGTCCACGCAGGCCTCGGCGCAGTGGACCGAGACCAGCGAAGGATTCCAGTCGTTCTTCCAGGACAACTGGAAGGAAATGCTGGAGACCGGGGCAGGCGTCCTCGGAATGGGCGCCATGAGCGGCGGCACCACGCTCAACGTCACCAATAACGGCATGGACCCGAACAGCGCCGCGGCCGCCGTCGAGCGGGTGGTCCGGCGCCGGACGATGGCCACTCGATCGTCAGGAGGGTTCGGTCGATGAATCCGCTGCTGTTGCGCGAGGCGACGAAGATTGTCGGCTGGGACATCCACGGCCGGTGCTGGCACCTGCACGGTACCGGCGCCGGTCGCGAAGGTGTGCGCATCATCGCCCAGTCGGGGCACACGTTCGCCCCGACTGGGCTGCTCGTGAGCGAGGGCGCCCGCCAGGACGGCGCCACCTTCCTGCGCAGCGTGCGCTCGAAGAAGGAGTGGGACTTCAACGTCTTCCTCCAGGGGCCCACGGTGCGCGGATTCCACGCCATCCATGACGCTTGGTTCCGCGGCTGGTCCACCGACCGGCCGTTCAAAGTCGGTACGTTCACCCGGCATCAGGGCTGGCGCTTCCAGCCGTTCCAGCTCGACGGGCCACCAGAACCGATCGACGATATCGACCCTGCGGTGAACGCGGCGATCACCTATCAGATGTCGGCGACAGCCATGGATCCGCTGGAACACCACCTTGAGGAGACCTCGACGTGGCGGAACAGTGATGCCTTCGGTGAGGGCGTGCTGATGGCGCGCAATGCCGCCGACCAACCGGCATGGCCGCGGTACACGATGAATGGCCCCGGTCGCTGGGTCATCGGCGACCCGCTCACCGATGACCCGACCCGCATTGTGGAGACACCGACGATCGAGGCGGGGGAGACCCTCCGGATCGACTCGCACCCCCGCCACCGAACGGCCCGCGTCTACTCCGGCGCGGAGCCGTCCGGGCGCAACGTCTGGGGGCAGCTCGCAGGCCGCCGCTGGTTCCGCTCGGTCGACCCGTGGTCGTCGCTGCCGATCACCGTGGTCGTATCCGATGGTGGCACAACAGAATCGGAGATCACCGTGACTGTCACCCCGCGCTCGTCGAGGCCGTTCTGATGACGTGGGACAAAGCCGTCGAGGTCCGGCGGATGGACCTGGCCGAGCGCCAGGACCAGGAGTACCGCGCCGACCAGACCGTCATGGTTCGGTATTGGGACAAGTACTTGCAGGAGGTCGGCGAGGAAAACCGTTACCTCGAACTGCAATTCAGCTACGCGCGCAACAAAGCGGG
Organism: Nocardia sp. NPDC058519; assembly: GCF_042719755.1. Lineage (NCBI taxonomy): Bacteria > Bacillati > Actinomycetota > Actinomycetes > Mycobacteriales > Nocardiaceae > Nocardia > Nocardia sp. NPDC058519. Next base: position 390,431 of record NZ_JBHXNK010000002.1, on the reverse strand, counting down.
CGGATTGAAGATGAAGGTCGCCCGCGACACTCTGTACTTCGATCACCTTTTTCGAGCGGATGAGGACGGGGTCGGCCCGGAGAATCGGACTGTTCCGATCACCGTGAATACCAAGGCATTCCGGTGGGACGGGTATATCACCAGGGTCGCTCTGGTGCGCGAGGACGACGGCACCGAATACGTTGACGTCGAGGCCATTCATTGCTGGCAGCACATCGCCACAACCGCATTGTGGGCCTCGCCATTCGCGCCGATCCTGGCGCAATGGCCCCGACACATGGTCCTTTTCGGTCCGACCGAAACTCTCATCGGCATCTATATGTCCTGTAACCTCATTCGGCAACAATCCTCGGCCTATCCGGGGCAATGGTCGGACGCTCCCGAATGGGTCCGTGCCGGTGATTCTCTGTGGCCTATCGCGATGGTGCCGGTATGGATCCTCACCGACACATCGAAATGGGCCGCTGGCACAGCGCGTTTCGACATGGCGGACAAGTTCTTCGAGGGCTGGCTCGAAGACAGTGGCGTGATCCTCGAAGCCAAGTTCTACATTCCGGGCGAAGACGAGCAGCCCGCCCCGGAGTGGTTCCATCTGGACAAGCCCACCGTGGTGCTGTGGACGACGGACAAGTCCGGCGTTACCGGCCCGACAGGAACACTGATCGACGGGCTGGTCTCGTGGTTCGAAGACTTCATCGACGACACCACCCCGAAGCGATACCCAAATTTCAACGCGCAGTCGGAATATGAAGCGGTCTACGCGAATTCGGGACCGTTCGGCACCACACGGAATTTGCCGTGGGTGTGGTATCTCGATGGCGAATACTCCGGCATTGGCGCATCGGAGATCGCGGTACACAAGCCGCTCGCTACCTCGGTGATCGTCGGCGGAAAGTCGCCGGGCTGGGTCAACGCGGGCATCGAAATCGCCATGAAGAATCTGCTGTCGTGGGTCGGTCTGCTGATCGGTATTCCCGGTCTCGACTCGCTCTATCAAGGGCAGCTCGATGATGTTTTCCTGGCTTGGATGTCGTACTCGAATAGCGAGCGCACCCGCGAGGCAGGGCCGTTCGCATTCAAGGAACACGTCGTCGCTAATTCGACGAAGGCATTCACCTTGGATGGCGTGATGGCCGGTCGCGCGGGCCTGCACCAGACGCGCGGCTACACGTCCAACCGGGTCACCGTCGGCGACGGTGCGCCATACCTACTGGGCAAGGACTTCGAGCTGGGCGACCAAATCGGTTTCCAGCTGGGCGAACAGATCTTCACGGACTTCGTCACCGAGATGACTTTCAACGATGACCGCGACAACGCCGCCCGATGGGAGCTGACGATCGGCGACGGCGGCGACGAGGAGGACACCGTCACCAAGGCCTGGACGCGCCTCGGCCAGCTCGCCACCGCGGTGCAGTCCATCGCCACCGACGTCGGCGCTGACCTCGATTTGATTATTTTCTAGGAGGACCGTTGCCCGACATTCAGATCTCCGCGCGTCTGGTCGCCACCGAAGAGGCAGACCTCGACGGACTGCCGATCCTCACCGCGACGGTCACCCCGACAGAGCAAGCAGCGGCGCTGCTGCTGCCCGCTGGCCCGACCGGCCCGGACGGACCGCGAGGAGCACCGGGCACGACGTTCGCCAAGCAGGGCGCGATCGCCAACATCGGTGCGCGACCAGTCGGGCTCGGCGCCGCGGACCGCGGCAAGTGGTGGCATCGACTCGACACCAACGGCATGGACTTCTGGGACGGCACCACTTGGATTCACTCGGCGAATGCTGTGGGTGTCCAGGGTCCGGTGGCGCCCGGCAATACCGTCACTGTGGCGACCACGCACGATCCGGGCATCACCGTGGCCGCGCTGAACTTCTCTGGCACCACCTCGGCCCAGACCCTGCAGGCCACCGCAGCAGCGGGAGTACAAGGACCGGCCGGTGCGGTCGGCGCGGCGGGCGCGATCACCGCGGCCACCGACTACGACGACACGATCGGCCCTGTCAGGCGCAGCATGTTCGCGCTGACCGCGTCGGGTCGACGCTGGCAGGCGACCCAACCCCCACAGGGCCACGGGCCGTGGGGGTGGTTGGACGCAGAGTTCGCCGCGAACCGCGAGGAGGCGATTGCCTCGTACGCCGCGGGCATCTTCACGATTCCCCCGCTGCCGTACCAGTGGCGGCCCATGGTCTACGGGAACCTGCGCATCTTCATGGAGCAAGGCGATGACGCCCGCGCCGAGATCCGTGTGCGGCTGAACTCAGGTAATGGCGTCATGGTCGGATCTGGTGCGGGACACCGCGTCTCGGGTGCTTACCTGCCCATCTTGTTCGCGCCCGCGTTCGGTGACGAGGCCACCAAACCACTCGCCCCGTCGAGCACGTACGCCTGTGTCGCGGCAGGGCAGACGGCGACCCTGCATGTGTGCGTGGAACGGGTCGGTGACAGCGGCCGCAAGATCGGCCACGACCGCGCCAACGCCGCGCTCACCGTGTGGGCTCAACCTGTCCCGGAGGCTGCATCGTGACCACCATCGGCGAATACTTCGCGGCCACCCGAATCCGAGGAATCAACGAGGGCATCGGCCAGGACGGCGTCGTGCAATCGTTCGTCGGCACCCCGGCCGACGGCACGCTGGAATTGCCCACGGGATCAGCGGGTCCACAAGGTCCGCAGGGTCCGGAAGCCAACAGGTTCCGATGGGAGGGTGACGTCTCCGACCCGGTCGCCCTGACCGCGCTCGCTGAGCGTCTCGGCCCCGCGCATGCAGGCAAGGCATGGCGCGTGGAGTCGACCAATACGTTGATGTACTGGAACGGGCAGAGCTTCGACACCTTCGCCGAGGCCTTCGGTGGACACGGCCCGACCGGCGAACCGAACACCCTCACTCTGGGGTCGGTGACGACGGGCGCGGTCGGTGCCGATCTGGAGATCACGATCACGGGAACCTCACCCGCCCAAACCCTCGACGTCGTGATCCCGCGCGGCGTGGCTGGACGGAAAGGCCCGCTCGGTGCGCCCGGTCCGCTACGCAGTGCCCCTGACTACGACGACACGTCACCGCCGGTCAATCGGGCGGTGCCGCTGTGGGATCCCGACGTCAGCAAGTGGAAACCGACCCCGTATCCGGGCTGGCGCGGCCCCTGGACCGTGCACGAGGGAGCCGCGTGGAACGGCGCGGCAGGTTTCGCGACCACCCAATCCGGCACGGGGACGACCCCGAACACGATCTGCAACATCACCATCCCCGCACAGGATGTCGCGTGGCGGCCCATGGTGACCGGTGGCTGCTTCGTCCGCACGGCCGCCACCGATGCCAGCAACCGTGTCGACATCGAGGCGCGCATCACCAACGCGGCCGGGCAGATCGTCGCCTACGGGCCCGGTTTCAGCTTCGGCATGGACTGGCTCGCGAAATTGGGTCCGATGTTCGAAACCCCGTCGATGACCCCAGCGTCCTCGGTCGGTGTGATCGCGGCCGGAGTGCCAGCGGTGATCGCGATCGTGCTGCGCCGCAACCTCGGCGGCGGAAATTACACCTACTACCAGGGCGGCGCGCACATCTCCGTGTGGGCTGCGCCGGTTACGGGGGCGCCATGACCGTCATCTACGACACAGACATTTCCCTGGTGCTGCGCGGCGTCTCCGACCCCGTCGGCCTGCCGTACACGGTGAACCCGCTCGAGCTGGTGGACCGCGAGGCACTGCTGGAGATCCGCGAGGGCGCGCCCGGACCGGCAGGCCCGCAAGGAAACCCGGCATGGCCGTGGCAGTGGATGGGCGATGTCGCGACCTTCGCCGCACTCCAAGCGCTCAACCTCGGCGAGGCACAGGCCCGGCGTGCATGGCGGGTGGTCGCCGAGCAGGCGGTCTACCTGTGGACGGGCATGGAGTTCGTGCGCTTCACCGTCGCGTTCGGGGCTACCGGCCATCAAGGCCCACCCAACATCCTGACCGGTGTCGCCACGATCGGCACGGTCGGCAGCACGGCGACAGCATCGATCACCGGCACCGCCCCGAACCAGGTTCTGCACGTGCAGTTCCCGCGCGGTGCAGTCGGGCCGGTCGGCGATCCCGGTGAGCCCGGCGCGATCTCGGATGCCGAGGACGTCGGCGACCTCACCACCGCACGGCAAGGCGCGGTCCTGGCCTGGAACACGACGGCCAGCGAATGGCAGCCGATCCCCGCCCCGCGCCTCGGCGGGCCATGGGCCATCGCAGGTTCGCAGTTCACCGGCGGTAGCAACATGTCCGCGTCGCCGAAAACCGTGGCCACGATGACGATCCCGGCGCAGACGATCCCGTGGCGGCCGATCGTCTTGGGTGGCTCGCTGGGCAATCAGTCGCACGTGTCCGAGATCAATCAGACGCGGGTGGACGTCGAGATCAGGCTGGGAGCGGCGGACGGGCCGCTGATCGGCTACGGCGGCGGCGGCGGATCGGCGAATCAACACCAGGGCCAGCTATACCCGCGTTGGGAACAGCCGATCAGCCCGGCCTCGACCCATGCCACGGTCGCCGCGAATCAGACCGCACAGATCTATGTGGTGGTCCGAAAGACCGGGGCACGGAACTACAGCATCATCACCACCGGCGCGCAGCTGATCATCGGCGCCCAACCCCTGGAGGGCCAACCGTGACCGACCCCTTGATCGTCGAGCAAGTCACCACACCAACCGGTCGCGACCAGGACCAGATCGAGTATTTCGCCACCAACAAAGAAGGTGTGCAGGTCACGGAGAAGATGCGCCAGTTCCTCGGCCACGTGGTCAACGGCACCCTGCCGACCATGGACGTGCCCGAAGTCGCACCCGAGGTCCGCGAGCTCGCTGAGGAGCTCGCGGTCGTGCACCTGCCCGAGTGGAAGAATCCCGCCGGCCGAAAGCTGGCCGAGCCCGCGGTGATCCAGGTCGCGCAGGCCCCGCGCATCGCCGACTACCTCATCCAGCGTGGATGGCGGCGAGACCCTGCGCTTGAGGTGGTGCGCTGGTCGTCGACACCGGGCGGGTTGCCCGGACCGTACGACACGGGTCTGCACTACGGCCGCGGCGAAGACGGCGAGTGGCCGATCCCGGACATCGAGGCCTACTGGGACGTCGACGACGTCAAGACCGAGCAGCTGCCGGACGGCACATGGAAGGCCGAGCACCCGCGCGGTGTGGCCTTCCAAGCCGCGACGAAATCTGAGGCACTCGCCGGAATTGTCGAGACCATCCGCACGAAAATCGAGGAGGCAAAAGATGCCCTGGACAGGTGACCCTGTATGGCTGGCCGATGTGCTGCGCGCCGAGGGCGTGCAAGTCGTCGAGTACCCCGATTGGCGTGAGCGCGGGCACGGCGACTTCCGGTCGGTGTGGGGTGTGATCTGCCACCACACCGGTGGCTCGAATACCCCGCCACGCGAGATCGCCGAAGGGTTCGCGCACCTGCCTGGCCCGCTGTCGCAGATCCACCTCGGCAAGGACGGTACCGCCACTGTGGTCGCCGTTGGCGTCGCATGGCACGCCGGGATGGGCGAGTATCCGGGCCTTCCCGAGGACAACGCGAACTGGCACACGATCGGCATCGAGGCCGCGAACAACGGCACCGAGGGATGGGCGCCCGCGCAGTACCAGGCGTACGTGCGGTGTTGCGCCGCGATCGTGCGGCGCCTCGGCTACGGCGCCGATCGGGTGATCGGGCACAAGGAATGGGCCGGTGCCAAGCAGGGCAAATGGGATCCCGGCCAGATGGACATGGCGAAGTTCCGTCGCGACGTACAGGCACAACTCGACCGAAAGGCACCCATCATGGACGCGAATCAGGCTGCAGGTCTGGCCCTCGATCAGCTCGGCGGTCCCGGTACTAAGGACGGCAAGAATTTCGTCGGCTGGCCGCAGCTCGGCGGCCGGACCGTCGTGAACGCCCTGGCCGCCATCGGTCAGAAGCTGGGTATCGACGGCTTCGATCCCAAGGCGAAGTGATGGGGGAGCACAGCCTCCCCGAGGCGCCCACCCAGGTGCAGTACCCGTGGAGGGCCGCGCTGCGCACCGCGGTTCAGGTAGTGCTCGGCCTGCTCGTCGCCGCTCCAGTGATCGTCGAGGCGTCCGGCCTGCCCGAGACTGCTGCGGGCGTCGGCGTCGCACTGACCGTGTCGGCGACCGTGACACGCCTGATGTCCATTCCCGCGGTGGATGCCGCGATCGACCGATGGCTACCGTGGCTCGCTGCTGCTGGCACCCCGACAAGGGAGTGATCCGTGGCGACGCTGACTTTGGGAGGCGATGACGTGCAGGTCCAGGAGTGGGCGGCGATCCTCACTGCTCTCGGCGCGGGCGGTGGAATCACCGCGGTCGTCGGCGGGATTTTCGGGCGCAAGGGCACCAAGCTCGACAACCTCGGCAAGTTGGAGAAGATCGCGACCGGTATCGCCGAACGCGCCACGGCCGACGCTGACCGTCGGGTCGCGGGGATCGAACGAGAGTTCGCCGCGTACAAGGCGGAGGGCGAGGCGTCGGCCGCGCGCCGTCGGGCCGCTGCTGCCGCGCACGCGGTGTGGGACGAGCAGGTCGCGGTGAAGCTGCGCGAGCTGGGTGCCGAGGTATCGGCCCCGCCGTCGCTCGAAGGAGTGCACTTATGAAGGGGAGTATCTGATGGCTGAGTTGCCACCGCTCAAGTACGGCAAGGTCGTCGGGCGGTTCCTCGCCAACATCATCGACGGCCCTGATATCGACCGCACGCCTGAATTCCACCCGCTGACCGGCACGATCACGTTCACCGCCGAAGCGCCGAAGATCCTGGTGGCTGATGGCGTTCCGGCACCGGCAACGTATGTCCAACTGCCGCAGCACTACACCGCCAGCCTCGACGAGTTCGGCTATTTGACGTGGCGCGGTGACCGCGGCGTGTTCCTCGTCGCGCCGAGCGCGGACACCAACCCGTCCGAGTGGACCTGGCGGGTGTCGTTCGACCTGGAGTACGACGGCGATGCGGTCACTGTCGAACCGTTCAGCTTCGACGTGCCGGAGTATCTGCCCGGCCCAGACGAGGAGGACCCCGACACTGGATCGACTGGGCTGGTCGACCTCACCGTGGTGTCGCCGGTCCCCGCGTCGTCCGGCAACGCGGTAGTCCGGGGCCCGCAGGGCGAGGGCATCCAGGTGGACCGTCGAGTGGCGACCTACGCGGCCTTGCCCACCACCCCACCCGAAGGCGACGGCGCCCAGTACGTTGTCGCCGCCGATGGGCTGCTGTACATCTGGCGCACCGGAGACGGTTGGATGGCCGACGGTCAGGGCGTCGTCATCCGTGGACCGCAGGGCGCCACGGGCGCTACTGGGTTGACCGGTCCGGCGAACTCGCTCACGATCGGGTCGGTCGTCACTGGCACCCCCGGCAGCTCGGCGGGCGCGCTGATTACCGGCACCCCGCCCACTCAGGTCCTCGACCTGACGATCCCGCGCGGTGACACGGGCTCGCCGGGCCCGGCCGCTCCGGACGCGACTACCTCGGCGAAGGGCATCGTGCAGCTGGGCGGCGTGCTCGCAGGCACGGCGTCGTCGCCAGCGTTCAGCGCCTCGGCGTTCGGCGCGTCTGGAACGACGGCATGCGTCGGCAACGACTCGCGGTTGTCCGACGCCCGCACACCGGCCGTCGGCACCACGCCCTACGACGTGTCCCTTCCAGCTTTCGGCAAGGACACCGTTCGCAGCACCTCGCCCGGCACCGGTGATTTTCCGTTCGGCATCAAGCTGCAGCGCGACGTCACCTTCAATTCGGTGACATATCGCGGTGCGACTCCGGACGCCTCGGGCAACCTGGTCGTCGAGCTCCGCAAGAACGGTACGACGATGACAGGCAGTTCGGCCACGATCGCTGCGGGATCCCAGGTGGCCGGCGGCACGGCAACAGGCACCTACGCCTACAGCGCGGGGGACATCCTGACCGTGCAGGTCACCGGCGTCGGCACCACGCCGGGCAAGGGACTGATCGCGGACATTCGGGGGCTGGCCTGATGCCGTGCATCGTGATCGCCCCGACCGCCAATCTGTTCCTGCCTTCCGGGATGTTCAAGAACGGCGACTCGCCTGGTCTGACGACGAGTTTCGCGCTGGTGACGTCGTGGACCGCAGACACCACCCCGTACCCGGGTAGCTCGGTCGTCAGCAACGGCCTGTTGGTGCAGTCGACCCGCGGCGGCGTTCTCGTCGCGGCGAACATCCTGATGTCCAACGCGGCTGCGGGTGCCGTTACTGGCACCGTGCAAATCAAGCAAGGCGCCACGGTCATCGCGACCAGCTCGCCAGTTTCCCTCGGCGCCTTCGGCGGCACGGGTACGGCGACCTGCTCGGCCACCGTCGACGTCACCGCTGGCGATTCGATCACCCTCGAAGCGCGGTGCAGCGGCGGCAGCGTCGTTGTGAAGTCGGGTACTGCGAACAGCTGGGTTCGCGTCACGGCTTGACCCGCAACACAATTGCGCCCCACCGGATTCGTTCCGGTGGGGCGCATTTCGTCGTCTACTTGTGTCCGGCGATCTTCGACCAGTCGTAGGTGCACCGATCCACGGTCACGAAGTCATCGCCCGCGAGATCGACATTCAGGCCGGATGACGCGCGATCGAAAGTCGATGTGTTGCGGGCACCGCCGGACGCTGCGTACACCTTGCCGCGGCCTCGCACCCAAACGTCCGAACGCTGAATCAGTTTGCCGCCGGGGGCGATGACGGACGCACCGAGGTACTCATATCCGTCGGCGCCCCGCAGGACCACGGTGTTGGCCAGCGTATGTGTGCGGTCCTTGAGTCCTGCTGTTGCCGCGGCGACCAGATCCGCCGGCGCTTCACTGCATCGTGGGTTGAGCCCAGCAGGGAAGGCTGCCACGGTCGTCGCCTGCGGTGCAGGTGCATTGGTCGTGGGCGGTGCGATGGCGGTTGGTGGATTCGTCGACGTGGGGTCTGGTCGCGTCGGCCACTCCGGCGAAACGTTCGCAGTGGTTGGCGCGGCCTCGCTCGTGTTGTCCTTTGTCACGGTGCCGATCACGACGAGGACGGCGAACACTGCGACCACACCGCCACCGATCAGCCATGCTGCTCGCGTCTTCGGCTTCGGTGGCCGCTGCTGCGGTGGCATCGGGTAGTTCGGTGGCTGGGTCAATGCTTCCCCTTGGAATAGGTTGGGTTTCGCCGGATGATCGGCTGGGTAATGGGACGCGTTACGCGACGAGAAGCGCCCCGCCGGATGGTGAATTCAAGGGGTCGACGCAACGCTGACTGTTTAGGCGGCCAGTAGATCACGAAGACGCTCGGCTGGGGTATCCCAGTCGAGCGTTTTTCGTGGGCGGTCGTTGAGCTGCTGGGCGACCAGCTCCAGGTCCGCAGGCGTGTAGACGGTCAAGTCGGTGCCCTTCGGGAAGTACTGGCGCAGCAGGCCATTGGTGTTCTCGTTGGAACCGCGCTGCCAGGGACTGGCCGGATCACAGAAGTAGACGGGCATGCCGGTGGCCATGCTGAACTGGGTGTGGCGCGCCATTTCCGTGCCTTGATCCCAGGTCAGCGACCCGCGCAGGTGTTCGGGCAGGGTCGAGATCGTGGCAATGAGACCGTCGCGGACCGCTTCGGAGTGATGCCCCTTGGGCAGGTGAACCAGCATCGTGTAGCGGGTCGAGCGCTCAACCAGGGTGCCGATCGCGGACTTGTTTCCCGTGCCCATGATCAGGTCGCCTTCCCAGTGCCCGGGAACGGCGCGGTCGGCGGCCTCGGCGGGCCGGTCACTGATCATGATCATGTTCTCGCCGAACCGCGGTGTCCGCCGGTCGGGTCGGCGCCGCGGCGCGCGATAGGCGCGGCCGGTGCGCAAGGACTGGGAGACTTCCCGTTTGAGACCGCCTCTGGCCTGCAAATACAGGGCTTGATAGATCGTTTCGTGGCTCACCCGCATGCCTTCGTCGTCGGGGAAGTCTCTGCGTAGCCGGTGCGCGATCTGCTCCGGAGAGAGCCGGCAACTCAACCCTGCCACGACCTGCGCCCGCAGCGCCTGATCGCTCACCAGCTTCGCCGGTTTGGGTCGCTGCCGGGTCAACGCGGCGTCCCGGTTGGCCCGATAGGGCAGGTAGCTGCCGTTGACTCGGTGCGCGCGGACCTCCCGCGAGACGGTCGACTTGTGCTTGCCGATCCGCTCGGCGATCGAGGTCAGCGACTGTCCGACCAACAATCCGTCGGCGATGTCGAGGCGGTTCTGCAACGACAGATAGCGCTCACCCGCCGAGTCCGGGCCGATATGCCGCGCCCGCCTGCCGTCGATGTCGATCTTGCTCACCGCAATTTTGTATCGAGTGCGGAGCGTGTAGTCCACCACGGAGCCGTCCGGGCGGATCCGTTTCGCTCCCCGCCGCTTGATCCCGGCTTTCCAGTCCTTGCCGGTTCGTTCGTTGACGCCGACTTCGTCGCAGGCCGCGATGTTGGACCATCCCCGCTCGATCAGTTCGAGGTATTTGCGCCTGGCCTCGTCCTTCCCGCGCGACGGCGAGGGCGTGAACAAGCCCTCGGCCAGCAGGATCCGCCGGGCCACCGAGAACGCCACGTTCGCCTTCTTGGCGGCCTGATTCACCGATCCTGTCGTGATGAACACTGCTTTGATCAGCGCCGGATCGGCGGGCCGGTTCGTCGGTCGGCCCGCGCCCATCGGCTGGCCCCTGTCGCGCAGGATCTTGTATCCGCGTGACCGCGACAGGCCCAGTTCGACCGCTGCTTCGGTCACCGAGGTTCCGGCATCGACCATCTCTGCCAACCGGTCACCGAATTCGGCCATATCCCCAACAAACGACACGGTCGTCGCAACCTCTCAATCGAGAGCGTTGCGACGACCGTTAGAACCCAAGATTCGTTCCGGCGGGGCGCTATTCGTCTATCCGTGCTCAGCTGTTCCGCGCATCCAGCTGGGTAGGCTTGGTCCAGCTGTCGGCACCATCGATCCGCAGCTTCTTCGGCTGGTCGTGGATGCAGGCATCATCGCTGTTGCCGTCGGGGCCGGGGGTTGCGAACTCGTTCATGTCACCTCCTCTCGAATCTCAGGTCGAGCTCGGATGGATCAGGTCAGCGGCGGATCGAATCGACGACCAGCCAAGCTACGAGCACCAGCAGCACGATCACGAGCACGAGAATCGCTGTCTCCACGCAGATCTCCTTCGCTTGTCGAGCTGGGCGGGTCGAACAGATTCGCGAGGCGGCGAGAGTGCGCCTCCTCAGGCGAGACGATGACGACGTCGGCTGCTGAGATCAGTGACTCGGGGATCTCGCCGCCGAGGTGCTCAGCAGACGGGGTGACCACGGCGTCGACCTCGTCGCGCGCGATGGTCGAGAGCAGTTGGGCGAGCGGGTCATCGGTGTGCTGGGAGAACTCGATCGTCTTGATCAGCCGATAGCCGAGACGCGCGCTGACAGCGCGGATCTGGACTTGGTCCCAGACCTTCCGCGCACCGGAGACGTCGGACCGGAGGTAGCCGATGGCGGGAGGTTTCACCGCGCGACCTTGAAACCGGGGACGTCCAGCGTCGCCCTGCCGATCGACGTGGCCGCCCAGCCGCGGCCGCGTGGGGTCATCTCCCACACATCGCCGTGATTGGTCGGCCGGCATCCGATCAATCCGAGCATGGACATGCGGCCTGCTGCTTGGGCTGCGCGACGCCGAGCCAAGTTGGCGTTGCGGGCGATCTGGTCGGCGGTGAGCATCCCGCCTGGTGCGAGGACCGCGAGCACACGGGCTTCGCTTGTGTTGATCGGATCGTGCGTTGCCATCGGACACCTCGTGGTGGGTCGGATCGTGTGTGGATTCAAGCTACGAACCGACCTCGGCGCGGCACCACAAACTTGCGCGAACTTGCACCAATTGTTCGCAACCGCAACCACATACGGACCTGATCAGGGACCATGGAGAGGTGCCGCGCAAGTTCGCGCACATCACTCGACAGGACGGTGCGCCATGCAGTTAGAGTTCCTCGGAAATGGTGGAAGCGGCGGCGGCGGATGCCCCACGCTGCTGGCCACCGATACCAACGCCTACGTCGTGCAGGGATGGGAGACGGGCGATCCCAACGTCGTTGAGATTCCGCACCTGCTTCTGGGGTTCGCGAAGCCTGACACGTTCGTCGGTGCCGCGATGACCGATACCGGGCGGGGAACTTTCACCCTGGCCGGTCGGCCGGTGACCGACCCTGCCACCCTGAATCAAATGGACCTCGCGCCGGGGGAGACGGCGATCGAGGTCCCGATGTGCGAGAGGAAGTTCTACGGTGCTCCTACTGGAAGGTGACGAGTTCGACGACCTGCTCCGGTCGGCTCGGCAAGAGGCATTCCACCTGGAGGTGAAAGACACCTACACCACCCCCAATGAGAGTGAGCCGTTCCGAGAGTTCCTCGCAGGGGGTTCGGCTGACGACTATGAATGGCTGCGGGGCTGGCTGGACCTGGTCGCTGAAACCACCGCGCGCGGCGTGAATGTTCGCCGTGCTCGCGTGGTGACCGTCCCGCACACCGACTACACCCGCTGGCTGCTGGAGGTCTCGCACCAGAACGCCGCGGCGGGAGAGGAGATCCGCTACTTGTCCCGTCACCTTGTCGATGCTGAGAAGCTGACGGCCGACGACTGGTGGCTGTTCGACAGCGAGTCGGTGGCGTTCACGGTATTCGAGCCCGACGGGCGGTGGCGTGGCGGTGCGCTGACCACCGACAGGCGGATCGTGGAGTACTGCCTGCAGGTAAGGGATCTCGTGTGGGAGGCGGCGGTACCCCACGTCGACTACCTCGGTGCTCGGTGACCAACGCCGTCAATGAAGCGCGCGAAGCTCTCGGACTACGGCTCCGGGAGCTTCGCCGCGACGCCGGCCTCACTGCACGACGGCTGGCGCAGCTCGCCGATTGGCACGAGTCGAAAGTGTCTCGCACCGAGTACGGCAAGCAGACTCCCTCCGAAGCAGACCTGCGGGCATGGTGTGAGCACACCGGCAGCCACGACCAACTCGCTGATCTCGTTGCGACGCTGCGCAATATCGAGGCTGCGTACATGGAGTGGAAGCGAGTCCTCGGGGCCGGAACTCGCCGTCGACAGAAGATGTCGGTCAGGCTTGAGGGTGATACCCGATCGATCCGCTGGTATGAGCCGACAATCGTGCCCGGACTGCTGCAGACCGCCGACTATGCCGAGGGGATTCTGTCGAAGGTCATCGAGTTCTACAGCATCCCGGATGATCTCGCTGACGGCGTGGCCGCGCGGATCGAACGACAGCGGGTTCTGTATCGGGGCGACCGCCGGTTCAGCTTCATCATCGCGGAGCAGGTGCTGCATACGACGGTGACCGATGAGCACGTGATGTTGGGGCAGCTGGATCGGCTACTGACCGTGATGTCGTTACCGCGCGTGGTGCTGGGCATCGTCCCGGCTGACGCGCTGTACGCGGGTCCATCGTGGACTGGGTTCTCGATCTTCGACCAGCGGCTGGTGCAGGTGGAGACGGTGACCGCAGAGCTGTCGGTGACACAGCCGCGTGAGATCGCACAGTACGAGCGGATGTTCGCCATCCTGAATGACCAGGCTGTGTTCGGCGACGGCGCCCGGGAACTGATTGGTGAGGCGATCCGAGCGCGCCGTTAACTGCGCCGCTCGTCGAACACCCGGTGGTCGCACCCGTCGGTGACAGGCGGCCAGTAGACGACGGTGCCGCACCGGCGGCAGGTCCAGAGGCGGTGCAACCCTCCAGCGTCCAGGCAGGCGAGCGTCCCGACGAGTACCTGCCCAGGGCCGAGGGGGTGGCCGTTCGGACATGCGACCGGGGAGGGGCGAGCCCATCCGCCGCGCACGGCGAAGAGCTGGTCAGGGTCGAGACCGGTGGTCGACCCAAGGCTCCACGCGATCGAACGCATGTTCGAAGCATACCGCTCAGTATGGCAGGTTGCCCAGGTAGTGATCGAGGTCAACCGTCGGTGGATGCTCGGCGTGGTGGAGCATGTCGCGCAGCCGGTCCAGCACGGCGGCCGACGACTCACCCGGTCGGTAGCCGACGTGCGGCATCCGCAGGATCGCCAATGCCGATCGCACGTCGACCAGGCTCGGCGGGTCCGATATCTCAGCGACCAGATGCCTATGGAGGTGCTCGGCCGTGATGGCGGTGTCGGGCTCGATCGCGTCGATCACGGCCGCCATGAGCGCTGCCTCGTCAGGCGAGATCGGGTCGCCGTCGTCCATGGTGTGGAGTCTAGGGGGAGCGGCGCCGAGATAGCCCCCTGTCGGCGGCTGGTTCGGAGGGGGAAATTTCGTTCGTCAAACGAACGTGTCAGCGTGCGCGGTCCTGTGCGACCAGGGCATTGCGGATGGTCGAGATCGTCCGCGGCTTGCCGTCCCGAGGGAACAGCCTGCCGATCGCGGCGAACGTCATACCGCCGTCGCGGAGGCTCTGCCAGGTGGCACGGCGGCAGGCAGCTGCGGCGCCGACCAGGTCCAGGGCGCGCTTGTCGAGAGAGGCCAAGGGGTCGCCACCCTCGTCGGGTGCGAGGTCGGCAGGGTCGCGGCCGGCCAGCTGGTCGGCGAGGTCAGCCAGGGCGCGGGCTTGCACGGCGAGGTCGGCCCAGGGCGAGACGGCAATCTGGTCGGGCATGTTTCCTCTTCGGTGGGTGTCGTCGGTCGGTAGGGTGAGCGGCGGCCGGGGGCGGCTAAGCCCCGCCCCCGGCCTCCCGCTCAGGCCCGAGCGAGCAGGATGTTGGTGTCGAGTGCGATGTCGTCGCCGTAGACCGCGACCCACCCGCGCTTGGCCAGGACCTCCACCACCCGCTCCTCCCAGTCCGCGTCGTCCTCGATGAATCCGAACCGGCCGCGCTGGGCGATCTCCAGGGTGTCGTCGATCATGCCCTCGTCCGCGTGGTCGGCGATGGTGCCGATGATCCAGCGGGTGCCACCGGCGGGGGTCTCGGTGAGCTGAGCGATGGTGACCTCGGTGCACTCGGTGGCGGTGATGTTCTCAGGGAGGGTGTTGGTGGTGGCGATCATTTCGGGCTCCTTCGGTTGGTGTTCCTTGCTGATGACACAACTATATACCCTAGGGAACACATCGCGCAACCCCTCAATCGAATCAGTTTCAGATCAGTCCGAAATGCCGGGAACCCCAAGCCATCCCACCGCGTCTCACCAGGTATGACACCCGAGCGAGAGCGGTTCCTTATCGAAACAAACTATCCCCCTACCGACCCCGGAACGCGGCAATGCCAGGCCGACGTCGACCGCGGCCTGGCACTCGTGCGCGCACGCTGGCAGCGGCTAGGCCCCTGCCGCGGACTCGCAGACATCGACCATCGTCTGCACACTCTCGAAGCGATCGGCCGGGAGGTCGCCCTCCGCTGCACCGAGCATCCACCACAGCCCACCTCCGGCGGCCCAGCTGCGCCGGTTGATCCGGACGAACCGGCCGCACGCTAGCCACAGGCTGACCGTGCCGGTCGCCTCATTGGTGCTGCGCCGGCGGATGGTGCCGGGTCGGCACAGGGCGATCGTCGCGGCGGCGAGCGCCTGCGGGGTGAGGGTTGCGACCTCGGTGGGGGCGGTCATCGACGCACCCACACATCGATGCCTTCGACGGTGCCCGCGGCCTTAGGGTGTAGAGAATCCTCGTCGACCGCCAGGCCGAGCCCCTGGCAGACATGCGCGAACGTTTCGTCTCGCGTGGAGTAGTCGTCGCACCAGCCGAAGATCGAATCACCGGACGAGCCCCACGACATCTTGGGGTAGTCGGCGTGGAGCCGCTCCAGGACTGTGATTCCAGTGACGCCACGTACCCGGAGGTGTTGCTGGAGGCGCTCAAGGTCCCGGCGCATGGACAGGTCGTCCCGGTCGAGGATGTCGCCGATGATGGTCGCGAGGTGGTCGGCGTCGAACGGGAGAAAGGATGCGATGTTCGGGACTCTGCCGTCGTTCCTGTCGCGCATTGAGCGCCAGTCGTCGGTGAGCTCCGTCGCACTCGGGGCGGTCACCGGTCGGCCCACTTCTCGACGACGGCGACGAGCTCGGCGGCCGCGGCGTAGTGGACGGAGGGCAGTTCCTTGCGTGCGCCGTCCGGTCCGGTGACAGCATGCTGGGGCGAGAGGCCCGCGATCCAGTAGACGGGGCGGCCCTCGTAGGTGTCGATCGTGACGGAGTGGTGGCGCAGCTCGAGCGAGGAGGACCCGTCGCTCCAATCGCGCTGCTTGATCGCGATGTCGGGGTCCCGTAGGACTACGACCGACGCGGCCAGACTGGTGGGGGCGAGGGAGTGCGTAGTGGTGGTCATGGAGACGGCCTCTCGGGGATGTGGTTAGTGGTTCTGTAGGCCGAATCAGTCCTCGTACTACCGGGATCCGGAGATCGCCGAGCACTGGCGGGAGCTGCTCGGGCAGAACTTCCTGAAACTCGACGATCCCGGCGCGGTCTGCGAATTGATCGCGCTGACCATCGGATTGGGCGAGGACCGGGTCGATCTCGATACCGGGCTGGCCGATCTGCGTGATGTCGGGTCGGCTGACGAGGCCGACGCGGTCGGACGGGCGCTGGGCTCGAAGCCGGGACGGACCATGCGCGCGCTGCCGCCGGGGCGATGATGTTCGGTGCGGATCACCTCGTCGTCGTCGATCTGGGATTCGGTGACGCGGGCAAGGGTGCGACGGTCGACTGGTTGTGCTCACCCGAGGCGGACCTCGGGGTGGCGTCCGTCGTGCGGTTCAACGGCGGTGCGCAGGCCGCGCACAACGTCGTGGCCGACGGTCGCCACCACACCTTCGCGCAGTTCGGATCGGGGACCTTCGCCGGGGTGTCGACCCTGTTGTCGCGGCACATGCTGGTCGAGCCGATCGCGCTCGCCGCCGAATCCGAACAGCTGGCAGCGCTCGGCGTTCGCGACCCGCTCGGCCTGCTCGCTGTCGACGGACGCGCCCTGCTGACCACACCGATCCACATCGCCGCGAATCGTGCGCGCGAGGACGCGAGGGGTTCCTCGCGGCACGGTTCCTGCGGTCGTGGCATCGGCGAAACAGCTTGGTACGCACTGGAACACGACGCGCCGACCGTTGCCGACTGCCGGGCGCCGACCGTGCTGCGCGCCAAACTGGATCGGCTTGCCGCCCACTACGACAGCCTCGTCGGGCCCAGCGCGCACGGGTACGAATCGATCGACGCCCTGGTGGCGATGTACCGCGATTTCGCGCGAGCCGTCCGCATCACCGGTCCGGCGGAACTCGCCCGGTCCGCGCGCGCTGGGCGATTGGTGTTCGAGGGTGCGCAGGGGGTGCTGCTCGACGAGTGGCGTGGCCTGCACCCGCACACCACCTGGTCGACGGTCGAGCCGCGCAACGCGCGCGCCATGATTCGCGAAATCGGCGGAACCGCCGCGGTTCTCGGCGTCACCCGCACCTATATGACCCGGCACGGCGCCGGTCCGCTGCCGACCGAAGCGCCACTCGGAATTCCCGAACCGCACAACGGTACGGGGCACTACCAGGGTGCGTTCCGGCAGGGACACCTCGATCCGATCCTGCTGCGCTACGCCGTCGACGTGTGCGGCGGGATCGACGGTTTGGTCGTCAACCACCTCGACGCGCCCGGAACTCTCTGCGCGGCACAGGCATACGACACACCCGCGGGCAGGCTGACCGAACTCGTCCCCGGCCGGTGGCGTGATCTCGATCACCAGCAGCGGCTCACCCGCCAACTGCTGGACGCGACACCGATTCTCGCGCCGATCGACGACGACCCGGCAGCGTGGCTGGCCGAGCGGTTGCGGGTACCCGTGGTCCTGACCGGCCACGGTCCGGACCGGCGCGACCGCGCTGTCGCGGCTCCGCGCGCCGACCGGAGGGGGCGGCCCTGTGATGTCGGTGGGCAGGGAAGAATCGGGGCATCCGTACCGTGAACCGCGGTATCGGCCGGTGACAACGCAAGGCGCCCGGAGCAGGGCCGCTCGAGGCAGGATGGGGTGACGTGGAGCAATCCGTTGTGTCGATCGATGTGGTGACATTGCGGTGCTGGGACGCCGACAGCGGCGTTCGCCTCGGCATCGCCCCCCGCGAGTTCGAGCCGTTCACCGGTGAACTCGCGCTACCCGGCGTGCTGCTCGGCCGCGGCGAACGCCTCGTCGATGCCGCCCGACGCGCCGTACACACCAAACTCGGGGTGCCTGCCGCGGCGATCGGCGCCGTCGGCCAGCTCGTCACGTTCGACGAGCCGCATCGCGACCCGCGCGGCCCGACGCTGGCCATCGCGATGTGGGCGGTGGTCGCCGAACACGATGGGCCCGCCGAGTGGGTGGGTTTCGACGAGGTCCCGCCGCTGGCGTTCGACCACAACCGCATCGTCGACACCAGCCGTGCCCTGCTGGCCGGACTCCTCTGGAAGGACGCGACGCTCACCCGCGCCTTGGCGGGCACAGAGTTTCCCGCAACTCGCGCGGTCGATCTCAGTACGTCGCTGCACGGCACTCGTCCCGACCCGGCCAACCTCAACCGCACGCTCGCCGCGATCCCCGGACTCGGCCGGACCGGCGAACGTCGCCGGGTGAAGGCCACCGGGCGGCCCGCGGTGGTGTGGGCGTTCGACGCCGACCAGGGCTGAGCCGTTCGCCGGTGCGGGCTCAGTGCGCAGCGGTGGTCTCGAGGTCGTAGAGGGCATAGGTGCGGCGCAGGACCGGGTACGAAACATTGTGGACGACAACGTTTCCGGGGGTTCGGCCGTACTCGGTGCCCGCGTGGGCGTGCCCGTGCAGGGCGAGAGTCGCGGGGGCGGCGTCGATGGCATCGCCAAGGGCTCGGCAGCCGAGACCGGGGTAGATCGCGGGTGGTTCGCCGGTGAGGGTCTCGGTGGTGGGGGAGAAGTGGGTGAGGGCGATGCGGGTGGGGGTGTCGAGGGCGGTGAGGGCGCGGTGCAGGCGGTGGGCGTCGACGGGGCCACGGCGCATGAGGGCGCGGTGTTCGTCGGTCCCGGAGTCGGGGTCGCCGGGGTGCGTGGGGAATCCGCCGGAACCGCCCATGACCCCGGCGATGCCGATGTGGTGGCCGCGGACGGTGCGGATCGTCGAATTACCGTCGAGGACTTCGACTCCGATATCGGTGAGCATGTCGGTGATGAGATCGGCGTGCCCGGCGTCGTGGTCGTGATTGCCGAGGACCGCGATGACGGGAACCGGCAGGTCCGCGAGTTCGGCGCAGAGGAGTTCGGCCTCGGCCGCGGTGCCGCCGTCGGTGAGATCACCTGCCAGCAGCAGCATTTCGGCGTGCGTGCCGAGGCGGAGGAAGCCGGATCGGAACTTGCCCGCGACAGCCGGGCGCATGTGCAGGTCGGCGGTGGCGGCGATGCGGACCGGTGCTGTGTTCCCCACCTGCCAAGATGGCCACACCCCGCTGCCGATGTCAACGGTGATTCGCGGACCGGAGCTGTGGTTCGCGGGTTGTTCAGCGAGGCATCCGATATGTGCGAAGCCGATGAAACGTCGATGAACACCGTCGCGGCGGTCTCGCCGCAACGGCACGAATCCCTCATCGTGAGGGCATGCGCGAGATGTCGGCTCCGGCGAAAGTGCTCGCTGCGCTGGTCACCGCGTTGGTGACGATTCCGCTGGTCGGGTCGGCGGCGGGGTCGGTGGCGGCGTTCGACGATGTGGGGGCGACGGTCGATGCGGCGGCCGCGTTCGGGGCGCCTCGACGCGGGGTCGGCGAGGTGGTGAACAAGGTCGTCGTCATCGGGATCGACGGGCTGATGTTCGACAAGGCCGACGCGGCGCACGCACCGCGGTTGCGGCACCTCGCCGCGCAGGGGCTGCTCTCGCAGGGGAACATCGCGGGGCACATCACGATTTCCGGGCCGTCCTGGGCGAGCGTGCTGACCGGGGTGTGGGACACCGAGCACGGGATCACCGACAACGAATTCGACGCGAGTCCGTTCCTGGCGCACCCGAGTGTGTTCACCCGGATCGAACGGGCAGACCCCGCCCGGCACACCGTGTCCATCGGCACCTGGCACCAGATCGCGACGATCGCCGCCACCGGTGACCGGCGCGCCGACCTCGCCCTCACCACCGCGCCGGTCGCAGGCGATCCCGACGAGTCGGCCACCGATGCCGCTACCGCGACCGAAGTGGTGTCCTCGATCGAGCGTTCCGGTCCCGATCTGGTCTTCACCCACCTCGACCAGATCGACCTGGCCGGCCACCAGCACGGCGGGGCCTCGCGCGCCTACCTGGCCGCGATCCGCCGGGTGGACGCGCTGGTCGGCGGGATCGTCGCGGCGGTCGACCGGCGCGCGCACGCCCATCCGCGGGAACAGTGGACCGTCCTGGTCACCACCGATCACGGCCACCTCCCGACCGGCGGCCACGGCGGCCAGACCCCCGCCGAAACCGCCAACTTCGTCATCGCCCGCGGGCCCGACTTCACCCCGGGCACCATCACCAGCGCCCACACCCTGGTAGACCTCACCCCCACCGTCCTCGACCTCCTCGCCGCCCCGCCCGGCCGTCTCGACGGCCGCACGCTCCGCACCCGCCCCACCCCAGACGACGAGCGCTGACAGGTTCCTCCCCCCAACGCACTCCCGAACACCTATCCGCAGGCCCGGAAACTCACTACGCTGCCCGTGAACGATCGGCAGAAACCGCGGAGAGGCGGATTAGCCGCAGGCCTGTGACCCTGGTGACTCGAACACCAGGTCGGTACGGGGACTAAAGTTGAGGCCCCGGGCGGTTGCAGCACTCGGCCGACAGGTCCGAATGCAGCGTGAGAGGTGGTGGCATGACTCGACAACTCGGCGAGGCGAAGGTTGGGCAGGAATCCACCGGAGCCACGCCAAGCGAAGGTGCCCCGGTGAAGACCCCCGAACCCGTCAAGCAGTCCCCGACAGCCTCGGTGCCGAGCTCGGCCTCACGGCGGGTCCGTGCGCGGCTGGCGCGGCGGATGACCGGTCAACGGGGGATCGCGGCGGTCAAGCCGGTCCTCGAACCGCTGGCCACCGTTCACCGCGAGCTGTACCCGAAGGCCAATCTCGGCTTGCTCCAGCGCGCCTTCGACGTCGCCGACGAACGCCACGCCAAGCAGTTCCGTAAGTCCGGCGATCCGTACATCACGCACCCCCTCGCGGTCGCCAACATCCTCGCCGAACTCGGCATGGACACGACCACGCTGGTCGCGGCCCTGCTGCACGACACCGTCGAGGACACCGGCTACTCGCTCGAGCAGCTCAAGGAAGAGTTCGGCCAGGAAGTGGCCCACCTCGTCGACGGCGTCACCAAACTCGACAAGGTCAACCTGGGCGCGGCCGCCGAAGCCGAGACCATCCGCAAGATGATCATCGCCATGGCGCGCGATCCGCGCGTGCTGGTGATCAAGGTCGCCGACCGGTTGCACAACATGCGCACCATGCGCTTCCTGCCGCCGGAGAAGCAGGCCAAGAAGGCCAAGGAAACCCTGGAGGTGATCGCGCCACTGGCGCATCGCCTCGGTATGGCCACCGTCAAATGGGAGCTAGAGGACCTCGCCTTCGCGATCCTGCACCCCAAGAAATATGACGAGATCGTGCGCCTGGTCGCCGACCGCGCACCCTCGCGCGACACGTACCTGGCGAAGGTGCGCGCCGAGATCACCAACACCCTGGCCGCGTCGCGGATCAACGCGATCGTCGAAGGCAGGCCCAAGCACTACTGGTCGATCTATCAGAAGATGATCGTCAAGGGCAAAGACTTCGACGACATCCATGACCTGGTCGGCATGCGCATTCTGTGCGAGGAAGTCCGCGACTGCTACGCCGCGGTCGGTGTCGTGCACTCGCTGTGGCAGCCGATGGCAGGCCGGTTCAAGGACTACATCGCGCAGCCGCGCTACGGCGTCTACCAGTCGCTGCACACCACCGTGGTCGGCCCCGACGGCAAGCCGCTGGAAGTGCAGATCCGTACCCAGGACATGCACCGCACCGCCGAGTTCGGCATCGCCGCGCACTGGCGGTACAAGGAGACCAAGGGCAAGCACTCCGGTGACGCCGCCGAAGTCGACGACATGGCGTGGATGCGTCAGCTGCTCGACTGGCAGCGAGAGGCCGCCGACCCCGCGGAATTCCTGGAATCGCTGCGCTTCGACCTGAAGTCGCCGGAGATCTTCGTGTTCACGCCCAAGGGTGACGTGATCACGCTGCCGCAGAAGTCGACCCCGGTCGACTTCGCCTACGCCGTGCACACCGAGGTCGGGCACAAGTGCATCGGCGCGCGGGTGAACGGGCGGCTCGTGGCGCTGGAACGGCAGCTGGAGAACGGCGAAGTCGTCGAGGTGTTCACCTCCAAGGCGCAGAACGCCGGACCCAGCCGGGACTGGCAGAAGTTCGTGGTCTCCCCGCGCGCGAAAGCCAAGATTCGCCAGTGGTTTGCCAAGGAACGTCGCGAGGAAGCGCTCGAGAGCGGCAAGGAGCAGATCTCCAAGGAGGTACGCCGCGTCGGGCTGCCGCTGCAGCGGTTGATGAGCGTCGAGGCGATGACCGCGGTCGCGCACGAGCTGCACTACAGCGACATCTCCACGCTCTACACCGCCGTCGGCGAGCACCAGGTGTCGGCACACCACGTGGTGCAGCGGCTCATGGCCCAGCTCGGTGGCATCGGCGATGTCGAGAACGAGCTGGCCGAGCGGTCGACACCGTCGACCACGCCGGCCCGGCAGCGCGTCACCGGTGATGCCGGTGTGCTCATTCCCGGTGCGCCGGGAACAGTCGCGAAGCTGGCCAAGTGCTGCACACCGGTGCCCGGCGACGAGATCATGGGCTTCGTCACCCGCGGTGGCGCGGTGAGCGTGCACCGGACCGACTGCACCAACGCCGATTCGTTGCAGGAGCAGGCGGAGCGGATCATCGCGGTCGAATGGGCGCCGTCGCCCTCGTCGGTGTTCCTGGTCGCCATCCAGATCGAGGCACTCGACCGCACCCGATTGCTCTCGGATGTGACCAAGGTGCTGGCCGACGAGAAGGTCAACATCCTGTCCGCCTCGGTGGCCACCCACGGCGACCGGGTCGCGATCAGCAAGTTCACCTTCGAGATGGGCGACCCCAAGCACCTGGGCCATCTGCTCAATGTGGTGCGCAACGTCGAAGGTGTCTACGACGTGTACCGGGTGACCTCCGCCGCCTGACCTCGACCACGGCCCGGGCACTCTCGCCTCGCGAGGGTGCCCGGGCCGCTGTCTGTGCGGTGGGTCGCCGAAAGGTTGCTGTCCGCAGCGGGTTTGCCGGGGGCAGTGAAAGGGCCGTTTAGGGCAGCGTTTGGGTTACCCGGAATCTGTTACGGTTTAGTGCGTTTCAACGCTCCACTGGTCAGCCGAAACGGACTGTGATGCGGATCGATATGGCTCGGTGCACGACACGACTCACGGTGACGCTGATCGCGTTCACCGTCGCTTCGCTGTCGGTTACGGCGGGGGTGGCCGGCGCGGAAGACGGTACACCCACCACGCCGTCTACACAGGTATCTATCGCCGCGTGTCCGGCGCTGTACGCCTTGGGAATCCAGGGCACGGGCGAGTCATCGCCCGACGCGGCGCCGAGCACCGACACCGGGATGCTGTCGACGGTGTTCCGCCCGATGCTGGCCGGTGCGGCCGACGCGGGACTCGTCGATCGGGCATACGTGCCCTACGAGGCGGGTTTCGGCGGTGCGGTACAGGGTGGGGCGGTGCCGTACACGGAATCGGTCGCCGGGGGCTTGCAGCGACTGCGCTCGATGGCGACCCAGGTGACGCAGCGTTGCCCGGACACCCGGATCGCGGTAGTCGGGTATTCCCAAGGCGCTCACGTCGCCTCGCTGTTCGCCCAGGAGGTCGGTGCGGGCACCGGGGCATTGTCCGCGGACAAGGTCGCCGCGGTCGCCCTGTTCGCCGACCCGACCCGCGCCGCGAACGCGCCACTGTTCCCCGGCGCGCCCGACCGGTCGTCGCCGCTGCCCGCACCGGGAACCTCCGGCGAGGCGCTGAGCGCCATCGGTGCGGTGCGGCAGGGCATCGCGTCCGGTGGTGGACTCGCCCCGCAGAGCGACCAGGCCGACAACTTCGGCAAGCTCACCGGTCGCGTCGCAAGCTTTTGTGCCACCGGCGATCTCGCGTGTGACGCGCCGCAGGGCGCGCCGATCGTGCGGGCCGTCACCAACCTCATGAGCCAGTCGAAACTGTCCGGCGGCGACCCGATCGGCTCGTTGACCTCGATCGCGCAGGCGCTGGCGTTCACCTCCATCAAAACCGCCACCGCGGTGGTCGAGGAGGACCTCTCCGGCGCCACGGTGGGTGATGTGTCGATCTCGCCGAAGAAGTCGATCTCGCAGCGGCTGTCCGACGCCTCGGACCCGAGCAGCAAGCTCGATGTGAACGCCGCGTATCGAGCACTGCTGAAGGTGGGCATGATCGGTCTCAACGCCGTCGCCACCGTGGTGAAGTCGGTGATCAGCCCGGCGAGCATCAGCGAATTGGCCACGGCCACACTGTCGAATCCACTGGCCGGGCTGACGCTGCTCGGGACGAAACTGGTCGGCGCGGTCCCACAACTCGTGCCGCCGACCACCGGGGTGCGACTGGTCAACGAGGCGTTCACCGCGGTCAAGCAGAACGTCACCGACAACTCCGAACTCCTCGATGTCACCACCTGGGTGCGCTACTGGAACACGTTGCAGCGCCACGACGCGTACTCGCGCATGGGTGTCGGCGCGAACGGCGCGACACCGACGCAGTATGTCGGCGCGTGGTTCGCCGCTCTCGCCCGCGACGCGGCAGGCGTTTCCGGGAAGGGGGCGGTACCGGTCGGCGGGTCCGACTCGCGTGGTTTGGGAATATTCCAGAGCCCGACCGGCGCGTCTACGACACCCAAACCCTCCGGTGGGGGACAATTTCCATTCGGGACAGGAGCCGATGGCGCCTCATCCGGCGGCGCGACGACTCCGCCTGCCGCGACACCCGTAACCACCGCACCCATCACCCGTCCGTTCTCTGTGAACTGATCACCGAGAGGTCTTCGATGCGAACTGTGCCCGGCGCCGTGGAAAGGGGGGAATGTTGAAGTCGTACAACGAATTTTCGCGCTGGTACTCGGCGCTGGAGCCCGAGACCGATGCGGGCACCCCCGCGCGCCCGGACACCACCGAACCGGTGGCAGGCGACGACGACAGCATCGACCGATATTCGACGGGTGCGGAGTCCGTCCCGGCCGCCGAGCCGGCACCGGAGCAGACCACGGTGGAGGAGCGTCGGCCGGAACCGTTCAGTCTCGCCCTCGACGATCAGCCGAACACCACCGGCGACCACCGGGCCGCCGAGTTCGATGACACGACAGCTGAATCCGTCGACGTCGCCGCGGCCGAGTACGAGAAGCGGCCCTACCTGCCCGAACCCGAGCCGGTACCACCACCCCCCGCACAACTGGCCGGACGTCGCAGCGACTTCACCGGCGGCTGGTCGGACTGGGTCGCCGACCACGCACCCGGACCCGACGACGACTACGACGCCGAACTCGTCCAATTCCCCTGGCCCGAGGCCGCCGCCGACGACTACGACAACGCCAGGGTGCTCGAACCCTCCGGCGCCCTGCGCGCGAACCGGAAACGGCAGCGCACCTGGGTGGTCCTCGCGGTCTCGGTCCTCGTGCTCGTCCTCGCCGCGACCGGTGTGTTCTTCCTGCTCTTCGGCCGCGGCGACAGCGACACCGCCCGCGACGCCGCCCCGCCACTGCACTTCACCGCGGGCAACCTCACCGCCGACACCGCGGGCTCGTGCCCGACCGAACGCACCGAGATCGTGCTGCGCAGCGCCGAATCGGGCGGCACCGGCTCGGGCCCCGACGCCGTCCTCGCCTTCCAGTACGCCTACTACGTGACCCGATCGGGGGAGCAGGCCAGAGCGGTGGTCACTCCCGACGCCGATGTCTCGCCGGCCGCCGTGATCCAGCGCGGTATCGACACCATCCCGGTGGGGACCACCCACTGCGTGCGGATCACCACAGTCGCGGCCGACCGGTTCACGGTGGAGGTCACCGAGTTCCGGCCGGCGGGCGCACCGGCCACCTACACCAAGCAATCGGTGCGGACAGCGCTGGTCGGCGATCGCACGCTCATCACGGGCATCGCGGCAGGGTAAGGAGAGGCGATGACAGACGACTGGAGCCGATGGCTCGACGAGGCCCCCGAAGGGGACCCGTCCGATGACCTGGCGCGTGATCCGGCTCCGGTGGTGCGGCTGCGGCGCCGCAACGGTGAGCGCCGCGACGGCACCCGCAGGCCGATCCTGGTGGTCGGCGGCTGCGGTGGTGCGGGCACGACAACGACGGCGCTCGGCCTGGCCGCGGAGCTGGTCACCGCGGGCGCGACAGTGGCGGTCGACGCGACCGCGGCGGGCAGCGATATCGCCTTGCGCGGCGCCGACAAACACCTGCACCCGGTGAACCTGCAGTCGTGGGTATACGGCCGCGGCGACGACGAACCGGCACCGCTCGAGGAGTGCCTTTCGCGCTCCACCTCCGGTTTCGGACTGCTCTGGCGCGATGCGACCCCGCTGCGCCGCCGCGCGACATTTCTCACTGTCGCGCGAGCACTGGACACCGGTGGGTACACGGCGGTATACGACGGCGGCAACCCGATTGCCGGACGGCAACTGCGACCCCTGCTCGACGACGCCGATATCGCACTTGTGCTCGCCATTCCGGCCCGCGTCGACGCCGCCAACCGGTTGCGGGTGACCCTGGAATGGCTCGACGACCACTACGGCGACGACGGCGCCGGTGTGGTCGCCGACACCACCATCGTTGTCTCGCACCAGTATTCGCACGACGACTCGCGCGTAGCGGAGCATTTGCGCGAGCACCTGTCCGGCTGGGTGCGCGAGGTTGTCGAGATCCCCTACGATCCGCATCTCGCGCGCGGGGAACTCGTTCGCCACGCCGAGCTCGCCGAGGCGACGCGTTCGGCGTATGCGAGCTTGCTCGCCGGGGTGGCATCATGACGGCAGCCATGAATCTTCGTCGTCGTCGTGAACCGGACGCCCCCGCCGGTGTAGTCGCGCCGCCAGAATCGCTGCGCGCCAAGATCTGGGAGCGTCCGGTGCCCGGGGTCGGCCGGGCGCCGCTGCTGTGGTTGCTCGGGGTGCACGGTGGCGCGGGCGCGACCACGCTGTCGCATGTGCTCGCACCCGCCGCCGACGCGCGCGGGCGCTGGCCCGGTGTTTTCGACCGTGAGTCTCCCTACGTCGTCCTGGTCGCCAGGGAAACCATCTCCGGACTCACCCGCGCGCACGATCTGCTGCGCCAGCACCACGCCGGGCTCGCGGGCCCGGCACTGGTACTCGGCATGATCACCGTCGCCGCGCGCCCCGGCCGGATGGCACCGGAGATCCGGCGCTACCGGGAGGTGGTCGGCTCGCTGGCCGGGCACGTCTGGCAGGTGCCGTGGTTCGAGGAATGGACTCTGGTGGAGTCCGACGCGCTTCCGGTGTGGTCGCCGGGCGACGAGGTGGCGGTCAAGAAACGCCGCCCCGATCCGCTCGACGACGTGCCGGTCGAAATCGGTGACCTCGGTACCGATGTGGTCGCCGCGATCCGGACGAGTCTCGGCGCGGCCGCGCCGGGCGAGGGTCGATCATGAACGCCGGGCGGGTTGCCGGTCGGTGGTGTACAAACGTGTGTCGTCGTCGAAGTGTTTGTGGCACAACACCTTTACTGTGGGAGAAAGGCACCCGATGAGCATGATCCTCCTCGCCGTGCAGGACACGTACGGCACCGTGCTGGCCCAGGTCGGTAATCCGACTCCGGAAGCTCCCCCCGGCTCGGAGAAGATCCTGCAGCTGGTGCGCTACCTCACCTGGTTCGTACTGCTGTCGGGCATCTGCGGCATCACCTACGCGGGCGGCAAGTTCGCGTGGGAGCGCTGGACCGGTGGCGGTCTCGAGTCGCCGAAGATGGTGGCGGGCGCCATGATCGGTGGCGTCGTCGCGACCAGCGCCGGCACGATCATGAGTGCGGTCATCGGTTAGTGATCACCGTGCTCGCCTACAAACAGATACCGGCCGACGTGTTGGCGCCGATGATGCAGTTGCTCAACTGGCTGCTCTGGTTCGTCCTGCTGTCGTGCCTGGCCTGGATGATCCTGTCGGCGGGTCGACTGTGGATTGCGTTCCGCAGCGACCTGGCGGTGAACGATGCCTCACACGGCGTCCTGATGAGCCTGATCGGTGCCTCGGTCGCCAGTACCGCGTCCGCGATCGCGCTGGCCTTCCTGCCGGCATGAATTCCACAGTGACACGACCGGTCGCGGTCGGTATCGCATTGCTCGCGGCAGCCGTCGGCTGCGGTGGCGGTGGCGATACCGGCCCCGACCTGACAGCCGCCCCCACGGGGATCGGCTGGCAGGACTACCAGGGCATCCCCATGCCGCACACCGACCAGGGCCCGAAAACGGTGAGCCAGGGCGCCGCGACGGGTTTCGAGCATTCCCCGCGCGGGGCCGGGCTGGCGGCACTGACCCACACCATCCGGTTGTCGGTGGCACCGGACAGTCAGTGGGCCCAGGTGGTGAACGCCGAACTCGTCCCTGGACCGGCGCGTGACGAGTGGGCGATCAACCGAGTACAGCTGTCGATCACCGGACCCGCCACGGCGGAGTACGCGCCGAAATTGTTGGGTTACAAAATTACCGAATATCGTGACGAGCGAACGACAGTCGACGTCTACACCGAATACTCCGACCGGTCACGGGCGGTGAACCACACCACGGTCAGCTGGTACGGCGGAGACTGGCGACTGCAGTTACCCGATCCGCGCTCGGTCGACCGACCGGTCGACCCGATCGACGAATTACCGCAAGACATCGTGACATTGGAGGCACCGCAGTGAGCGAGAAGGAGCCGGGCACGCGCGACCGCGCGTCCTTCGGCATGATCGCCTCCGGTGCCTTGCTCGCCCTGATCATGGTCGTCGGTGCCGTCGTGTACTTCACTCGCGACGGAGACGGCGAGGCCGACTTCGCGCCACCGCCCGCCCAGGCCGCGGGCGGAACGGGATTCGCCGAGCCCGAGGTCGACCTGCTCGGCAGGCGGGTGGACGTTCCGAACAACCCGGCGGGCCAGCCGCTGGCCCAGCAACCGGGTACGCAACGTACCGCCGCGGACCCGGATTGGCTGACCGGCGCGCCGGAAGGCACCAAGAAACCGCATGGCTGGCAGCGTGTCTACGGCGCGTCGGTGCCGTTCTCCACCTCCGACGGGCCGTCGCGGATCGAAGACGGACTCGCCGTCGGGTACGCGCGAACACCGCAGGGCGCCGCCCTGGCTGCCGCGCAGATCACCTACCGGCTCAACGCCCGCCCGGCCGATCGCGACCTGTATGTGACGCAATTGCGGGTCAGTACAGCGCAATTGGCCGCCTACGACTCCGCGCTCTCGGGCCAACGGCTGCCGAAACAGCAGCCGGAGAAGGTGACCAGGTACTTCGTGGCCTCCGACGCGTTCAAGATCGACGACTTCGCCGAGGATCTGGCGATCGTGCGGCTGGCCTCGCGCGGCCCGGTGATCGACGGCAAGCAGTTATACGCCGCCATGCGGATGATCGTGGTGTGGGACGCCGGTGACTGGCGGCTCAAACCGTCGACGACAGCAAATACCCAGACCGAATACGTGGAATCGCTGGCGGGGTGGACGACATGGTGATCGAGGTACAGCACAGCCCGGATCGATTCCGCGCGGACCATCGAGGGGTGCCAACTATGCTGAGGCGGATCGTCACCATTTTCGCGGTGATCTTCACCGTGATGATCGCGACGCCGACGGTGGCCTACGGCCAGACCTACGGCTTCGACGAGGCGTGCAACGAATTGCACGACACCCTCGACAGCGTCGCGATCCCCGGAGTCTCGCTCGGCGACGCGGCATCGGCGGTGTGTAAGGCGGGCAATGCCGCCTCCCATCCCGGCGAAGCGGCCACCGCCGTCAAGGACAAGGCGTGGGATTCCACCTTCGGCAAGGTGGTCGACTCGCTGATGAAGGGCCTCGGCGAGGCACTGATCCTGGCGTTGACCTTCTGGATGAAGGTGCCCAACGAGGCGGTGAGCGACTCGGGGGCACTGTTCACCAAGATCAACGACTACACCTATCAGATCCAGATATTGCTGTTGATCGCCTCGGTGATCATTACCGGCGGGCGATTGGCCGAGGCCAGACGCGGGGCGGCCGTGAGCGAGGCCGCCGAATCGTTCCGTCTGTTCGCCAGAGTGGTGTTCAGTTCGTGGATGCTCGGCGCGGTGATCGTCGCGGGCACGCGAGCCTCGGACAAGTTCTCCGAGTGGATCATCGAAGACGCCACCGGCGGCAATGCCAAGAACATGGCCGAGTTGATGGTGAAAACCAGTAAGTTGCAGGCCTTTTCGCCAGGTCTGGTGCTGATCATCGCCATCGTCGGCCTGCTCGGCGCGCTCGCCCAGATCGTGCTCGCCATCGTTCGGCAGGGCTTGCTGGTGGTCGCCGCGGGCGTGCTGCCGCTGGCCGCGGCAGCCTCGGCGACCGGAACCGGCAAGCAGTCGTATCAGAAGCTGGTCGGCTGGATCATCGCGTTCATGCTGTTCAAACCGGTGGCCGCGATCGTGTACATGATCGCGTTCACCACCGCGGGCCACGTCGACGAGACCACCGAGTCCGGCGGGTTGCCCAGCGGTGAGGACGCGCAGCGGATGCTGGTGGCGCTGGTGCTGCTGTGCAGCGTGGCGTTCGTGCTGCCCGCGCTGATGCGCCTGGTGGCGCCCGCGGTCGCCACGGTCGGCACCGGCGGTTCGGGTCTGATGGTGGCCGGTGGTACGGCGGTCGCCGCGATGGGACTCGGTGCGATCGGTACCAAGGCCGTCGCCTCCCGGCCGGTGGCGGCGCCCGGCTCGGCGGGCTACTTCGGCAGTGGCGGTGCGGGTCCGCGGCCGGGTGGGCCCGGCGGGGGCGGCGGTGGTGGCGGGGGCGGCGGTGCGCCGCGACCGATGCCACCACCGCGCGGGGGTGCTCCCGCACCCGCGACGACCAGTTCCGGCGCGGTGCCCGCGGGTGCGCGCAATGTCGCCGCCGCGCGGACCGCGGCCAACACCACCGGCCGCGCGGACCAATCGATGGGCGACGTCGCCGGTGACCGCTGGGCGAATCGTTCACCCGACCTCGGCAGGAGCACGATTCCGCGATGACCACCTCGGCGACCGACACCTATCAGCGCCGCTCGTACGGGCTGTGGCAGAAACCCCGCAGTGCCGGCCTTTTCGGCCTGCGCTGGGAAGAGACCGTGATCGGTTTCGTCGTGGTGATCACGGCACTGGTCTGCGCGATGGTCGGTGGATTCAAATGGGGTTTCATCGTCGGCGGGCTCGGCGCGCTGGTGATGGTGCCCTTGGTGTGGCGGACGGGGGGCCGCTCGGGCTATGAGACGGGACTGATGATGTTCAACTGGAGGCGCTCGCGCAACAACGGCGAGCACGTGTACCGAGGCGGCCGGTTCTCCCGGATCCCCGGCGGTGTCACGAAATTGCCAGGGCTGCTCGCTCCGTCGAAGCTCTACGAGGGCATCGACGCCGGTGGCTATCACTTCGGGATGATCCATCTGCCCGCGTTCGCGCAGTACACGGTGGTGTTGCGGGCCTGGCCGCAGGGGCACGAGGCGGTGGACCAGCCGGTGATCGATCGCTGGGTCGCGGCCTGGGGCACCTTCCTCGCCTCGGTCGGCCAGACCAGCGATATCGTCGCGGTGGTGCCGGTGATCGACACGGTGCCCGAGACCGGAAACCGGTTGCTCAACGAGGTTTCCACGATCACCCGCCCCGAAGCTCCCGATCTGGCCCAGCAGGTGATGTACGAGCTGGCCACCGAATTGCCGCAGGAGCGTGTGCAATTGCTGCCGCGGGTGGCGATCACGTTCAAGGCGACCACCGCAGAGCGGCGCAAGAACCCGGCCGAGGAAGCGGTGGAGATCGGGCGCAGGCTGCCCGGTATCTGCGCGGCGCTGGCCGAGGCGGGCGTGCGGGCGCAGCCGATGGCGGCGGAGGAGGTCATCTCCTTCATCCGCCGCAGCTACGACCCGGCTTCACAGGCCGATCTCGAGGTGGCCGCGGCCGATCCCGGTGGGCACGGCCTCGGCTGGGACGACGCGGGTCCGGTGTCCTACGACGAGAAGTGGGATCACCTGATCCACGACGGCGGCCGCTCGGTGACCTGGGAGATGGACGCGGCGCCCGAGGGCGCGGTGGACGAGCGGGTGCTGCAGCGACTGCTCGCGCCCAATCCCGAAGTGCCACGCAAACGCATCGCGATCGTCTACCGGCCGCATTCGGCCGCCGATGCCGCGGAGATCGTGGACGACGACTTCAAGAACGCGCTCGTCGCGCAGCAGAGCGAACGCGGTGTGGTCTCGGCGGCGGCGACGCTGCGAGTCGGCGCCACCCAGCAGGCTCGCGAGGAGCAGGCACGCGGACACGGCGTCACCCGCTTCGGCGCGCTGGTCACCATCACCGAACCGCTGCGCGGTGACCTGCCCCGGATCGAGGCCATCACCCGTGACCTCTCCACGCAGGCCCGGCTCAAGATCCGGCGCTGCTACCGCTACCAGTCCGCCGCGTTCGCGGCCTCTCTCGGTTGCGGCGTGATCCTGCCCGAACACGCAACCATTCCGAAGGCATTGGCGGGGTGAGGCGATCATGGGACGCGACTACGAACCCCCGGTGCGCGATCGCGACGACGTCGCGTTGCGCCCGGTCCACCGGCCGCCGCGCATTCGCGGCGAACGCGAGCCACGGCCCGCGGGGAGCGCGCCGCGCGTGAGCGAGGACGTGCTCGGCCTCGACGAGCGCATCGAACGCGACGAGCGCGAGCGCTCGGCGCGGGGATCACGCACGACCGAAGAACGTCCGCAGGGCGAGCGCAGGTCGCGTGAGGAACCGCGTGCCGACCGAGGCCGCCCGACGCGACCGCGCGGCGAGGAACCGCGCCGACCGCGGGAGGACGAGGACGGTCGTCTTCGCTCCCGTGGTGACGAGACGCGCGGTCGCGGTGACGGATCGCGAGCAGCAGGCCGCGAAGGTGCGGGGGAGCGGCGCACCCGGCGTCCGCATCCCGATGCCGAGCGGGCCGCCAGGGCGCGGGCCGAACGGGGGCTGCGCGACGAGGACCACGGCCCACGTCTGGAACACCAACGCCCCCAAAGCGATCCGCGTCGGCGGCCGAAGCAGGCCGAACCCAAGCTGACCAAGCGCAAGCCGAGGCCCGCGAAGGCGGTTCGCCCGATCCGGCCCGATGAGGCCGCCGACCGGGCGATGGGTTCGGGTCGGTCCGCGAAATCGACCAAGCCGGACCGCCGCTCGCAGTCGGGCCCTTCGCTGCTCGACGACGCCACCCGCGCCCGCTACGAGATGATCGCCCGCGAGCAGTCGGGTCTGCGCGCGGCCTGGGCGACCTTCCGTATCCACACCGACGACCTGCGTCGCAACAACGCGCAGGCGCGGACCGAGGCCGTCGTCAAAGACGGATTCGACCGCACCACCGCCGAATTGACCGACCGCGGTTACTCGGGCGCGGGCGGCGGCAAGATGAACGTCGTCGGCCGCCCGGTGGAGTATCGGGCAACCACCGCCCAGGTCGCGGGCCTGTGGCCGTGGTCGGTCGGTGCCGGTGCCCCGCTGATCGGCACCCCGCTCGGCTCGCATCTGCATACCGGCGCCCCGGTCTGCTTCGATCCGATGAACTGGTTCATGCGTGGCAGTTTCATCACCGCGCCCAGCCTTTTCGTGCTCGGTCTCAACGGGTTCGGCAAGTCCTCGCTGGTGCGCCGGATCGTGCTCGGCGGCATCGCCCAGGGCATCACCCCGCTGATCCTGGCCGACGTGAAACCCGACTACCGCAAGATGGTCGAGCTCGTCGGCGGTCAGGTGATCGACCTCGGCTACGGGCACGGCAAGCTGAACCCCCTCGCCGCGGGCGTGCTCGGCTCGGTCGTGCCGCGCCTGGAAGACAAACCCGCACTACAACGTCAGGTGCTGCAGGACCTGCGGGCCAGGCAGGTGACGCTGATCGCGGGCCTGGTGGAACTGGTCCGCGGCGCCCGCGTCGCCGACTTCGAGGAAACGCTGATCGCCACCGCGCTGCGCATCCTCTACCAGCCCGGCGGCTTCACCCCCGACAAACCGCCGATCATGGAGAACCTGCTCGAGGTGATCGTCGGTGGCGGCGCCGAGATGATGCTCGACGCGGGCGCCGACAACGCCGATGAGTACCAGAACGCGATCAAGAACCTGCGCCGATCGCTGCGCGCGCTCACCCAGGGCCCGTTCGGCGCGATCTTCAACGGCCAGACCAGCGTTCCCATCGACACCAGCGCCGTCGCGGTGTGCATCGACGTCTCGCACATCCCCAGCGGCGACAAGAAGCTCAAGGCCGCGGTCATGCTGGCCTGCTGGGCCGACGGGTTCGCCTCCGTCGAGGCCGCGCACGTGCTGGCCGACGCCGACCTCGGGCCGCAGCGCTACTTCCAGGTGGTGATGGACGAGCTGTGGCAGGTGCTCGGTCTCGGCGACTTCATGGTCGACCGCGTCGACGAACTGACCCGCCTGCAGCGTGGCCTCGCCACCGCGCTGATCATGATCAGCCACACCATCAAGGACCTGCAGGCGCTCGGCTCGGACGCCGCGATCGCCAAGGCGATCGGCTTCTTGGAACGCGCGCGCGCGAAGATCTTCGGCGCGTTGCCCGCCGAGGAGATCAGCAGGCTCGACTCCACGGTACCGTTCACCTCGGCCGAGCAGGAGATGGTGACCAGTTGGTCGGCGCCGCAGGCACTCACCGGTGAGGCGCTCAAGCCCGGCCAGCAGCGGCCCTCACCGCCCGGTACCGGAAAGTTCTTGCTGAAGGTCGGCGAGGATCGCAGGCCCGGTATCCCGTTCCACATGGAATTCACGGTGTCGGAGCGAGAAAGCGGAATCCACGACACGAACCAGCGCTTCAGCGAGTTCGGCGACAACCCACGTGGTACGCCTGCCCACGGCGGGCCGGAGGCGGCAGCGGAGCGTAACCACGCAGGCCCTCGAGGGCAGGCGTCATCAACGCTGCCGGACTACTCGAACGGGAGTGAGTAGGATAATGATGCCGCACCGGTCCTATCGCCGGGTCTCGCCGGAGGTCCGCAATGCCGCCGTCGCGCAGGTGGTCGCGCTGACCGACAAGTTGCGCAGCGAATCCGAGGCGTGCCGGATGGTCGCCGAACAGATCGGTGTGCACGCCAATTCGGTGCGCAACTGGGTTCGCGCGACCCAGGATCCGAGCCTGGACCGGATGGATGCCACCGCGCTACGCCGCAAAGTGGCGCTGCTGCAACAACAGCTGGCCGCCGCCGCGGAGATGAACCGCACGCTCGCCGACACGCTCAACGAGTCCCGGCGCCGCACATGAACGCCACCGCGACCGGCGTTGCTGAAGTCGGCGCCCGGCGCGGAACGCGGGGAGGCGGCCGGTGAACGTCCGCACGATCATGATGACGGCGTTCGGCTCGGTCATCGGGTTGGTGGCGCTGGTGCTGGTGATCGTGCTGCCGTCCTCGGATGAGACCTGCGAGACCGGCGATGTGCTGGACGGATCGTCGGTGCCCACCCTGCCCCAGCTCGGCGGTGACCATCGCGCGGGCGCGACCAGTGCCGCCGCACCGACCTCGAATCCGGCGGTCACCGCCACGCCGGTGCTGGCGGCCGGCGTCGGTCCGCTGCGGCGCACGCTGCCGCTGGAGATCGGCACCTTCACCGTCTCCGACGTGTTCGGTTCGCGCGGCGGCGACCACAAGGGCATCGACATGGCCGCGACCGACGGGACCACGATCTACTCGGTGTCGGATGGCCGCGTCGTCGCCGCCGGTCCCGCTTCGGGTTTCGGCAACTGGATCGTCGTGGATTCGGTCGACACCAACGGCCGCGCCTACTCCGCGGTCTACGGCCACATGTGGGACGCGGGCGTCAAGGTGCGCAGCGGTCAGACGGTGACCGCGGGTCAGCCGATCGGGATGGTCGGTTCGGCGGGTGAATCCAGCGGCCCGCACCTGCATTTCGAGATCGTGCCCGGTGGCCGGTTCACCGGTGGCCGTCAGATCGACCCGATGCCGTGGCTCGACGGCGCACCGACTCCGGATGTGGGTGGCGCGCGGGCGTTTTCGAGCGATCCGAACTGCGTGCGCGGATTCGGTAGCGCCGGTGGGGCACTGGCCGACGGGAAGGTGCCCGCCGAACTCGAGATCTGGTATCGCCGCGCGGGGACCGTGTGCCCGGAGATCTCGTCGTCACTGCTGGCCGCCCAAGCCAAGCAGGAGTCGGGATTCCGGCGCGGGCTCACCTCGCCCGCGGGTGCCCAGGGCTTGGCCCAGTTCCTGCCGGGCACGGCGGCGAGTATCAATCCCGACGACGGTCAGCCCTACGTCATCGATGCCGACGGCAACGGTTCCGCCAGCGTGTGGGACGACGGTGACGCGATCATCGGACAAGCCCGCTACATGTGCTCGATCGCCCACAAGATCGCCGGGTGGCTGGCCGCGGGGCGCGTCTCCGGCGATCTGACCGCACTCACCCTGGCCGGATACAACGCCGGTGAGGGCGCGGTGCTGGCGTCCGGTGGCATGCCCAATCAGTATGCGGCGCACTATTCCGAGACCAGGCCCTACGTCACCAACATCTTGTCGATGGAACCGCAGTACCGGGCGCCCGGCGCGCAAGGCCGATTCACCCCCGGGCAGGGCAGTGACGGCGAACAGATCGTCGAGGCCGCCCACGACTGGCTCGGCACACCGTACGTGTGGGGTGGTGGCGGCGTGCAGGGGCCGAGCGGTGGCGGTTTCGACGGGCCCGGACTGACGGCCGCGGCGGTGTTCGCCGCGTCCTCGGGCGCGGTCTCGTTGCCGCGCACCGCCGAACAGCAATGGGAGGCCGGGCGGGAGGTACCGATCGCGAAGGCAGCGGCCGGTGATCTGGTGTTCAGCGGTTTCGGACGGCAGGGGCCGACACAGGTCGGGATCTACGCGGGCAACGGTCAGCTGATCCAGGCGGTACCGCCGACGAGCAACCGCGGTGGCGGCGGTGTCGCCGAGGTGGCGGTACCCGGCGACGCACGGGCGAGGAGGGTGTTGTGAGCGCGCGACCAGCGATAACCTGGTGGGAGAGAACACGAATCCGCACAACCGGGGCGGTGATGCTCGTGGTGGTCCTGCTCGCGGTGCCCGCCTGTGGTGGCGACGCCGAGCCGACGCGTCCCGAGACCACCCCCACCACCCGCCTGCTCGAAGCCGCGGTCGACCCGACCACGCCCGACGGGGTCGCGGTCGTGGCCCTGCGCGAGGTCTACACCTGGAACCCCGCGACCGAGCAGCCGGGATCCTCGCTGCAGCGCGCGCGAGAATGGCTGGGGCCCAGCATGATACGTATGCTGGACAGCTCGATCGGCGCCACAGAGACCCCGAAACCGTCGCTGCAGTGGGCCGACTGGGCGAAGGCGAAAGCGCACGTGGAGGCGTTCACCTTCGCCTCGGGGGAGCCCGCGCCCGCGAGCGCCGATCCCACGGTGGCGCAGTACAAGATCGGCATCGAACAAACGGTCGTCTACCCGAACGGACGCACCGAAGCCCTACCGCCGAGCACGGTCATCGCGACCGTGGTGCAGACGCCGCAAGGCTGGCGCCTCGACGCGTTCCGCTGACCACCAACCACGTCCACACAAGGAGGCACCCGTGGCGAAGAAGAAGGTGACGGATCCGGCCGCGGTCGGACCCGACACGACGCTGATCATGATCGTGTTCGGCTTCGCGGCGCTGTTCACCCTCGCCGCCGCCCTGCACCTGGGCAACGCGCTGGCGGTTGTGCCGCAGAACATTCCGGTCAATCCGATCGCGGTGGTCGCCGATCTGGCGCGGGGCAAGCTGCACTGGCCGCGCGCGTCGACGGTGATCGTGCTGTTGGTGATCGCGTCGGCCATCGCGTATGTGGGGATCCGCAAGCGGTTGAAGAAGCGGGCGGTCGCGGGGCGGTTGGCAATCGACGACAAGGCCGACTACATGGGTAGTGGCAGTGCGATCGGGTCGATCACCGAGGCAGGCGTCCGGGAGAAGGCGAAGGATCTCGGCGTGCGGCTGGGGACCGGCGACGCGCCAGGGGTACCGATCGGCATCGCTGTCGCCGACGGCACCCCGCTCTACGGCTCCTACGAAGACCTCCACCTCGATATCTGGGGGCCTCGACAGGGCAAGTCGACCTCGCGGGTGATTCCGGCGATCCTGTCCGCGATCGGCCCCGTGCTGGCGACATCGAACAAACGTGACGTCGTCGACGCGACGCGCGACGTGCGCGAGGACAAGGGCAGCCGCACGTTCGTGTTCGACCCGCAGGGCGTCGCCGGTGAACGACCGACCTGGTTCTGGGATCCGCTGGCCTGGGTCAACTTCCGCACCGAAGGCTGCGAAATGCGGGCGGCGCGATTGGCCGGTCACTTCGCCGACGCCGAGACCGGCGGCAGCGCCGACGACGGTGACAACTTCTTCGATCCCGAGGCAGAGGACCTGCTCGCCGCGTTCTTCCTCGCCGCCGCGATCGCGGGCAAACCGATCACCCAGGTATGGGAATGGGTGACGAATCCGCAGAACACCGAGGCGATCCAGCACCTTCGTGGCGCCGAACACCACTTCACCGCGTCCGGCCTTGCCATGCAGTACAACGCTGACGAACGCACCAGGAGCGGCATTTTCGGTACCGCCAAGAAGATGATCCGCTGCTTGCAGCTGTCGAATGTGCATCCGTGGATCACGCCGGCCGACGGTGTTCGTCCTCAGTTCGACGAATTGGAGTTCATCGAGCGCAACGGCACGCTGTACTGCCTGTCGCTCGAGGGGCGCGGATCGGCGGCACCGCTGGTCAGCGCGCTCACCGAGGCCGTCATCGATGTGGCCATGCGCAAGGCTTCCCGTTCGTCCGGTGGGCGGTTGCCGATCCCGCTGCTCGCGGTGCTCGACGAGGCGGCCAACGTGGTGCGCTGGAAGGATCTGCCCAAGCAGTACAGCCACTTCGGGTCGCGCGGCATCGTGGTGATGACCGTGCTGCAGTCCTGGGCGCAGGGTGCGCGCTGTTGGGGCGAGGCCGGAATGAGCGCGCTGTGGTCCGCGGCCAATATCAAGGTGCTCGGCAGCGGGGTCGACGACATGGCCTTCCTGCGCGATCGATCCGAGGCGATCGGCGAGTACGACTCGATCTCGTCGTCGATGTCGCAGTCGGGCAACAGCAAGAGCTACTCGCGCTCGCTCAGCTCCTCGGTGACCTTCACCCCGCAGGGCCTGGCGACGCTACCGCGCGGCCGCGCGGTCGTGTTCACCTCCGGTCAGCCGGCCGTGCTGGTGCGGACGGTGCCGTGGTGGGAATCGGAGTACTCCGAAGCGGTCAAGAAGTCGATCGAACAGAACGACCCGACTCGTAAGACCCGGATGGACGATCTGTTCGGATCGCCATCGCTAGCGAAATCCATTCCGCCGGAAGAGATCGGTGAAGTCGAGGAGGTCAAGCCGCTGTGAGCAACGATTTTTCGGATGCCGACCGGCAGGAGCGTGTCTACGCCGGGGTGAGCGAGTTCGTCCGCGAATACCTGAGCCAGCTCTACCGTCGTCAGGTCACCGACATCAGCGATACGGTGTGGTGCCCGGAGTGGTGGCGCCATCCCGAGGCCGCCGTGCGCCTGGATGCGCTATGGCAGGCGTGGGAGCACTACCGGATGAAAGGTGGCCCCGGTATCAGCGTGTGGTTCCTCGAACACGCCGATCCGCACATGATCAAGCTGTTCGACCCGCGCGGGCCGTTCAAGTACTGCAGCGTCCGCAACGGGCACAAGGAGATGCTCACCTCGTTGCCGGTGGAGAAGCCGGACATGGCTCAGTGGACCGAGCCGGATAACGGGCTGTGGGACAAGGGCGCTGCCCCCGGCGCCTGAGCCACGATCTCGGCGGGGCCGCACCCTGGCGCCGCCGAGATCAGCGTCCGCGTTCGATCCCGCGTTCGATGCCGCGTTCGAGCCCACGTGCCCGCGCCGGCATGTTCCGCGTTCCCGCGTCGCGCAGCCGGATCGCTTCCTCGGGCGAAATCCCGTGGCCCATCTCGACCAGCATGCGCACCTGGCTCAATTCGGGGGCGACACCTGCCCGTTGCAGATGTGCCGCGATCGCCGCGCGCCGCTCGGTGGAGTCGTAGCTCACGGCCTGTCCGGCGGTGCTCGCGGGCCCGGCGGCGCTCGCCGCGAAGGGGGAACCCGACTCCTTGTTGAGGCTGATGCCGCGCGATTCCACACTGCGTGATTCCACACCGCGTGATTCCACCGTGCGCGAACCCACCGACATCATCTGCACGAGTTCGATATTGCGCGGATCCTTGGCCTTGAGATCGCGGGCCTCGCGGATCTGCAGCTCCCGCGCTTCCTTCATCTTGGCCTCGATCGCCTTCGCGCGTGACTCGGCGTCTTTCTGGCCGTGTTCACGCGACTTGACCGCCACCAAGATGGCCATCTGCAGCATGGTGCGCATCATGGACGCCGTTTCGCTGCCGATGTCGTCGAGTTCCGCCATGACTGCTCCCCGATGCTGCTGTGGAAGTGGACATCTGAGCCTACCGCGCGAACGACACGGTGCGATGTCCGGCGGGGCCGGTGGCAGCGGAGAAAATGCGGGTGGGCGCGGCGCGAGCCGAATGAATCGTAGGGTTGCCTAGCCTCTGATGATCTTCTTCGCACGTCGGAGCCCGAAAACCGGAAACGGACCGGACACGCGAGCGTGTCCGGTCCGTTGTGTCGCCCGGAAAGCGGTGTCAGCCCACCTTGACAGTGTTGAACGAGATCGGGATGGCAGGCCCACCGTCTTCGGCGCCACCCTTGACGCCGCCGCCCGCGACCTTGTCCAGGGTGGCGAGTCCGGCTTCGTCGATCGTGCCGAAGATGGTGTAGTTCGGCGGCAGCTGGGTGTCGCCGAAGACCAGGAAGAACTGACTTCCGTTGGTGCCCTTGCCCTCCGGTGAGGTGCCCGCGTTGGCCATGGCGACCAGGCCGCGCTTGTAGTTCACCGGCTGCTGCAGCGACGGGTCGTCGGCGGCGAACAGGTCGGTCGGGTACTCGTTGTCGAAGCTGTAGCCGGGTCCGCCCTTACCGGTGGCCGTCGGGTCACCGCACTGCAGGATGCCGAAGCCCGGCGTGGCCACGATGCGGTGGCAGCTGGTCTTGTCGAAGTAGCCCTGCTGGGCCAGGCTCACCAGCGAGTTGACCGTGCACGGTGCCTGCGCGCTGTTGAGCGACAATCCGATCGGGCCCTGCGTGGAGTCGATCGAGACCTTGACCGCGGGACCGTCGGTGGCGACCGAGGTCGTGGCGGGCGCGGTGACGGGCTTCGCGGGGGGCTCCTGGCCCACCGGGTAGCTGCAGTCGACGGTCGCCGGCTTGGCCGCGGGGGGCGGCGGGCCGGGGATGTCGAGCGGAGTGTTGACGAACTGGGTCGTCGGCACCGCCGAGGACGACTCGGCGTTCGCCGTCTCGCTGTCGTCACCCCTGGTGAGGAAATACACGCCCGTCGCGGCGGCCGCGACGACTATCACACCCAGTACCGAGCCCGCGATCGTCAAGCGCTTGCGCTTCTTCTCCTGCTCGGCCCGTCGTGCCAGCTGGCGCTCCAGCTTGCGCTTGGCCGCCGCCCGTCGCTGTTCGTTACTCGGCACTACCGCGTTCCTCCCGTGTCGTCAGGTTCGTCTAGAGGGTAACCGGTTGGACGCGGGGGGCGCCCGTGGGGAAAACTGGACCATCGTGACCAAGACCAGCAGCTTCACCGCCCCGAAGGGGGTCCCCGACTACCTGCCGCCCGGTTCGGCCGAGTTCGTCGCCGTGCGCGACGGCTTGATCCACGCCGCCCGACTCGCGGGGTACGGGCATGTCGAGCTGCCGGTATTCGAACAGACCGCCCTGTTCGCACGGGGTGTGGGCGAGTCGACCGACGTGGTCAGCAAGGAGATGTGGACCTTCGCCGACCGCAACGGTGAGAGCTTCACCCTGCGCCCCGAAGGCACCGCGGGCGTGATGCGCGCGGTGATCCAGCACGGTCTGGACAAGAGCGGTCAGCTGCCGGTGAAGCTCTGCTACGCCGGTCCGTTCTTCCGGTACGAGCGTCCGCAGGCCGGTCGCTACCGTCAGCTGCAGCAGGTGGGCATCGAAGCCATCGGCATCGACGATCCGGCGCTGGACGCCGAGGTCATCGCGATCGCCGACGCGGGATTCCGCTCGCTGGGCCTGGACGGCTTCCGTCTCGAGATCACCTCGCTCGGCGACGAGACATGCCGTCCGCAGTACCGCGAACTGCTGCAAGAGTTCCTGCTCGCGCTGCCCCTCGACGAGGAAACCCAGCGTCGCGCGCTGATCAACCCGCTGCGCGTGCTCGACGACAAGCGTCCCGAAGTCCGCGAGCTGACCGCGAACGCGCCGCTGATGATCGACCACCTCTCGGAGTCGGCGAAGGCCCACTTCGAGCAGGTGCTCGCCCACCTCGACGCGCTCGGGGTGCCGTATGTGGTGAACCCGCGCATGGTCCGCGGCCTCGACTACTACACCAAGACCACGTTCGAATTCGTGCACGACCAGCTCGGCGCGCAGTCGGGCATCGGTGGTGGTGGGCGCTACGACGGATTGATGGCCGAACTCGGCGGACAGCCCCTCTCGGG
Source organism: Nocardia sp. NPDC058519 (assembly GCF_042719755.1). Taxonomy (NCBI): domain Bacteria; kingdom Bacillati; phylum Actinomycetota; class Actinomycetes; order Mycobacteriales; family Nocardiaceae; genus Nocardia; species Nocardia sp. NPDC058519. The sequence goes on along the minus strand of NZ_JBHXNK010000002.1, from coordinate 347,694 downwards.
CATCGGTTTCGGCATCGGTGTCGACCGGACCGTGCTGGCGCTCGCGGCCGAGGGCAAGTCGGCGGCCGATCCGGCGCGCTGCCAGGTCTACGGCGTCGCGCTCGGTGACGCCGCCAAGGCGAAGCTGGTCACGCTGGCCGGCGAGCTGCGCGCGGCCGACATCAGCGTCGACCTGGCCTACGGCGGACGTGGGATGAAGGGCGCGATGAAGGGCGCCGACCGATCGGGGGCGAAATACACCCTCGTGCTCGGTGATCGTGACCTCGCCGAGAACACGATCGGCGTCAAGGAGATGACCACGGGCGAGCAGCGGTCCGTCCCGCTCGACGGCGTCGTCGCGGTCCTGCGCGAGGAACTCGCTCGCTGAATCCGCTCGGCTGCTCAGGCCGGTGAGGCGCGGTAATCTGACCGCGCCTCACGCCGGGCGGGCCGGTGGGGGTGGAGAGGCAATCGTGGACGGGCAGTCCGGGCAGTCGGCGGCGACGGAACCGGTCGGTATCGACCTGGTGGCGCCCGAGGTGTTCGCGCCGATGTTGCGCAGGCTCGCGCTGGCCGCGTTCGGCGTCGGTGTCGGGGCGGGGTTGCTGTCGGCGATATGGCTGAGCTGGCCGTACGCGGTTCTGATCGGGCTGGCCGTCGCGGTCCCGACCATCGGCTACGTCTTCGCGTTCCAGCGACGGCGAATGTGGTTGAGCGGCACCGTGATCCGCGCACACCGCCTGTTCGGCGAACACACTCTCGACCTCGCCGACGCCACCGGCGTGCACCTGCTGGTGTACCCGGCTCGGCTCAGCCGCATCGTCCTGCGAGTAACCGCGGGCGGCGACACCCAATTGGTGCCACTGGCGATGTACACCGACGTGGGCAGCGGCCGCGAACTACATCTACTGGGCCTGCGCAAACTCGCCGACGCGCTCGCCGCCAGCGAACTCGTCGCCGCCATCGCGATCTCGGAAGTGCTGGTGGGGCAGTTGCGCGCCGAGGCACGCGACGCGGGTCTCGACGAACGCCCGCTGTATCGCGCGGTGCGGGCGGTGCGTAGCAAGGACAGTGTCTCGCCGGTAGTCCTCACCGATTCCGAGGTCGCCGCACTCGGCTGATCCTGGCAGTCGTGGTCGAATCCGGGTGGTCAGCCGAACAGCGCGAGTTGCGTGTCCTGCGGAGTGGGTGGGGGACCGACTGGGGTTGTGGGGCCTTGGGTTCGGCGCAGGCCGTGGTGGGCGAGAAGGGGGTTCACCCGGTCGCGTAGCCAGTCGCGGTAGAGGGGAGTGACGGTGCCGCCGCGGGCGTAGAGCTGGCGGTAGCGGCGGATGAGGGCGGGGTGCTCGGTGCCGAGCCAGGTGAGGAACCAGTCCCGGGTGGGGCCGCGCAGGTGCATCGGGAAGGCCACCGCGCTGGCCGCGCCCGCGTCGGCGATCGCCGCGAACAGAGCCTCGAGGTGGGCCCGGCTGTCGGTGAGGCAGGGGATGATCGGCGCGGCCATGACGTGGACGGTGAAGCCGGCGTCGGCCAGTGCGCGGACCAGGTCGAGCCGGGCGCGGGGTTCGGGCGTGCCCGGTTCGAGGCTGTGGTGCAGGTCGGGATCGAGGATGGCGATCGATACCGCCACGCTCACCTCGACTCGCCGGGCCGCCTCGGTGAGCAGCGGGAGATCGCGGCGCAGCAGGGGGCCCTTGGTGAGGATGGAGAAAGGGGTGCCCGAATCGGCGAGGGCGGTGATGATGCCTGGCATCAAGCGGTATCGGCCCTCGGCCCGTTGATACGGGTCGGTATTGGTACCCAGCGCCACCGCCTCGCGCTGCCAGGAACGCCGCGTGAGTTCGCGGCGCAGGACCGCGGCGATATTGGTTTTCACCACGATCTCGGAATCGAAATCCTCGCCCGCGTCGAGGCCGAGATATTCGTGGCTGCCACGCGCGAAGCAGTAGCGGCAGGCGTGTGAGCAGCCGCGCATCGGGTTGATCGTCCAGCGGAAGGGCAGCGCGGAGCTCTCGGGCATCTTGTTCAGCGCGCTCTTGCACCGCACCTCGTGGAAGGTGATGCCGTCGAACTCGGGGGTGCGGACCGTGCGGACCAGCCCGGCCCTGGTGAGGCCTGGTAACGCGCCGTCATCGGCGTCTAGGGTCTGGGCTTGCCACCGCACCCAACGAGTCGAACATGTGTTCGACTATGTTGTCAAGCGCGACTCGGCGCCCCCGTCGAGTGGGCGGGTCTCGGACGGCCACATTCGAGCGCGGCGCGGGTAAAATGGCTGATGACGGACCGTTCGGCCCGCTGATCGATGGTGTCTAGGTGAGAAGTGTTCGATGAAAAGGCCGTTGCTCGTCGCGGTCGTCGCCCAATTCGTCGTCGGCCTGCTGTTTCCGGGTGCCTCCGCGGCGGCGCCCGCGATGTCCTATGTCGCGCTCGGGGATTCCTATACCGCCGCGCCGGGGCTGCTCGACCCGGTGCCGGGCAGCCCGCCCCTGTGCACCCGATCGGTGTCGAACTATCCGCATCGGCTGGCCGCGGCGACGGGGTGGGAGCTCACCGATGTCAGCTGTGCCTCGGCAGCCACCGTGCACATGACCACCGCCCAATATCCCGACCAGCCACCGCAATTCGACGCGCTGTCGCCGCGGACCCGGGTCGTCACCTATCAGATCGGCGGCAACGACGACAATCTGTTCCAGACGATGGTCATGTCATGTGTCGCGCTCAATCTCGGTAATGCCGCCGACGTCGGCACACCGTGTCGCGACGCCTGGGGCTCGCGGTTCAGCGACGACATCGCGGACAACGAGCCCGCGATGGGTGCCGCCATCGCGCGCATCGGGACGCTCGCCCCGAACGCGCGCGTGTACGTCGTCGGATATCCGGCGGTGCTGCCGGAATCGGGCCGCTGCTATCCCCAGATCCCGCTCAGCACCGGCGATATCGCCTACGCGCGGGGTGTCGAACAGGAACTCAACGCCGCGTTGCGGCGACAGGCCGAAGCCAACGGTGCGAGCTATGTCGACATCTACACCCCGGGCATCGGGCACGACGCCTGCCGTGATCTCGCGACCCGGTGGGTCGAGCCGCCGGTGCCGGGTCAGCTCAACGCGACACCGGTGCACCCCAACGCCGCGGGGCAGCAGGCGACGGCGAACATCATCGGCGAAGCGGCGGCGTAGGGGTGCACGGGGTCAGGCGGTGCGCGGAGCGCGCAGGAAGTCGACCAGATCGGCGACGGTTTCCGCGGTCGGGCGCGGGCGGTAGCCGAGTTCGCGTTCGGCCTTGCCGTGATCGACGATCGGCGCCGAGATGAGCGCGCCGAGTGCGGCCTTGGACAGGACGTCGGAGCCGAGGCGCCTGCTGATCGGCTCGAGTACCGGCAGCAGCGCGCCGAGTGCCTTCGCGGGGACGGCGAAGCGTGGACCCTTGGCGCCGGTGCGCGCCGCCGCCATCCGGCAGAAGTCGATCATGGTGGTCATCTCGCCGCCGAGCAGGTAGTTCTCGCCGGTGCGGCCCTTCTCGCCCGCGAGGATCAGGCCCAGGGCGACGTCGCGCACGTCGACCAGGTCGAAGCCGCCGCCGATCATCACCGGAATCTGGCCGCGCATCGCCTGGGCGGCGATGGAGTTGAGCCGGGACAGTCGCTCGGGGTGATCGACCGGGCCGTAGACGCCGGTCGGATTCACGATCACCGCGTCGAGCCCGCGCTCGATCACCGGGCGCAAGGCCAGTTCGCCGGACCACTTCGACCGGTCGTACACCGGCAGGCCGGGATCGTCGGAGCGGCTGGAGGTTTCGTCGATGTGTCCGCCCGCGCGATACTGATCGAAGGCGTGGATGGAACTGGTGTGCACGAACCGGCGCACACCCGATTCCAGCGCCGCCTCGGCGGTGACGCGCACGCCTTCGGTGTTCACCCGCCACGCCAGATCGTTGCGTTCGGCGAGGGTGATCAGCGCGACGAGGTGGTACACCACCTCGGTGCCCGCCAGCGCCGCACGCATCGACGCCGGGTCGAGCACATCGCCGTCGACCCAGGTCACGGCCGGATCGGCGGTGGTCGGGGCCGCGCGGTCGATCGCGACGACCTCGTGGCCGCGCTCGACGAGCAGAGGGATCAAGTTGGTACCGAGGTAGCCGGCTGCGCCGGTCACTGCGACCTTCATGAGCCCGAGGATATAGAACATGTTCTAGTTTTGATAGTGGATCACGCGGATCGAAGGTGGCACGACTCGAAAACTGCCGGGGAGTTCGGCTATATTTGGCGCCAATCGCAGTTGGGTGGTCGCGTCGGGAGTTTCGCGTCCGTCGCTCGCTTCTGTAGTGCAGACTTTTCACGACGAGTTGGGGGGATTTCGCATGACCGATCTCTCGGTGCAAACCGAAGGAGTCGCGGCATTCGCGGCGACCAATGGCGGGGTGGCGGGACAGGTCGCCGCGGCGGGCAATATCGACTTGGTTGCCAGCGTGTCGGCGGCGACGCCGGTGTTCGGCCTCATCGGCGCCGACTACCTCGCGATGTTCGCGGCCGCACAAGCGTTGCAGGCCAAGGATATCAACGACCTGTCGGCCAAGTTCAGCTCACTCTCCGACGCGGCCTTCAAGTCGACGGTGACCTTCGAGACGACCGATATCGACAACGCCGCCCAGCTCGCGCGTCAGGCTGCCGGCCTGTGAAGCCGCTGAGTTCGGACGCGGGCGTCATCGCTCCCGACGCCGCCATGGCCGCTGCCGATGCCGCGACCGCGTCGGTGATGGGTGCGGCACCTCTCGACTCGCAGGCGATCCTGGACGTGCCGCTGGTGCAGGTACCCGAGGACGCTGCCGAGACCGAGGAAGCGGTCTTCACGCTCGCGCAGAAGATCACCGACGAAGCCCAGAACGGCAGCATGTCGCCGGCCGGGCTCGGCGGGCTCGGTGGCCTCGGCACCGGCATCCAACCCCAGGACATCCTGTCCGGCGTCTCCGACGATGCCTCCTCCGCGCTCAGCGGCTTGCAGGGCACGGTCGCTCAGGTCGCGGCCCCTGCGTCGGCTGCCGCGCTGACGGCGTACGACCAGGCCAAGGCCGCGCTCACCGGCACGTCGGGCACCGGTGCCGCGAGCACCTCCGGCGCGAGCACGTCCGCCGCCGCGACGACGCTGACCGAAGATCCGGTCGCCGCGCTGATGAGCGGACTGTCGCTGCCCGCGCTGCCCGGCATCGACACCCTGTTCCAGCCGTTCCTCGACCTGCTCAGCAGCTTCGGCACCGGTGTCTTCAGCTCGCTGGACCCCACCGCGATCCTGAGCAGCTCCTCCGCGGTCATCGAACAGGCGATGAGCCTGGCCCAAGGCGGGGTGAAGACCGTCCAGCAGTTGTGGGAAGGTGAGGCCGCCGACGCGGCGACCACCGCCAGCCAGCAGGCTCAGACCCAGGGTCAGGACACCAGCCAGCGCGGCATCGACATCTCCGCGCTCACCCAGCAGGCGGCTGCCGTCGTCCAGACCGGTAATGCTCAGCTCACCACGATCGCCACGACCTTCGCGGCCCAGGCCACCGCGCTCGCGCCGACGATCATGCTGCCGCCGACCCAGGCCACCCTGATCGGCTTGGCCACCACGCATCTCGGTGAAGCGGTGTCGGTCGTCAACGTCACCCGTGGGCAGTTGATGGGGTACACCGGCGAACTCAGCGGTGTCGTCGGGCAGCTCGCCAGCCAGAGCGGCCTGCCCTCGCCCGATGAAGTCCTGGCCGCGGCCTCGGAGAACATCGGCGAACCGCTGCTCACCCAGGCCGAGGAAGCCCTCACCGGCGGCGATTCCTCCACCACCGCGGCGAGCACCACCGCGGGCACCACCACCACTCCCGGCTCGACGACACCGTCGAGTCTCGGCACCGGTGGCTCCGGTGGCAGTGGCGGCGGGTCGGGCGCTTCGCTCGGCGCGCTCGGCACCGCGCGCGGTGGCGCGGGTGGCAGTACCGGCGGCACACCGAGCACGGGCACGCCGAAGACCACGGCGGCCGTACCCGGTGCGGGGGTTCCCGCATCGGGCCGTGCGATGACCACCGGTCTGATGGGCTCGGGTACCACCACGGCCGCGAGCACCGGCGGTACCTCCGGCATGATGGGCGGCGGCGCGGGAGCGGGCGCGGGCCGTGGCAACAACGAGGAAGAACACGGTCGTACCGTGCAGCCCTACCAGAGCCGCACCGGCAACGACGATCTCACCGGCCCGCTGGGCGAATCCACGCCCGATGTCATCGGCGCCGTCCACGAGGACGAACGCGACGAGGACGCGACCGCCGACCGGTTCTGACCGGAAAGGGCCTCGCCGGTACGAACCGGCGAGGCCCTTTCGGTTCGGCGTCGAACGATCAGCTCTTGAAGGCGTCGACCAGCTTCTTGTAGAGGTCGGTGAAGCGCTTACGGGCGGCCTTCTGCTCCGGGTTGAGGCCGTCGGCCGCCTCGGGGGAGTAGATGACCAGGTGGATCTCGTCGGCCGGATCCTCGGGCATCAGGTCGATGATCTGGGTACCCCGGTTATCGCCTGCCGGGATCCCGAAATCGGTGTCCTTCAGTGCGTTGATCTCCTCGCGCGCGGCCGAGATCACGTCGGCGGCAACCGTTCCGGTCACCTTCTTGGGCGCGGTCTCGGGTTTGCGGTCCTTGACCACCGCATCGGGCATGTGCACGGCTTCGCCGTCGGGAAAGACCTGCAAGACCGGGCGCAGGTCGGTGCGCTGTGACCAGCCGTCGGGGATCGTGGTCAGGCTCACCAGCGGTAGTGGCGCCGGATCGGCATGGGCGAGTGCGCCCGCGCCGGGCAGGGCGAGAGCGCAGACGAGCAGTCCGGTCAGGGTCGGGCGCATGGGTTCCCCTCGATCGAAAGACAGTGCGTGGGTATCGCGTTCGGGGGTCAGCGTAGCCCGGGCGGGTTGTCGAGGTCACGCGCGGAATAGGTGTCGCACGACTGCACCGACCCGGTCCGGTAGCCGACGAGGAACCATTTCTGCCGCTGTTCCGAGGACCCGTGAGTCCACGACTCGGGATTGACGCCGCGCCCCGCCGAGCGCTGGATGCGGTCGTCGCCGACGGCATTGGCGGCCGAGAGCGCGTCGCGAATGTCCTTGTCGGACAGCGGCTTCAGGAAGGGCTGCCCGCCGCCCGGTGAGGGCTGCTTGTCGGCGAAGTTGGCCCAGATGCCCGCGTAGCAGTCGGCCTGCAGTTCGGTGCGCACCGCGCCGGAGGTCGCGCCCTGCGGATCGCGCTGGGCCTTACCGATATCGCCGAGCTGGTTCTGGATGTGGTGGCCGACCTCGTGCGCGACCACGTACTCCTGCGCCAGCGGTCCCGCACTCGCGCCGAAGCGGTCGGTCAGTTCCTGGAAGAAGGCGGTGTCGAAGTAGGCGGTCTGGTCGGCGGGGCAGTAGAACGGGCCGACATCACTGGTGGCATTACCGCACGCGGTGCTCACGGCACCGGTGAACAGCACCAGTTCGGGCTGCACGTATCGCTTGCCGGTCTGTTCGGGCAGCTGCACCGACCACACCGCGTCCAGGCTCTGCGCGGTGGCCACCACCCGGCAGTCGACGTACTTGTTCGCGTCGGCGCCGGTCTTGCAGTGGGTCGGCGTGCCCGCGGTCCCCGGCTGCGCCTGCTCGCCCTGCGCGCCGGTGAAGTTGCCGAGCACCGACCCCGGATCGCCACCCATGAGCAAGGTGATCACCAACAGGATCAGGCCGCCCGCGCCGCCGCCGAGGGCGAGTTTGCCGCCCGTGCCGGGTCCGCCACCCGAGGAAGCCCGGCCGGGGTCGATCTGCATACCTTCGTTGAAGGTCATCGCGGTACTCGCCTTCGCTCGGATGTCGGGCTGCCTCACAGCATGATTCACCGTCGGCGGGACCAGCGACGGCGAACAGGTGTCACAAGCTTGACACGGTGGGGTAGATATCGGTTTTCACTCGGGCACCGTGTCTCACTACGATGGCAGTGCACCCGGACATCCGCGCCGGTGCGACGAGTCCGCGAAAGTCTGTCGAAAGGAATACCGTGCTGCGCACCCACTTGGCTGGTTCGCTGCGAAGCGAGCACGCCGGTCAGACCGTCACCCTCACCGGCTGGGTGGCGAGGCGTCGTGACCACGGTGGTGTGACCTTCATCGATCTGCGCGACGCTTCCGGCGTCTCGCAGGTGGTTTTCCGCGAGGGCGAGGCGGCCGAACAGGCCCACAAGCTGCGCGCGGAATTCTGTGTGCAGGTCACCGGTGTGGTGGAACTGCGTCCCGACGGCAACGAGAACCCGGAGCTGCCGACCGGGCAGATCGAGGTCGACGCCAAGGAACTGCTCGTGCTCAACGAGAGCGCGCCGCTGCCGTTCCAGCTCGACGAGACCCCCGGCGACGAGGCCCGCCTCAAGTATCGCTACCTCGACCTGCGCCGCGAAGGCCCCGGCCACGCCATCCGGCTGCGGTCCAAGGTCAACGCCGCCGCCCGCAATGTGCTGGCAGGCCACGACTTCGTCGAGGTCGAGACCCCCACGCTCACCCGCTCCACCCCCGAAGGTGCTCGCGACTTCCTGGTTCCCGCGCGCCTGCAGCCGGGCAGCTTCTACGCGCTGCCGCAGAGCCCGCAGCTGTTCAAGCAGCTGCTCATGGTCGGCGGCATCGAGCGCTACTACCAGATCGCGCGCTGTTACCGCGACGAGGACTTCCGCGCCGACCGTCAGCCGGAGTTCACTCAGCTCGACATCGAGATGAGCTTCGTGCGCCAGGACGATGTGATCCTGCTGGCCGAGGACATCCTGACCTCGCTGTGGAAGCTGGTCGGCCACGACATCGTCACCCCGATCCCGCACATGACGTACGCGGAGGCGATGCGGCGCTACGGCTCCGACAAGCCCGACCTGCGTTTCGGGATCGAGATCACCGAATGCGCCGAGTACTTCAAGGACACCCCGTTCCGGGTGTTCCAGGCGGAGTACGTGGGCGCGGTCGTGATGCCGGGTGGCGCGAGCCAGCCTCGGCGCCAGCTCGACGCGTGGCAGGACTGGGCGAAGCAGCGTGGCGCCAAGGGCCTTGCGTACATCCTGATCAACGAAGACGGCACCCTCGGTGGCCCGGTTGCCAAGAACCTGTCCGACGCCGAGCGCGAAGGCCTGGCCAAGCATGTCGGCGCGGTGCCGGGTGACTGCGTGTTCTTCGCGGCCGGCCCCACCAAAGCGCAGCGTGCCCTGCTGGGTGCCGCGCGCGGCGAGATCGCCCGCAAGTGCGACCTCATCGACCCGAACGCCTGGGCCTTCGTCTGGATCGTCGACGCCCCGATGTTCGAGCCGACCGCCGAGGCGACCGCCAGCGGTGACGTCGCCCTCGGCTACTCGGCCTGGACCGCGGTGCACCACGCGTTCACCTCGCCCAAGCCGGAGTCGCTGGACACCTTCGACACCGACCCCGGTTCCGCGCTGGCCTACGCCTACGACATCGTCTGCAACGGCAACGAGATCGGTGGCGGTTCCATCCGTATCCACCGTCGCGATGTGCAGGAACGGGTGTTCGCGGTGATGGGCATCGACCACGCCGAAGCCCAGGACAAGTTCGGCTTCCTGCTCGACGCGTTCGCCTACGGCGCCCCGCCGCACGGCGGCATCGCCTTCGGCTGGGACCGCATCACCGCGCTGCTGGCCGGCGAGGACTCGATCCGCGAGGTGATCGCGTTCCCGAAGACCGGTGGCGGTGTCGACCCGCTCACCGACGCGCCCGCGCAGATCACCGCGCAGCAGCGCAAGGAAGCCGGCATCGACGCCAAGCCCGAGGTCAAGGCCAAGGGCGGCGACGCCACCGCCGCGCCGAAAGTTGTTCCGGCCGAGAAATAGCGGTCATCGAGGGTAGCCCGGTACCTTCTGGTCAGTTCCCGTATCGCCACCGGCGATACCGATCAGGAGGACACCGGTGCTACATCTTCGCGTGATCAGCCCGCCCGAGCAGACCGACGAGCTGGTGCGGATCCTCGAAGCCGACGCCGGCGTCACCCACCTGACGGTGGCGCGCGGTGTCGCGCTCGACCCCGTGGGCGATCTCGTCCAAGCCGATGTGGCTCGGGAGGCGGGCAACACGGTGCTCGCCGACGTGAAGTCGCTCGGCATCGTCGAGCACGGCGGGATCACCCTCGGCCCGGTCACCGCGGTTCTCTCCGATGCCGCCGACCGCGCCGTCCGGGCGGCGCCCGGTGATCCGAGCGACGCGGTGATCTGGGAGCAACTGCTCAAGGAAACCCACGAGGAATCCTCGCTCAACGCCACCTTCGTCGCGTTCCTGACCATCGCCTGCCTGCTCGCCGCGATCGGTGTGGCGACCAACTCGCCGGTCACCATCGTCGGCGCGATGGTGGTCGGCCCGGAGTTCGGTCCCCTGGCAGCGCTCTCGGTGGCGCTGGTGCGGCGCAATTGGCGGTTGGCGCGGCGCTCGGTGATCGCATTGGCGGTGGCGTTCCCGATCGCGATGGTGGTCACGCTCGGCGCGACGATCGTGTGGGAGAAGCTCGGCTGGATCACCACTGCGGGTGTGGTCGACGCGCACAGCGTCGACTTCATCTACGAGGTCGGTCCGTTCTCCCTGGTCGTGGCCTTGCTCGCCGGTGCGGCGGGCATGTTGTCGCTGGTCACCGCGAAGTCGGCGGCCCTGATCGGGGTCTTCATCTCGGTGACGACCGTGCCCGCCGCCGGGTACGCGGTGGTGGCGGCCACGGTCGGACAGTGGCACCGGGCGTTCGAGTCGGCGGGCCAGCTGGCGGTGAACCTGGTCGGCATCGTGATCGCCGGGGTGCTGGTGCTCGAGCTGCGGCCGAAGGCGGGCGACGAGAGGGGTCCGATCGGCCGGTTCAAGCGGGCCATCGGCATGCGGAGCGCCCTGGAACGCTGACCTCAGACGCGGGCCACCGGCCCCGCCGTCAGCATCCGGTAGGAATAGGTCACCGCGATCACGCACACCGGCCCCGCGACGAACAGGCCGAGCCCGCACAGTGCCGCGCCGACGACGGTGACCAGCATGACGGTCAGCGCCAGCAGCAGCGACGCCCACAGATTCGCCAGCACCAGCTGCGCGCTCGCCTTGATCGCTTCCACCGGGCCGTAGTCCTGATCGATCACGAAGTGCAGCGAGAACATGCACAGGAACCCGGCGATCACCCCCGGCGCCAGGCACAGCGACGACAGCAGCAGGGTGATGGTGAACGCCAGCAGCGAGGTCAGCAGGACATTGCCCGCGTTGACGAACCGGAAGAACGACCCGAAAGCAGGTGGGTACCCGTCGGTTTCGTAGAGCGCGCCGCGCACCATCGCCGCCTGCAGCAGCCACAGCGCGACGATCACCAGCAAGAACAGGAACAGGACGCTGAACGGTGATGTCGGTTGGACGATCTGGACGACGGCGACGAAGCCGAGATAGATCAGAACCCCGACCGCTGTGACGCCGAGCCACGGACCCGGATTGGCCCGGAATCGCTCCCAGCCGTAGCTCAGCGAACGGCCGATATCGAGGGCCTGTGCTCCCGAATGGTAGTAACCGGGCGTCTGCCCACCACCACCCTGCGACACGCCGGACGCGGGGGCGGCAGCGTATGCCGGATTCTCCGGTTTAGCCTGGGGGACCGCGTAACCGGGACCCGTGCCCGCGGGCCCGTACTGCGGTGTGTGCCCGCCCTGGCCGGCAATCGGCGGCGGCGGCTCGACCGGCTCCTGCCCGTACTGGGCGGCGCCGGGGCCTTCGAATTGCGGATAGCCTGCGCCACCGGCCATTCCGTGCCTGCTCGGACCCGAACCGGGAGCCGGTGGTTGCCCGGTTCCCTCATGTCTGCCCGCGGGCCGGGCGAACTGTCCGCCACCGCCAGGAACAGGCGACCCGCCCGGTGAATCGCTCGATGCGGCGTACGGAGTGTCGGTCACTGTGATAGACCTTTCGACTCAACCGGTTTGCGGTGTGGCGCACAGCAGTTCACGATGAGAAAACCCGAAGACCGACTGATGTGTCAAGCGAACAGGCACATACGCGCAACCTCGGCGCCAACACGCCGAACGACGCGGAAAGGTTGTCCAACCGCTCGCTAGAAGTGACCGGGTACGAGTAGCTTGAGAGGCGATGACCGCACTATTGGCCGAACGCGCCGCCGACGTCGTGTCCGCAGCACAACAGTTGCTCACAAAGCGAATGGGTGCTCCGGTAAAGCTGAGTGATCCGATCGAGCTCAGCGGCAGTGGTAGGACGACAGTCCTACGCGTGCGTGTTGCGGAAAACGCATTTTCCTTGCCGCGCACGCTGATCGTGAAGCAGGTGCGCGGTTCCAGTCCTGACCGCCGCACCGGTGGTTTGGCGCCCGGCGTCGCCAGCATCGACGCCGCCTTCCTACGCGAGGCGGTGTCCTACCAGTTCACCACCGCGCTGAGCCGCGAGCAGCGACCCGGTGCCTTCCTGATCGCGCACAGCGTCCCGGACCGGCTCCTTGTGTTGTCCGATCTCGGCGACAACGCGCTGCTCACCTCGGTGCTGCAGGCACGCGTGGAGCCCGGTACCCGGAACTCGCTGATGGCGTTCGCGCAGGCGCTGGGCCGGATGCACGCAGCGACGGTCGGTCGCGAACCCGATTTCGTCGCCCTGATGCGGCGGGTCGACTCGGTGCACCGCGTCGACGGGATCGCCCAGCAGGCCCAGGCAGCCATCGCCGAGGTCCCCGGTCTGCTCGAGGCCGAGTTCGGCATCGAGGTGCCGGGCGAGATCGCCGAGCGCATCGTGCACGGCAACCGCCTGTTCACCGGTGGCCGCTATCGCGCGTTCAGCCCGTCGGACCTGTGCCCCGACAACGTGATCATGAACGAGGAAGGCGCGCGGTTCCTCGACTACGAGTGGGGCGGTTTCCGCGACGCCACCCTCGACATCGCCTATGCGCTGGTCTCGTTCCCGGGCTGCCTGTGCGATTTCGAACTCTCGCGCAGCCGTGCCAAGGAAATGGTCGAGGCCTGGCGCTCGGCCGTGGTCGGCGTCTGGCCGTCGCTGGCCGACGACACCGTCCTGGCCGAACGGATCCTCGAAGCCCGGTTGATCTGGGTCTGGCTGTCCACCTACTGGTTCCTGCCCGCCGACCACGCTCGCATCGCCACCGCCCGCGAGCACGGGCTGTCGGTGCCGCGCTCGGAAGCGCTGATCAACCGTTGGTCTGCGCTGGCCGAGGACGCCAGGATGACCGGTGACGACGCGGTCGGCGACTTCGCCGAACAGGTCTCGGCGATGCTCGAAGAGCGCTGGTCGGAGTAGCGGCGCGAGCGGGCTCCCCACTTCCCGGCGCGACGCGGGTACCGTCGGCAAGGATCTGAGGAGTTGGGAGCAGCCGTGCCGATACCTGTCACCGTCACAGTCGTCCGTAAGCAGTGGTTGACCCCGCACCTGGTGCGGGTGATCGGCACCGTCTCGGACGGATTCACACCGAACGCGTTCACCGACGCCTACGTGAAGTTGGTCTTCCCGGTGCCCGGCGTCGAATACCCCGAGCCGTTCGATCTCGACACGGTGCGGGCGACGCTCGGCCCGGAGAGCCAGCCCGTGCTGCGCACCTACACTGTGCGGTCCTTCGATGCCGAGCGGCGCGAGATCAGCATCGACTTCGTGGTGCACGGTGACGAGGGCGTGGCAGGTCCATGGGCGCGCTCGGTGGAGCCGGGCGAGCGGTTCTGGCTGAACGGACCCGGCGGTGCGTTCGCCCCCGATCCGGCGGCCGAGTGGTACCTGCTCGCCGGGGACGAATCGGCGTTGCCCGCGATCGCGGCCGCGCTCGAAGCGTTGCCGACCGGTGCGCCCGCCCTCGTGTTCGTCGAGGTGGGCGGCACCGAGGACGAGATCTCCCTCGTCTCGCCTGCCGACCTGCGCCTGCACTGGGTGCATCGCGGTGTGTCCTCGGACCGGATCACCGACGAACTCGCCGGGGCGCACTCGCCACTGGTGGCCGCGGTGCGTGCGGCCGAGTGGCTGCCGGGACAGGTCCAAGCGTTCGTACACGGCGAGGCCGAGTCCGTGATGCGTCAGCTGCGCCCGTACCTGCGCAAGGAACGCGGCGTCGCGCCGAAATGGCTCTCGATCTCGGGCTACTGGCGGCGCGGCCGCACCGAGGAGGGCTTCCGCGAATGGAAGCGGGAGCTGGCGGCCGAAGGCGCCTGATCCCGATCACGGAGTGCGCCAGGTGATCAGCGGGTCAGCGCGGCGAGTTTGCCTCGCAGATGGGCACGTTCGACCGCGTTGTCGGTGAGCAGTAGCGCCGACTCGTAGGCGGCGATCGCTTCGTCGGTGCGTCCGAGATCGGTGAGGAAGGCGGCGCGGGCGGCGTCGAGATAGCCGTAGGCCGCCAGCGCCGGTTCCGCGCCGAGCGGATCGAGCAGCGCCAGCGCCTGTGCCGGATCACCGGCGAGGCCGACCGCGATGGCGTGATTGAGCCCGGCGACCGGCGACGGCGAATCGCGCAGCAACAGCCGGTAGAGGCCGATGATCTCCCGCCAGTCGGTGTCGGCCCAGGTGGGCGCCTCGTCGTGGACCGCGGCGATCGCGGCCTGCAAGGTGTACCGGTCGGTATGTGGCAGAGCGTGTTTCACCAGCGCGATGCCCTCGATGATGGCGGCGCTGTCCCAGCGGTCGCGGTCCTGGTGTTCGAGCGTGCACAGATTGCCCTCGTCGTCGACGCGCGCTGCTCGGCGGGCGTCGGTGAGCAGGATCAGCGCCAGCAGCCCGGTCACCGATGGGTCGTCGGGGACGAGCGCGTGCATCATCCTGGCCAGCTGCAGCGACCGGTCGACGAGATCCGCCCGAACCAGCACATCGCCGACGGGCGCGGTGTGGCCGGTGGTGAACAGCAGGTGGATCACCGCGCAGATGGAATCGAGCCGTTGCGGCGGCTCCCGTACCGAGGGCACCCGATACGGGATGGCCGCTACCGCGATCTTCTTCTTGGCGCGGGTGATGCGCGCGGCCATGGTCGCCTCGCTCACCAGGAAGGCGCGAGCCACCTCGGCGGTGGTGACACCGCAGACCAGCCGCAGTGTCAGCGCTACCTGCGCCTGCGGTGCGAGCGCGGGGTGGCAGCAGGTGCTGATCAGCCGCAGCCGGTCGTCGGGGATCGCCGGGTCGGCCAGGTCGGCCAGCGCCAGGTCGGCGGGGTCGGCGACCGGTTCGTCGACGACGAGCCGGGGCAGCGCACGACGGAAGGTGCCCTCGCGGCGCAGCAGGTCGAGGCCGCGGCGCCGCGCGACCGTCGTCAGCCAGGCGCCGGGTTTGGCCGGGACACCGTCGCTGGCCCAAGCGGTCAGCGCCGTCGCGTAGGCGTCCTGCACGCATTCCTCGGCGAGGTCGAAGTCGCGGACCAGCCGCACCGTCGCGGCGAGCACGAAAGCCCATTCACGACGGTGCGCCTGCTCGACGGCCGCGGCCGCCGCCGTGGTCACGACTGCGGGTAGACCTGGATCGGGCGCACTTCGACGCCACCGGTGGGGGCAGGCACCTGCGCGGCGATCGCGATCGCGGCGTCCAGGTCCGGCGCCTCGAGCAGGTAGTAGCCGCCGAGCGCTTCCTTCGCCTCGGCGAACGGCCCGTCGGTGATGACGACCTCGCCGCCCGCATCGTGGCGGATCGTGGTGGCGGTCGCGGTGGGCTGCAACGCTTGCCCGCCGAGGTTGGCGTCACCGGCGATCTGCTGGAAGGCACGATGTGCGGCGAGCATGTCATCGAACTCGGCGGGGGAGTACGCGGCGTAGGTGGATTCGTCGCCGTAGATCAGGACCAGGTACTGACTCATGACGGTGCTCCTTCGGGTGTGGGGCTGCCCGCTCGTCGGGTGGCCGTACTCACCCGACGAGCGACCGCGGGCGCGATCGACAACCCTGTCCGAAGAATTCTGCGCCGATTTCCGCGGCGCCGCGGCGAACCCCGGTCAGAGCACCGGAGCCGGCCGCGGTTCGACCCGTCCGCCCGCCGCGACGGCGAACGACGCGCCGTGCCGCACGCCGGTGGCGGGATCGGTGACGTCGGCGACGTAGAACCAGTCCATCTGTGTCTGGGACTCGGTTACCTCCAGCACGCCGAAACCGTGTGAGTCGAGCTCGGTGTAGCGCAGGTGGTGGTTGGCTGCCTTGATGGCCTCCTCCGCCGGTACCGACGCGGTGCGGGCGGGCACCCTCAGCAGGTCGCCGACGCTGGCGGAGGTGACCGACGGGATGACGAACTCCGCGCCGACCGTCGGCCCGCCCGGGTAGTTCGCGGCGTTCAACGGCAGGTCCGCGGCCCAGGATGTGTGGATGTCGCCGGTGAGGAACACGACGTCGCTCACCTCGTTGTCGGTGATCGTCCGGAACAGGGTGTCGCGGTCGGCGGTGTAGCCGTCCCACTGGTCACCGTTGACGGTGATGCCGCCCTGCGGGATACCGAGCGCCTCGGTGATCGCCTGGGTCGTTGCCGCGTCCAACGGCGGGAACACCAGCGGCGCGACCATCACCGAGTTGCCGATCAGCTTCCAGCGGGTGGGGGAGGAGGTGAGTCCGGCGGTGAGCCAATCCATCTGAGCGCGGCCGGTGATCGTGCGGGACGGGTCGTCGGCGTGGCGCCAGCCGGCGCCCGGCCCGGCCTCCTCGTCGCGGTAGCTGCGCAGATCCAGCATCGACAGTTCCGCGAGCGTGCCGAAACGCAAGCGGCGGTAGATCTGCACCTGACCGTCGGCACGGGTCGCGCGCACCGGCATCCACTCCAGGTAGGCGCGGGCAGAGGCGGCCTTGCGGTCGACCCATGGACCTTCGGTGGCCGGGTCGTGGTTCTCCGCGCCCTCGCGCCAGGAGTTGTCGGCCGATTCGTGGTCGTCCCAGGTGCAGATGAACGGCACCGCGGCGTGCAGGGCCATCAGGTCGGGATCGGTCTTGTACTGGCCGTGGCGGGTGCGGTAGTCGGTGAGGGTGAGGATCTCGTTCACCGGGTCGTGTCCGCGGACCGCGCCGTTGCGGCCGGTGTACTTCCCGCGGGCGTACTCGTAGATGTAGTCGCCGAGGTGCACGATCGCGTCGAGATCGGTGCGCGCGGCCAGGTGCCGGTAGGCGCCGAACCAGCCCGCTTCCCAGTTGGCGCAGGAGACCAGGCCCAGCCGCAGGCGGTCGACCTCGCTGTCCGGTGCGGGCGCGGTCCTGGTACGGCCGACCGGGGAGGTCTCGCCGCGCGTGGTGAAGCGGTAGAAGTAATCCTGACCGGGGGTGAGGCCGGTCACGTCGACCTTGACGGTGTGGTCGGTATCGGCCGAGGTCGTGACGGTGCCGGACGCGGCGAGCGCGCCGAAACCGGCGTCGGTGGCGATTTCCCAGCGCACCGCCGTCGCGTCGCCGATGCCCGAACCGGGGGTGGCGTCCTCGGCGACGGTGACCCTGGTCCACAAGATGACCGCGCCGGGCAGCGGATCACCGGACGCCACACCGTGCCGGAAGACCGCGCCCGCGGCATGGGCGGGTGCGGCGGTGCCCAGCACCGCGACCGCCGCAACCGCCGTGGAACCGGCGAACAGGGTGCGGCGGGCGAACCCGACCGGCTGGGAGGCTACGGCGCTGTTGTTTTCGACCACGATCAGCGATCACAGTCCACGAATCGCTCCCGCGCAAGTCCTCGCGAGAAATGTTGGTCAACTGTCCATTTTCGCGGCAGGTTCTGGTCGAAATCAGGAGCAGGGGCGAGGGCGGTTCGTGCGCTTCGCAGAACATGTCCGAGCGCCTCGGTACCCTGCACAACGTGAGCGACAGCCTTTTCGACGTGCCCGGCGAACACGCGTCCGCCGAACCCGGCGCCGATGCGGTGTTCCGTCGCGACTCGGGCGCGCCGCTCGCCGTGCGCATGCGTCCCGCGAACTTGGACGAGGTGATCGGTCAGGCGCATCTGCTCGGCCCCGGCTCGCCGCTGCGCCGGCTCGTCGAAGGCTCGGGCGCGGCATCGGTGCTGCTCTACGGCCCGCCCGGTACCGGAAAGACCACGCTGGCCTCGCTGCTCTCGCAGGCCACCGGCCGGCGGTTCGAAGCGCTGTCGGCGCTGTCGGCCGGAGTCAAGGAGGTGCGGGCGGTCATCGACCTCGCCCGGCGCCGACTCACCGCGGGCGAGCAGACCGTGCTGTTCATCGACGAGATCCACCGATTCTCCAAGACCCAGCAGGACGCGCTGCTGGCCGCCGTCGAGAACCGGGTTGTGCTGCTGGTCGGCGCGACCACCGAGAACCCCTCGTTCTCCGTCGTCTCCCCGCTGCTGTCGCGCTCGCTCGTCCTGCAACTGCAACCGCTCACCCCCGACGACATCCGCGCCGTCCTCGCCCGCGCGATCAGCGACCCGCGCGGGTTGGCCGAGGCCTGCACCGTCAGCGACGAGGCGATCGAACACATCGTCCGGATCGCCGATGGCGACGCTCGTCGCGCGCTCACCGCCTTGGAGGCCTCGGCCGAGTCCGCGACCGACGGCGCCGTCGAACTGGAAACGGTCGAGGCGACCGTCGACAAGGCTGCCGTCCGCTACGACCGTGCGGGCGACCAGCACTACGACGTGATCAGTGCCTTCATCAAGTCCATTCGCGGCTCCGATGTCGACGCGGCCGTGCACTACCTGGCGCGCATGCTCGCCGCGGGCGAAGATCCCCGCTTCATCGCGCGCCGCCTGATGATCCACGCCAGTGAGGACATCGGGATGGCCGACCCGATGGCGCTGCAGACCGCCACCGCCGCCGCGCAGGTCGTTCAACAGGTCGGCCTACCGGAATGCAAGCTCGCCTTGGCGCAGGCCACCATCCACCTCGCCACCGCCCCCAAATCCGGCGCGGTGACCACCGCCATCGGCACGGCCATGGCCGATGTCTCCCGCGGCAAGGCCGGTGCGGTTCCGCCTTACCTGCGCGACGGCCACTACGCGGGCGCCGCCCTGCTCGGCAATGCCCAGGGCTACAAGTTCCCGCACAAGTACCGCGAGGGCGTCGTGACCCAGCAATATCCGCCCGACGAATTGGTCGGCACCGACTACTACCTGCCCACCGATCACGGCAACGAACGCACGATCGCCCCGCGCCTGGAGAAGCTGCGCCGCATCATCCGCGGAAAGTAGCCGGTCAGGGGCGTGGCGCGAACCACCCCGGTCGATGAAAAACTTGGTGCACCGGCCCGGTAGGCTGGGTATTTGTGCAGACCCACGAGATTCGACGACGGTTCCTGGACCATTTCGTCCGTGCCGGACACACCGAGGTCGGAAGTGCTTCGCTGATCCTGGCCGACCCCAACCTGTTGTTCGTCAATGCGGGCATGGTCCAGTTCGTTCCGTATTTCCTGGGTCAGCAGACCCCGCCGTGGGCTACCGCGACCAGCGTGCAGAAGTGCGTGCGCACCCTCGACATCGAGAACGTCGGCATCACCACTCGCCACAACACGTTCTTCCAGATGGCGGGCAATTTCAGCTTCGGCGACTACTTCAAGCGCGAGGCCATCACCCTGGCCTGGACGTTGCTCACCGACAGTGTCGAAGACGGCGGCTACGGCTTCGATCCCGAGCGCCTGTGGGTCACCGTCTACCTCGATGACGACGAGGCCGAGCGGATGTGGCTCGAGATGGGCGTGCCCGCCGACCGCATCCAGCGCCGCGGCATGGCCGACAACTACTGGTCGATGGGCATCCCGGGTCCGTGTGGCCCGTGTTCGGAGATCTATTACGACCGCGGCCCCGAATACGGCGTCGAGGGCGGCCCCGAGGCCGACGAGGACCGCTACATCGAGATCTGGAATCTCGTGTTCATGCAGAACGAGCGTGGCGCGGGCATCTCCAAGGACAACTTCGAGATCCTGGGCCCGCTGCCCAAGCAGAACATCGACACCGGCATGGGTGTCGAGCGTGTCGCGTTCCTGCTCCAGGGCGTGGACAACGTCTACGAGACCGACCTGATGCGCCCGATCATCGACAAGGCCGAGGAACTCACCGGCCGCTCCTACGGCGTCGATCACACCGACGACGTGCGCTTCCGCGTCATCGCCGACCACGCCCGCACCGCCGCGATGCTCATCGCCGACGGCGTGAACCCCGGCAACGACGGCCGCGGTTACGTGCTGCGCCGCCTGCTGCGCCGCATCGTGCGTTCGGCACGGCTGCTCGGCGCCGAGAAGCCGGTGATGGCCGAGCTGATCAAGGTCGTCACCGAACTGATGTCGCCGTCCTACCCCGAACTGGGCACCGATTTCTCGCGCATCGAGACGGTGTCGGTCGGCGAGGAGATGGCGTTCCTCAAGACGCTCAACACCGGCGAGACCCTGTTCGACAACGCCGCCACCGCGGTGAAGTCCAAGGGCGGCAAGCAGATCACCGGTTCCGACGCGTTCGCCCTGCACGACACCTACGGCTTCCCGATCGACCTCACCCTCGAAATGGCCGCCGAGGCAGGCCTTTCCGTCGACGAGGACGGTTTCCGCTCGCTCATGGCCGAGCAGCGCAAGCGCGCCAAGGACGACGCCCAGGCCCGCAAGCACGCCCACGCCGACCTCACCGTCTACAAGGAACTGGTCGACCGCGGTGCCACCGAGTTCACCGGTTTCGACGAGCTGACCTCCGAGGCGAGCGTGCTGGCCCTGATCGTCGACGGCGTGCGGGTCCCGGTGGCGACGGCAGGCCAGAACATCGAGGTCATCCTCGATCGAAGCCCGATGTACGCCGAGTCCGGCGGTCAGATCGCCGACCGTGGCACCATCACCGCCTCGGGCCTGAAACTGCAGGTCAACGACGTGCAGAAGATCGCCAAGAAGGTCTGGGTGCACAAGGCCACCGTCGAGTCGGGTCAGATCACCGAGGGCGATGTCGTTCTCGCGCAAGCGGATCCGGCGTGGCGTCGCGGCGCCACCCAGGGACACTCCGGCACGCACATGGTGCACGCCGCGCTCCGGCAGATCTTGGGCCCCAACGCCGTGCAGGCGGGTTCGCTGAACAAGCCCGGCTACCTGCGGTTCGACTTCAACTGGCAGGGCGCGCTGTCGGAGCAGCAGAAGGCCGATATCGAGGCCGTCTCCAATGACGCCGTCGGCGCGGACTTCCCGGTGAACACCTTCGTCACCGATCTGCCCAAGGCCAAGGAAATGGGCGCGATGGCGCTGTTCGGCGAGAACTACGGCGACGAGGTGCGCGTCGTGGAGATCGGCGGACCGTTCTCGATGGAACTGTGCGGCGGCACCCACGTGGAGCACTCCTCGCAGATCGGCCCGATCACCCTGCTGGGTGAGGCCTCGATCGGTTCCGGTGTGCGTCGCGTCGAGGCCTTCGTCGGCCTCGACTCCTACAAGTACCTGGCCAAGGAGCGTGCGCTGCTGGCCGGTGTCGCGTCCTCGCTGAAGGTGCCGTCGGACGAGGTGCCCGGTCGGGTGGAGCAGCTCGTGGAGCGGCTCAAGGTGGCCGAGAAGGAACTAGAGCGCACCAAGATCGCCGCGGTGCTGTCCTCGGCGGGCACGTTCGCCGAGCAGGCCGAGCGGGTCGGTGCGGTGCGTCTGGTGGCCGCTGCGGCCCCCGAGGGCGTGTCGGCAGGCGACCTGCGGACTCTGGCCACCGATATCCGTGGCCGTCTCGGTAGCGAGGCCGCTGTCGTCGTGCTGCTCGGCAATGTCGAGGGCAAGGCGCCGTTCGTGGTGACCGTGAACAAGGCGGCCCAGGATCTCGGCTTCAAGTCCGGCGATCTGGTCGCGGCCTTCGGACCGAGTATCGCCGGGCGTGGTGGCGGCAAGCCGGAGATGGCGCAGGGCGCGGGCTCGGATCCGTCGGGCATCCCGACCGGTTTGACCGCGGTCCGCGCCCGGGTGGCTGAACTCGCCGGCTGATGACCACCCCTGGTTCGTCCAGCGAGGAATCCGCCGATCGTCCGGACCCGGCCACCGACCCTGGTCGGGGCCGCCGGATCGCCATCGACGTCGGTAGCGTGCGCATCGGGGTCGCTTCGAGCGACCCCGACGGCATTCTCGCGACCCCCGTCGAGACTGTCGCGCGCGCCAAGTCCGGTGGGCGCGCGGGGGGTCCACCCGCCGACATCGCAAGAATTGCCGACATTGTGCGGGAATACGAAGCGGTCGAGGTTATCATCGGCCTGCCACGTACCCTGCGCGGCGAAAACGGCACAGCGGCCGCCATCGCGCGCAAGTTTGCCAAGCAGTTGCGCCGGGTGATCGACCCGATTCCGATACGCCTTTCCGACGAACGTTTGACTACGGTATCTGCTGCACGTGCGCTGCGCGACAGTGGAGTTCGCGCACGTGGCCAGCGGCAGATGATCGACCAGGCGGCAGCCGTGTCGATTCTGCAAGGATGGTTGGACGAGCGGAGTTCGGTGTTGAAGGACGCAGCAGATACGGCGAGGGTCGGAGACGATGCATGACCGACCGATGGACCAGGGCCGAGGAACGCTACCGGGCACGGGAAGCTGATCGGCGCTACCCCCGCCGCGATGATTGGGGCCTGGACGCGCGCGAGGTGCGCGAAGACCAGCCGCGGCAGGCCGGGCCCGCCGGGTGGGACGACGAAGACGGCACAGACGTCATCCCACGCTACGAGGACGAGATCTACGACGAGCCCGCCCCTGAGCCGGAGCCCGAACCCGAACCGGCGCCCCCGCCGCGCCGGGTCGGGCAGCGCGCGGCGCAGTCCGGCCGCGCGTCAGCGTCCGAACGTGGTCGTGCGGCTGGGTCCGACCGCGGCCGCGCTCGCCCGTCGGGACGCGGCAAACGATCGCGGATCGCCTCACGCAAGGCGGCCGAGCGCAAACGGCGCCGCCGCAATATGTGGGCCGTCGCCGCGGTGTTCGTGGTGCTGTTCGTCTCCGCCGCGGGTTTCGCCGGGTACAAACTGATGGGCAGCCTCACCCCCGCCGAGGATTTCGCGGGCCCGCCCGGTGCCCCCGTGGTGGTTCAGGTGCACTCCGGCGACACCGCGACGCAGATCGCCGATGAGATGCACGGCAAGGGCGTGGTCGCCAGCTCCGAAGCCTTCTACGAAGCAGCCGTGCGCAATTCGGGTATGAACAGCGTCCAGCCCGGTTTCTACGCGGTCGGTGCGAAGAGTCCGGCCGTCGACGCTGTCACCGCGCTGGTGGGCGGGAAGTCCCGGGTCGGCAATGTGATCATCTCCGAGGGCCGGCTGCTGCACGACAAGCACGACGCGACCACCGGTGGTCGATACGACGGCATCTACCGCAAGATCGCCGAGGCCAGCTGCGTCGGCCCCGAGCGCAAATGCGTGACCTACGAACAGCTCGACGCCGCGGGCGCGAGTATGGACCTGACCGCACTCGGCGTGCCCGCATGGGCGACGCAGGCAGTCAAGGACTGCCCCGACCGGACACGGCAGCTGGAAGGCCTCATCGCCGCCGGGACTTGGGATTTCGATCCGAGCGGCACACCGGAACAGATCCTGCGGCAGATGGTGACCGCGAGCGTGCAGGCCTACGAAGGCACCGGCCTGCTCCAGTCGGGTGCCGACACGAAGCTGTCGCCGTACGAGACGCTCGTCGCCGCCTCGCTGGTCGAACGTGAGGCGAAACCGCAGGATATGGGCAAGGTGGCACGGGTGATCGTGAACCGGCTGCGGGTCGGTCAGATGCTGCAGTTCGACTCCACGGTGAACTACGCGCTCGACACCACCGAAGTGGCGACCACCGACGCCGACCGGGCCAGGGAAACTCCCTGGAACACCTATGCGATGGAAGGCCTGCCCAAGACGCCGATCGCCGCTCCGTCCGTGGGCGCGCTGCGCGCCATGGAGAACCCGGAGCCGGGGGCGTGGCTGTACTTCGTCACCGTCGACAAGCAGGGCACGACGAAGTTCACCGACTCCTACTCGGAGCATCTGCGGCTGGTCACGCAGGCACAGCGCAGCGGCATCCTCGATAGCTCGCGGCCCTACGGTGGCTGAGGTGCGCAAGGCGGCGGTACTCGGCAAGCCGATCGAGCACTCGCGTTCGCCACAACTGCACCTGGCGGCCTATCGGGCGCTCGGATTGCCCTGGAGCTATGAGCGCATCGAGTGCTCGGCCGAGCAGTTGCCCGGCCTGGTCGACGGGCTCGGGCCGGAATGGGTCGGGCTGTCGGTGACCATGCCGGGCAAGGAAGCGGCGCTGGCGGTGGCCGTCGAGCGCACCGAACGCGCGGTGCTGGTCGGCTCGGCCAACACCCTCGTGCGCACCGACGGCGGGTGGCGGGCGGACTGCACCGATGTCGACGGCGTCCTCGGTGCGTTGCGTGGTGGTGGGGTCTGTTCGCTCGACGAGGCCGTCGTGCTCGGGGCCGGTGGAACGGCAAGGCCCGCCTTGCTGGCGCTGTCGGAACTCGGGGCGAAGACGGTCACCGTGATCGCCCGCGATGCCGGGCGGGCGCGTAGCGCGCTGGAATTGGCCGATCGACTCGGTCTGCGCGCCACCGTCGTGCCGCTCGACGCGGAGCGGGTGCGCGCGGCGTGTGCGTCGGCCGGTGCGGTGGTCAGTACCGTGCCCGCCGAGGCGGCCGCGGCGATCGCCCCGGCGGTAGCCGTGGCACCGGTCGTGCTCGACGCCATCTACAACCCGTGGCCGACCCCGCTGGCAACGGCGGTCGTGGCCGCCGGGCACACGGTGGTCAGCGGGCTGCAGATGCTGCTGAACCAGGCATATGGGCAGGTCGAGCTGTTCACCGGGCAGCCGGCGCCGCGCGCCGCGATGGTGGCCGCGCTGGCGGGACAGTGATCGGCGGTTGCGTCGATGATCGCCCGATCCGCAGAATTGATACCGGTTCTAGTTTTCTCCCGCTAAGGTGTTGCCCATGACCGCTTGGGTGTTACGAGCCACCGTCCTCGCCGCGCTGGTTGTCGCTCTCCGCGTCTTGCTGGGCTTCGCCATGGCCTCCTGGCCCACCTACGGCACTTTTTGGCGTGCGGCCTGCCTGCTCGCGATCATCGCGGTGGCCGTCGCCTGGGGCGTACGGGACGGCCGCACGGGCGCCGACGGCCTGACGGTCCGCTGGCTGGCCGCCGGTTTCGGCGCGGGCTTGGCCAGCTCGGCAGTGTGCTGGGTCCTCGATCAGGTGCCCGGAATCGAACTCGGCGATGTCGGGATCCTCTACGAAATGACCTCGGCGGCGTCGTTCATCCTGCTGCTGGTCTTCCTGCCCTCGATGGCCGGTGTGGCCTTCGGCCATACCCGGTCTCGGCGCTCGAGCGAATCCGCTGCCCCCGCAATGGAACCAGGATTCGCCACCGCGAGCTGAGCGGGCCGTACCAGGACCGGCACTCCCCGGCATGCGCTGAGGAGTGACCGTCCGGCGGTGTGCGAGTCAGAGCATGATCGGCGACGTGCCAGGGGTGGTGTCGCGGGCGATGGCCGAGTAGGCGGCGGCCAGCAGGGACGGGTCGGGGCCTTCGAGGCGGCCGGGCTTGGCCAGCCCGTCCAGGATCACGAAACGCAGGACACCGGAACGGGTCTTCTTGTCGGTTTGCATGGCGTCCAGCAGGTGGGGGAGGGCATCGCCGTCGTAGGTGACGGGCAGGCCGACGCTTTCCAGGATGGTGCGGTGCCGATCGGCCGTGGCGTCGTCGAGCCGCCCGGCGAGGCGGCCGAGCTCGGCGGCGAAGACCAGGCCGACGGACACCGCGGCGCCGTGACGCCAGCGGTAGCGCTCGCGGCGCTCCACCGCATGGCCGAGGGTGTGGCCGTAGTTCAGGATCTCGCGCAGGTTCGATTCCTTGAGGTCGGCGGCGACCACATCGGCCTTGACCTGGATGGCGCGGCGGATCAGCTCGGGCAGCACGTCACCGGTGGGATCGAGGGCGGCCTCGGGGTCGGCTTCGATGAGATCGAGGATCACCGGGTCGGCGATGAAACCGGCCTTGATGATCTCGGCCATACCCGCCACGATCTCGTTGCGCGGCACCGTTTCCAGGGTCGCGAGGTCGACCAGCACGGCGCTGGGTTCGTGGAAGCTGCCGACGAGGTTCTTGCCCGCCTCGGTATTGATGCCGGTCTTGCCGCCGACCGCCGCGTCCACCATCGCCAGCAGCGTGGTCGGCACGTGCACGATGCGCACGCCACGCATCCAGGTGGCGGCTACGAAGCCCGCCAGGTCGGTGGCGGCGCCACCGCCCAGGCTCACGATGGCGTCGTTGCGGGTCAGCCCGATCCGGCCGAGCACCTCCCAGCAGAACCCGGCCACGGCCAGTTCCTTGCCGTCCTCGGCGTCGGGGATCTCGATGCGATGCGCGTCGATCCCGGTGTCGGCCAGTGCTTTACGCACCGCTTCGGCGGTTTCGGCGAGCGGCGGCTGATGGAAGATCGCCACGGTCCGCACGGCATTGCCCGCGTTGACCGCCTCGACGAGATCGCCGAGCAGCCCGCGGCCGATGATCACCGGGTACGGGTCGGCGGTGCGAACCTCAATGATGGACGGCTCTGTCACGTGCGCTGCTCCGATTCTTTCTGGTCATTGTTATTACGTCGCCCGCTACGCCGCCGCGGCTGTCCGCGTCGCCTGCGTTCGTTGGTACTCGTTGCGCGTTCCGCGTCACCGGGTGGCCCGGCCCGCTGAACCTGTTGCGAGGCCCCGGTCCGGGACTCCTTCGTAGGGTCCGACGTCGCCGAGCCCGAGGATTGCGCAGGCTCGCCACCACGGTTGCCCACCCGCCCCGGTGCGCCGGCTTCGCGGCTGGCTGCCCGCCTGCCTCGGCCGACGCTGCGACTGCTCGCCGGGGCGCCCGAGACCGTATTGCGCCCGCCTACCCGGTTACCAGCGGCATGGCGGCTGCCCGCCCGACCCCCGGCGGCATCGCGGGTGCCCGACTGGTTCTCGGCGTTGCCCGCACGGCCTTCCTGGTTCGTGGACCCGGCACCCGACGAGCTGTCCGTATCGCGGGCGGTAGCAGTGGTCGCCGACCGGATGCGTGCGCCTCCCCGGCGTGACCTGGTACGCCGGGACCGCCGACTGCCTGCCGTGCGCGACTCGCTCTGCGCCGCACCGGTGGTGCGAGCGGTACCGGTGGTTTCCTCGACCGTGGCCCCGTCGGCCGCGGATTGTGTTGCCGCCGAACGGTTCCGGTCTTCGACGCTGGCGCGACGCTCGGTCGCCACCACGCCCGTCTGTTCGGTGTTGCCTCGGCGCGCGGCGGCGGCGCGTGCTCTGGCCCGTCGCCGGTTCTTGGACCGGTTGCTCCCGGTGCCGGGCCTGCTGGTGACCGAACCCGAAGCCGCGGTGACATTTCCGGTGTTCGAGCGGGTGGCGTCGAGGTCGGTGCGCACCGATTCCAGGCCGAGCTTGGCCAGGATCATCCGCACCACCCGACCCGGACTTCGTCCGTCGGTGCGCACGCGCACGGTAGCGATCTCGCGGTAGAGCGGGCGACGCTCGCGCATCAGATCCCGGTACTTGGCGGCGGGGTCGACACCGTTGAGCAGCGGGCGCGTATTGCTCGCGCCGGTGCGCCGAACCCCTTCGGACACACTGATCTCCAGGTAGACGACCGTCGCGTCACGCAGCAGATCCCTGGTCCGCTCGGACAGCACCGATCCGCCGCCGAGAGAGACCACACCGTCGTGGGAGAGCACGGCGCGGCGCACCACCTCTTCTTCGATCCGGCGGAACTCCACCTCACCGTCGGTGGCGAAGATATCGGGAATGGTGCGCCCGGTATCGGCCTCGATCCCCGCGTCGGTGTCGTAGAGCGCCACCCCGAGTTCCCTGGCCAGCTTGCGCCCGATCGTCGACTTCCCCGAGCCGGGCAGCCCGACCAGCACCACCCGTGCCAGCGGTGCGATCCGGTCGTCGGTGCCGGTGTCAGGAGCACCGGGCTCGACGGTCGCCGGTGAGGGGTCCGCGTCGCTCTCCGGCGCGGTCCCCTCCTGCCCCTGCGCGGTCACGGGATACGGCTGTCCGCGGGCACGTGTGGGCGGCTGCCGATCCGCTTGACGTAACTGGTGATGTTGTCGACGGTCTCGGCGATCGAGTCACCGCCGAACTTCTCCAGCGCGGCCTGCGCCAGCACCAGTGCCACCATCGATTCCGCGACGACGGCCGCCGCGGGGACCGCGCACACGTCGGAGCGCTGGTGGATGGCGACGGCCTCTTCGCCGCTGGACATGTCGACCGTGGCCAGCGCGCGCGGCACGGTGGAGATCGGCTTCATCGCGGCACGCACCCGCAGTGCTTCGCCGTTGGTCATGCCACCTTCGAGGCCACCGGCGCGGTTGGTCGAACGCAGCACACCGTCGGGGCCGGGACGCATCTCGTCGTGGGCCAGGCTGCCGCGTCGGCGCGCGGTCTCGAACCCGTCGCCTACCTCGACACCCTTGATCGCCTGGATACCCATGAGGGCGGCGGCCAGGCGCGAATCGAGGCGCTGCTCGCCGCTGACGAACGAGCCGAGCCCGATGGGCAGCCCGTCCACGATCACCTCGACGACACCGCCGAGGGTGTCACCGTCCTTCTTCGCCGCTTCGATCTCGGCGATCATGGCCGCCTCGGCGTCGGCGTCGAACGCGCGCACGGGGCTGGCATCGATCGCGTCGAGATCGGCCGGACCCGGCGTGACACCGGTGGTGTTGGCCGCGGTACCGATCGACACCACATGCGAGATGACCTCGACGCCGAAGGCCTGACGCAGGAAGTTGCGCGCGAAGGTTCCGGCGGCGACGCGGGCCGCGGTCTCACGGGCGCTGGCCCGCTCGAGCACCGGGCGGGCGTCGTCGAAGCCGTACTTGAGCATGCCGGAGTAATCGGCGTGCCCGGGGCGCGGGCGGGTCAGCGGCGCGTTGCGCGCCATTCCCGCGAGCTCGGTCTCGTCGATCGGATCGGCCGACATCACTTCGGTCCACTTGGGCCACTCGGAGTTGGCGATCTCGATCGCGACCGGACCGCCCATGGTGCGGCCGTGGCGCACGCCACCGACCAGGGTGACCTTGTCGGCCTCGAACTTCATCCGGGCGCCGCGCCCGTAACCGAGCCGGCGGCGGGCGAGCTGTGCGGAGACATCGTCCGATGTCACCTCGACTCCGGCGACCATCCCTTCCAGGAGGGCGACGAGAGCGGGACCATGGGATTCTCCGGCAGTTATCCAGCGCAACACGCCGACCATCTTCCCATGTCGACACGTGTAGTCGGGAATGCGGGCCGACGTGACGAGCGGCACGTGGCCCCCGCGCCGGGCCGCGCGGTGGCGGCCGCCGCCCTGATCCGGCCGAACCGGCCTGCTCCGGGCGGCCGACAAAACCCCGTCACCGGGATCGTCTCGGCGCGTCGCACCGCCGGTCATGCCAACGCCATCGCGGTCACCGTGGCCAGGCACATGGCCGGACCATGCGGAACCAACCGTGGAGACGGTGCGGTACGCACCTGGCGTGAACCACGTCCGAGCACCAGCCGCAGTCGATCACCGCCGAGCATCACCACCGCGGCCGCAGCGGTGAGCAGCGGTGCG
Organism: Nocardia sp. NPDC058519; assembly: GCF_042719755.1. Taxonomy (NCBI): domain Bacteria; kingdom Bacillati; phylum Actinomycetota; class Actinomycetes; order Mycobacteriales; family Nocardiaceae; genus Nocardia; species Nocardia sp. NPDC058519. The sequence goes on along the minus strand of NZ_JBHXNK010000002.1, from coordinate 318,265 downwards.
GCCACCGCGGCCCATACCCAGGCCGGTGGCCCGGCGATCGCCGCGGCGGCCCCGAGCGCCACCGCGAGCTTCACATCACCGGCCCCGAGTGCGGCGGGGGAGAGCAGATGGGCGACCAGGTACGGCATCGTCAACAGGGCGGCACCGATCACCGCGGTCGCCAATTCCCCTGTCGACAGGGCGAACACGAACACCGCGACGGCACCGATGCCGGTCAGCGCGTTGGGAAGACGACGGGCATGAATATCGATGACGCCGAGCAGCAGGCACCAGGCGATGAGGCAACAGAACGCGGCAGTGGTCATGGGTTCGATCGTGCTGCGCCGCGACGGCCGAAAGCGGGCCGTACCCGAGAATGTGGACAACTTCCGCGTATGTGAACAAAGCCGTATCCAATTGCCTACCGACACGAAATCCGGAGCATCGCGTGCCGACGTGTCGCCCGTTGAGCGGTAGCGTTGACCCATGTGTGCTGACTACACGGCTCCCGATTACGCGGCCCGGCGCGGTGCCCTGCGGAGCCTGCTGGTGGAAAACGGTGTCGACGCGTTGCTGGTGACCGATTTGGTCAACATCCGCTACCTGACCGGCTTCACCGGATCCAATGCCGTTGTGCTGGTGCATTCGTGGGATATGCGCGGCGCCGAGGACCGCACCATCATCGGCACCGACGGCCGGTATTCCGCCCAGGTGGCCGAACAGGTCCCCGACCTGCAGGCCGAGATCTGCCGAGCCACCGCGCGCCGCATACTCGAGCTGACCGGGGAATGGCAGCTGGGCCGCGTCGGCTTCGAAAGCCATGTGGTGACCGTCGATCAGCACTCCGCGTTCCGGGAACTGCGCACCGGACTGCAGCTCGTCCCCACCTCGGGCCTGGTCGAACAGTTGCGCATGGTCAAAGACCACTACGAGGTCGACCAGTTGAGCGCGGCCTGCGCGGCCGCCGACGCGGGCCTTGCCACCCTGCTCGAGCGCGGCCTGCTGCGTCCGGGCCGCACCGAACGACAGGTTGCCCGCGACCTCGAATGGGCGATGTTCGAACACGGTGCCGAGGCGATCTCCTTCGAGACGATCGTCGCGGCGGGAGCCAATTCGGCGATCCCGCATCACCGCCCGACCGGCGCCGTCCTGGCCACCGGCGACTTCGTGAAGTTCGATTTCGGCGCGGTGGTCAACGGCTACCACTCCGATATGACCCGCACGCTGATGCTGGGTACCCCCGCCGACTGGCAGCGGGAGATCTACGAACTGGTCGCCCGGTCGCAACGCGCGGGAACCGAGGCGCTCAAACCGGGCGCGCAGACCAGCGAGGTCGACGCGGCGGCCCGGATGATCATCGAAGCGGCGGGGTACGGCCCGCAGTTCGTGCACGGTCTCGGTCACGGCGTCGGGCTGCAGATCCATGAAGCACCCGGAGTGGCGAAAACGAGTACCGGTACACTTCTCGCTGGTGTGGCGGTGACCGTCGAACCTGGTGTATACCTTCCCGGCCGCGGCGGGGTCCGGATCGAGGACACGCTCGTAGTACGCGAAGCGGGCCCGGAACTGCTCACCCGCACCAGCAAGGACTTGATCGTCGTCGACTGACGTCGGCGCGCAGAACGCAGTAACCCCCAGTACGCAGTAATACGAACGAGGAGATCCGAGGACAGTGGCGGACACCAGCGACTTCAAGAACGGCCTTGTGCTGAAGATCGACGGTCAGCTCCAGCAGATCATCGAATTCCAGCACGTGAAGCCGGGCAAAGGCCCCGCGTTCGTGCGGACCAAGCTGAAGAACGTCGTGTCCGGCAAGGTCGTCGACAAGACCTTCAACGCGGGTGTCAAGGTCGAGACCGCGACCGTCGACCGTCGCGACATGACCTACCTGTACCACGACGGCACCGACTACATCTTCATGGACGGTGACACCTACGACCAGATCTCCATCCCGGAGGCCACCATCGGTGACGGTGCCCGCTTCCTGCTGGAGAACATGGGCGTGCAGGTCGCCGTGCACGAGGACGCGCCGCTGTTCGTGGAGCTCCCCGTGACCATCGAGCTGGTTGTGCAGCACACCGACATCGGTCTGCAGGGCGACCGTTCCACCGGTGGCACCAAGCCCGCCACCCTGGAAACCGGCGCCGAGGTGGCCGTCCCGCTGTTCATCAACACCGGTGACAAGCTGAAAATCGACTCGCGCGACGGCAGCTACCTCGGCCGCGTCAACGGCTGATCGTGACCGACTCCCCGGCAGACAAGAAGGGCTCGTTCAAGAAGCTCGGCGCGCGTCACAAGGCGCGCCGCCGGGCCGTGGACCTGCTGTTCGAGGCGGAGGCGCGCGATGTCGACGTCTCCGTGCTGCTCTCGGATCGCGCTGAGCTCGCGACCCGCGACCAGAGCGTGGCCCCCGTGCACGCCTACACCACCACCCTCGTCGAGGGCGTCGCCGACGACCTCGACCGGGTCGACGGCACCATCGAGGGCTACCTCCAGGACTGGACCCTGCAGCGGCTGCCCGCCGTCGACCGGGCCATCCTGCGGATCGCGGTGTGGGAACTGTTCCACGCCACCGACGTCCCCCCGGTCGTCGCGGTCGACGAGGCCGTCGAGCTGGCCAAGGAACTGTCCACCGATGACTCCCCGTCGTTCGTGAACGGCGTGCTCGGCCAGGTCGTGCAGGTGGCACCGCAGGTTCGCGCCGCCGCGGCAGCCACGGCCGCCACGAAGGCCGCGCGCGGCGAGGCGGAGTCCTGACCGTGGCGCGCAAGTACCTCGTGATGGCCATGCGCACCCCGAAGTTCGACGCCTCGGTGATCGAACCGCACCGCACCTTCCTGCAGGAGCTGCTCGTGCAAGGCCGACTCCAGGAAAGCGGCGGCTTCACCGACGGCACCGGTGGTGCCTACGTTGTGCTGGCCGAAAGCCATGCTGCCGCAACAGCGCTGGTGCACACCGATCCGCTGCACATCACCGGCGCGTCGGACCTGACGATCCACGAATGGGAAATCACCGTCTCGGCGTGAATCCCGTTGTCACAGCCGCACGTTCATTGCGAACGTGCGGCTGTTGTGTCTGTGGGGCTCGCCTGGTCGGTTAGATCTTGTGCAGGCAGAACGAGACCGCCGGCGAGGTGTGGGTCACCGCTTTCGTCTCGCGAAACTGCTTGCTTGCTGCGTTGCAGACGTTCGGGTCAGTGACTTCGACACGAGTATTGACCTCGAATGCCCCTGCGCCACAGGGAATTTTGCGCATGCGGTGGAGATGGAGGTTGACGTTGCCCGGATCGTTGACACACTCACCGACTTTCGCGTTGAGGTGAGTGCACAGGTGCTTCATCGGGCTGCTGGTGTACTTCCGGTGACTCCGGGAGAAATCCATGTCACCCGTCGCGCATTTCTGCGTACTCCACGCGCTGGTGATGATCAGCACCGCGTCGGAGTCGGTACATGCCCGTCGATGGAAGTCCCAGCCACCTCGTGTCGGATCGGTGTAGTACCCGCAATCGCCGGTCCGCTCCGTATCCGATGGCGGCGAGATCAGACTCCAGGCCACCAAGCCGACGGCGCTGATCGGCACGATCGCCGCCAGCGCGAGGAGAACCCACTTACGTTTGCCGCCGAACAAGCGCGCATGGCGCGCCTGTTGCTCCCGATAGCCCGGCCGCTTACGACGACCGCGGGGCGGTCGCCACTGATCGTTCGGCCCCGGCGGCGGTTGCCCGGTCTGGTGCCCCTGCGGGACGTTCGGCTGTTCCACCCCGCCAGCTTGCCACTGCCGCAATCGAACTCGCACATCACGGCAGTGGAGTGCGGATGTGATCCCGACGGCCTCCGCCGATGGGTGTACGAGGAAACCGGCGGAGGCGCGACCGGCGCTGGGTAGGCGCGGTGTCGGGTGTGCGCTGGGCACGAGGTGATCTTGCTACCTCGAGTGCACTCGAGGTCAAGTGGTTCAGCGGGGAGAGTGGACCAACGGGGCGAGGAAGCCGGTGAGCTGGGCTGTCGAAGGTTGGCCGAGGCGGCGGCCGAGGTAGTCGGGGGCGTCGGCGGCGGCTCGGCAACGATCCTGATCGGTGTTCGACGGGTTGGCGGAATAGCGTTCGCCGAGCATGGTCGCCTTGGCGACCTCGCGTCCGGTGTGGAGTTCGTAGACGGCGACCTCGTAGGTCGCGCGGAAGAGGTTGACGGTGCGCCCTATCGGTGCGCCGGAGGAGGGACCGTACTGGCAGGTCTGGACGAGCTCGCGCAGTTCCAGCTGCTTCATGCAGGCGATGAGCTGCACGGTCGACGGGTCGTCCGGGTTCCACGCGGTCGGATCGTCGGGGTGGACCATGGTCGTGAGTTCACCGGACAGATAGATCGGCCGTGCGCCGTCGCGCTGATAGGGCGCGGCATTCGGGAACGGTTTCTTGTCCTCGCCACACATCCGGTCGAAGTCCGACATCTCGAATCGGCTCGCCTGCACCGCCGTGATCGCGAAGAACCCGGCCCCGAACAGCGCGATGAACAGCACCAACGCGACACCGGGCCCCACGCGCAGACCCCGCCTCGGTGCGCTGCGCTCCCGAACGGGGCGATTGTGCCACTGTTCGATCAGCGACGGACCGTTCCCCCGACGCCACGACCGCCACCTCTCCGACAACGTCGGTTGCCGCGGAGCCCGGTCACTTTCGACCCAATCGGACCAGTGCTCCGGGTTCTTCTGGGGCGCTTCGGGTTCCGCGGAATGGTACGAGGGCGCGACAGCGGGGGTGCCGCTCGCTGTCGAGGGGGTACTCCACGATCCGGTCCGGCCGGTCGACCCTGCGGCACCGACGGCGGCAGCGGCACCCAGTGCGGCAGCGGTGCCGACCGCTGCGCCCACCGCGGGACCCGAGCCGACCTTCGGACCTGCGTCGGTGCCGACCGGGGTGCCCGTGGCGGCAATCTCGTCGTCCGGTGTGGGTTCGTGCCGGTGCTCCGAACTCTCACTCGCAGTGTGTTCGGTGCCATCGACCACCGGATCAACGGTCGCGCCTGATTCGGTTCGAGCGACGGACTTACTCAGCGAGACAACACTTTCGCTGTGCGAGGTCGTGTCCTCTCCGGCCGTCTCGCGCTCAGGGCGCTCGTCAGGTGACAGATCTTCTTCGGTAACTTCGGCAGCGGGAGCCTCGTTCGTCGCAGGTTCAGCGGATTCGGGCGTCGGCTGTTCGACCGCTGGGGCAGATGCCGCCACCTCGTTCGACTCCTCGGCCTGCGTGCCGGTGAATTCTTCTCTCGGAGACGGGGATTGCGCCGCTTCTTCGGAACGGGTCGGTGTCACTGACTCCTCGGGGTGAGCCGACGTAGGGGTTCGATGGGCGAGCCTGTCGATCGCGGCGAGAAAAGGGGGCGTGGCGGCTTGGATGACCCGTGCCGAACTGACCGGCGCCGCAGCCGAATTCGCTGCGGTGGCGGACTCTTCTGTCTCCGAAGGAGAGTCGAGCTCCACGGCGGTCGGCGCAGCGGGCCGGGACTTGGTCGCCGGGTCGAGAACGGCCGGAAAACCCTGTGCCATCAGCGCATCAGGGGCGGGCAGCAGATGGCCCAGGTTCAGCGCGGCGAACACCCGGGTGACGTCATCGACACTGAGCCGGACAGTGCGCCCGCTCTCCGCCTGGAAGTAGTCGTGCAGTGCGCCGACGTCATCACGATCGATCAGCACCGCACGGTACCCGTCGGCGATTCTGCTTTCCTCGATGGTGATCTCGGCACCGGGCTGGGAGACCAGCGCGATCACCGCGTTCACCCAGCCGAAGATCCCGGACTGCTGCAGCAAGCTCTTGGCGGCGAACACCTGCCGGCGCACCTGGACGAACGGGTTCGGTACCCGGACGGCGTGATAGAGCGCGGCCGGTTCGCCGTCGATGGTCCACGGCCCGTTCGGCGGGGTGGCGAGGGTGCCTTCCTGGCGGGCGGTGAACCCCTTCACCTCCACGATGGTCACGCTCTGCGGTGTGCACACCAGCGCGTCGACCTCGACCGACCCGCCCCGGCTCTCCGGCACATGGCAGCGGAACACGGCGACGCCGCCCGCCTGAAACGCCTGGTCACGGAGGGCAGCGCCGACGATTTGTTCGGCGCCTTCGAGTTCGCTCTCGTCCGCGACAACGACGATCACCACGACCCCCTGTGCACCTGACTGCGGACTTCTACCAGGATACGGCCTCCACCAGCTGTATCGAAACCGAATCCTGTTGCTGAGCAACGTCTTCGGCAATGTCGATTACCGATCTCACCACGGCGGCCCCGGGCTCGGACCCCGCGCGGGCGCCTCGCCGACCGGCCGGACCCACTCCACCGGCGGCTTCGTGACCTGACCTGCCACCAAGACCAGTCCGGTCGGCCGATCCACCGCGAGAAATCCGAAGGGCCGGTCGATGTTCACCGACGTGATCGTCGACCATGTCTTCTGCGGCATGCCGCCCGGGCATATCGCCACGGCCGTCACTGCGGCCGCTTCGAAGCCTGCGGCGTCGAAGCGCGCCATGACATTCTGGCCCGCGGCGTCCAGTGCGAGCGGATCATCGGCGAGTCCGGCGAAATGGGAACCGGGATTGTTCATCGCGGTGTGCAGCCCGAACAGTGCCGCATGGCGGGTGAGGTCGTGTTCGTTCTCGACTTCGAACGGCGGCAGCTCCAGCACGACGGAATCGCCGCCGCCGTAGGTCTCCCGTCGGCTCACCGAGAGGCAGGGCGCTGTCGTGCCGACCGGCAGTTCTGTCCGCACGCCGACGGCCCCGTCCAGCGCCGCGAGGCCGACGGCGACACCGTGGCGCGGATCCGCTCCGATCAGCAGATGCACATCGAGTTCGCCTTTGCCCGTGACGATCACGCGGGTGACGTCGTCGCCGAGTACCGACACACTGCCGTCGGGATGGCTCGTCCGGTACAGGCCGGGACCCCGATGTCCCTGCCACGGACCGGTTTCCGGTGTGTAGAGAATCTCGTCGAACGGACTCACCCAGCGAGTGCGTGCCAGCAGGGCGGTGGCCAGCGCGAGGACGGTATCCGGGGTGATCGGCACCGGAAACTTCTTGATCAACCCCCGGGTCTGCTCCTGTGCCCACGCATCGAGTGCCGCCGGATCGCCCAGCTCACCGACCGTCCCCGCGGGCATACTGCGAACCCATTCCTCGCGCAAGGTCAGCTCCGGCCGAACCCATGCCCCGATCGCCGTCGACACCTCCCGCGAAGTATCCAGCGATTTCAGCATATCCAGCCCGGCCGCATGCGCCTGCTCGGCTGGAATCCCCACCACCGCAGCGAGTTCGTCCCGCGACCGCCCGGACGCCGCCCCGGCCAGCACTGCCAGCAACGGCCACAGCCCCGCCCCCGACACCACCGCGTCCTCGCCCCCGAACGTCGCGCACCACCGCCCCGTCAACGCATTCGACGCCCGCGCATGCGGCGAAAGTGAACTCCCCATCCCCGGATCCTACGACCAGCCACCGACAATCCGCCACGTCAGCGAAATCCGTAAGTATTGCTCAACGCGGCAAAACGGCTCACCGGACGCCGCGTGGGCGGAACTGGATGCTGATGCGGGGTCCGACGGGGCGTGCGGTCTTGGGAACCGCGTGCTCCCAGGTGCGTTGACACGCCCCACCCATCACCAGCAGATCCCCGTGCCCCACCGTGAACCGCACGCTGGCACCCCCACCGCGCGGGCGCAGCAGCAGCGAACGCGGCGCCCCGACCGACACGATCGCGACCATCGTGTCGTGGGTGGCGCCGCGGCCGATCGTGTCCCCGTGCCAGGCGACGCTGTCGCGGCCGTCGCGATAGAAACACAGCCCGGCCGTCCGGAACGGTTCACCGAGCTCGGCCGCGTAATGCGCGGTCAGCGCCGCGCGCGCTTCGACCAGAATGTGATCCGGCAGCGGATCGTTCTCCCCGAAGAACGACACCAGCCGCGGCACGTCGACCACCCGGTCGTACATCGGCCTGCGTTCGGCATGCCAGGGAACGCGCTCGGCCAGCCGGTCGAACAGCTGACTCGCGCCGCTCAGCCAGCCGGGCAGCGCATCGACCCAGCTGGTCGCGTCGAGTGGGGTGCGCCGGATCGCCTCGATCGAACCCAGGGCAATCGCATCACCGTCGAACAGTGAACCTTGCAGGGGCAGCGACATGAGCGCCAGTCTACAACGTGTTCGAATGTATGTTCGATAAGCGGTGCGTTCCTGCGTCGGATCAGTCCTGCCAGCCACTCGCGTCGAGAATCATGTCCCAGGAGTAGGGCACCAACTCCGGATGACGCAGCCGGAGGATCTCGCCCGGCAGCGAGCCCGGTGGTGCCTTGCGCGGGTCGGCGACCGCCTGGCGTTCGATGGCGTCGGTGAGGGCACGCGTGCCGCCGAGGCGCGGATAGGTGGCGTGGACCAGGTCCGCGAAGCCGGGGGGTAGGTCGCCGGGGCCGCCGGCCACGTCGAGACCGATGCCGGTGACCGCGATCCAGATGGCGGCGGGTCGCCGACGGCGGTACACGGGTGAGTCGCTGAGACCGGTCGTGTGTGCGGCGATGGCGTCCCAGATGATGTCCACGCGCTCATCGTGGACACCCTGCGCTTCGAGGAACTCGGCCGCGAAATCCGCGCCGTCCACCTCGAATCGCTGTGTGCCGTTGGCACGTTCGGACAGGCCGATATCGTGCAGCGCGCAGATGAGGAACATGAGCTCCTCGTCGTAGTCCGTGCCGGGCCGCAAGCCCTTGGCGGCGGCGTGGGCGCGCCCGAACAGGAACCCGCGAATGCTGTGATGACACACCGGCATTTCGAGGGCGTCGGCGATCAGCCGGTGGGTTTCGTTCGCGAGTGGCGTGGACGGTAGTGCCAGCGAGTCGATGCCGGATGTTGTCTGCGACATGGGGTTTGCTCCTTCGGTGTGCCCGGTTGCGTGACGTCCACCAACCTTCAGGATGGTTGAAGCATAACCCAAGTTTCAATTAGGCTAAAGGTTGGTGGGAATCGAGCACACAGAAGCGCCTTCTTAGTGTGTCGCGGCCGCCGGATTCGTCACGGACGCAACAGAACGGTGCCGAACGCGACCCGGTCTTCCAGCATTCGGTGCGCGTCCGCGGCGCCGGCGAGGGGGAGAACCGAGTGGACCACAGGTGTCAGCAGGCCCTGCGCCGAAGCCGTCAGAGCCGCCGATCGCTGCCGCGCGACTTCGCCGAGCCAGGCGGTGCCCGCGCAGCCGGTGAGCGTGAGCCCACGCAGGATCAGATCGGTGACGCCCAGCTGCGCGGGTGCGCCGTCGAGCCAGCCGTAGCTGAGAATCCGGCCGCGCAGTGGCGTGATCGAGTCGAGCAGCGGTGTCAGTGAATCGCCCCCGATGGAATCGAACACGACATCGACCGTGCCGCCTGCGAGCAGGTCGGCGAGCTGGTTCGCCCAGTCGGGCGCGGTGTGGTCGAGCACCTCGTGCGCACCGTTGGCGCGAGCGAGGCCGGCTTTCTGTGCCCCGCCCGCGGTGCCGATGACGCGCACGCCCGCGGCGGCGCACAGCTGGGTGAGGCAGCTGCCGACACCGGTGGCTGCCGCTTCGATCAGGACGGTCGCGCCCGCGGCGACGGCTGCGGTCTGCATCAGCGCCAGTGCCACCGACCCCGGCATCAGGATCGCGGCGGCGTGCTCGGTGGTCAGCCCGTCCGGGATCACCGTCACCGAATCGGCTTCGGCGACAACGAGTTCGGCGTAGGAACCGAAGCCGTTGGTCGACGCGACCACCCGTGCGCCGAGCAATCCCCGATCAACGCCCGCGCCGATGTCGACAACAGTGCCCGCTGCCTGGAACCCGAAGACCTCGGGCAGCGGCGCGGGGAAGGGGAACGCACCTGCCCGGACCTTGGTCTCCGGGTACAGCACCGGCACAACCTCTGCTCGGACGGCGACCTGCCCGTCGCCCGGACGAGGTTCGCCGACCTCCCGTGCCACCAGGACCTCGGGTACGCCCGTCTCTGTCATTACGATTGCCTGCATCAGAACTCCATAAGTTGACTGTCGGTCCAGATATCTCGAACGATATGGACCGTCGGTCAACTTGTCAACGGATCGGCGGGTGCCGAGAAAGCGGGTGCGATGACCGACCGACGTCCCACCGAACGCGCCGATGCCGCGCGCAACCGTCGAGCGATCCTCGACGCCACCGCCGCGCTGCTGGCCGAACACGGCGCGGCCGGGGTGACGATGGATCGGGTGGCGGCAGCGGCAGGCGTCGGGAAGGGCACCATCTTCCACCGGTTCGGTAGCCGCGCGGGCCTGCTCTACGAGCTCGTCGCCGAGGGTGCGGCCGGGCTGATGACGGCGGTCTCGACCGGCCCACCGCCCCTGGGGCCGGGCGCACCGGCGACCGACCGGCTACTCGCCTTCTTCGACGCCATGACGAGCCTGGTCACCGACGACGTGGAACTGATCGCGGCCTACCAGGCGATGCCGCCACATCCCCGCAGCGCCGAATTCCACACCTTCTGGGCACAGCACATCAGCACCCTCTTACGCGAGGCCCGCCCCGACATCGACGCCGACACCGTTGGCGCGCTGTTGCTTTCGACGGTCGGCGGGGAACTCGCTCAGCAACTGGCCAGGGCGGGGGAGGTCGACCGTTTACGCTCGGGCATAGCGGAATTGGTTCGTTCGGTGCTGCGCGCTCCCTGAGCCGCAGCGTCACCGGATTCCGCCGCGGCGCACGATCGACGGCGGCTACGCTTCGACAGATGGTTCCGCTGTCGAATGCCGCGGCCTTCGCCGTTGCCTCCCTGATCATCATCGTGATTCCAGGTCCGAACGTGCTGTTCGCGATCGGTCGAGCACTGACGCTGGGGCGCCGGTCCGCTGTGCTGTCGGTCGCGGGTGCCGTCGCCGGATCGTTCGTACCCTTGGTCGCGGTGTCGGTGGGCTTGGGTGCGATCTTGATGGCCTCGGCGACGTTGTTCCTGCTCGTGAAGATCGTCGGAGCCGGGTATCTGATCTATCTGGGCATCGCGACGATCCGGCAGCGGAAGGAGCTGGCGGCGGCCTTGCAATCGAAAGCCCCGAGTATCGGTGGAAGTCGGGTGCTCAGGCAGGGATTCATCGTCGGCGTGACCAACCCCAAGACGATCGTGTTCTTCGGCGCGGTCCTTCCGCAGTTCGCGGTTCCGGCCGAAGGTGGGCTGCCCGCGCAGTTGCTGATCCTCGGCGCGATCTTCCTGACGATCCAAGCGCTGTCGGATGGTTGCTGGGCGCTGCTCGCGGCGACGGCGCGTTCGTGGTTCGTGCGTTCTCCGCGTCGACTGGAAACTGTCGGCAGCACCGGCGGGCTGATGATCATCGGAGTCGGGGCGGGGATGGCGCTGTCCGGGACCGGCTGACGCGGCCGACACACTCGTTGCCCCTTCTAACTTATAGCTCACCCGGGGGCTTGCGGCAAGGCCCCGGTGGTGCTGCACAATCGCTGGGCAATGCAGGGACCAGCCACATTCGGGAGTGACAACAACATGCAAGAGATGACCACCGACGTGATCGTTGTCGGCGCCGGGCCCGCCGGATTGATGCTCGCGGGGGAGCTGGGTCGGACCGGGGTACGGCCGTTGGTGCTCGAACGCCGGGAACAGCCCGGTACCGCGCAGAAGGCCAGCGGTCTCGGTGGGCGGATTCTGGATGTATTGCGCTTCCGTGGACTGCTCGACCGGATGACGGCGGTCAGCGGCGACCCGAGTCCGAAGCCGATCTTCCCCTTCGGCGGTGTGTACCTCGACTTCACCGGTCTCGACGAAACTCCGATGCACGCCATGGCGATTCCGCAGGCGCGGGTCGAGGAGCTCCTCGCCGAGGACGCCGTCGACCTCGGCGCCGAGATCCGGCGCGGACACGAGGTGGTCGCGGTGACCCAGGACGACGACGCGGTGATCGCGCAGGTGAACGGGCCGGACGGGCCGTACCGGGTGCGCGCCCGCTACCTGGTCGGCTGCGACGGTGGCCGCAGCCGGATCCGCGAACTGGCGGGAATCGAATTCCCCGGCAGCACCTATCCGGAGGTCAACCGGTTGGCGGTGGTCGCAGTGCACGAGTCGGTGACCGTGCTCGCCGACGGCGGGATCGAGGTACCCGGCCTCGGCCGGATCGATCCGGGATTCACCCGCACCGACAACGGGGTGTTCGCGCTCGGACGGGTCAGCACCGAGGACCGGGTGATGTTCTTCCAGACCACCGAGAACGACGAAGCCGAATACGACAACGACGAACCGCTGACCATGGCCGAACTCGGCGACAGCGTGCGGCGTGTGCTCGGCGCGGAGGTTCCGCTGGGCGCGCCGACTCGCTTGTCGCGCTACCAGTTCCAGGACCGGCAGGCGGAGAACTACCGGGTGGGCAGGGTTTTCCTGGCCGGTGACGCCGCCCACCTGCTGCCCGCCACCGGTGCCGCGATGAACCTCGGCATGACCGATTCGGTGAACCTGGCCTGGAAGCTGGCCGCCGACATCGGCGGTTGGGCGCCGGCGGACCTGCTCGACACCTATCACTCCGAACGTCACTTCGCCGGTGGCCGCGCACTGCTGCAGACCCGCGCCCAGGCGGCACTGCGCCATGGCCAGGATCCCGCCGCGGAGGCATTGCGCGCGGTGTTCCAGGAACTCCTCTCCGACGAACCCGCGCTGCGCCGCATGGGAGCCCTCGTGGCGGGCGCCGATCTGCGCTACCCGGAACCCGGAAACCGTTCGCTCACCGGCACTTTCGTGCCCGATCTGATCCTGGACACCGACCAGGGCAGCACCACCGTCGCCGAACTCATGCACGCCGCGCGACCGATCTTCCTCGACCTGGCCGACCGCGCCGACCTGCGCGAGATCGTCGGGGAGTGGGCGCCGCGCGTCGAGATCCACTCGGCCAAGACTGTCGATCGCCCGGCCGATGCTCTCCTGATCCGCCCCGATGGTCACATCGCCTGGGCGGCGACGATCGACGAGCCATCGGACACCGCCGCAGCCGATATGCGTGCGGCGCTGACCAAGTGGTTCGGCGTCCAGTAATCGCGCCGACGCGGGAAGTCCGCGGCGCGTTGAAATCCGTGCCCTTCTGTGGATTACTCCTGGGATGAATTCGATCTCGACAACCGAACGGTCGGCGACGCGCTCGCTACCCGGCTGGTCGGTGCCGATGGTGTTCATCGTCGCGGCGACCTCGCAATATGTGGGCGCGGCCCTCGGCGTATTCCTGTTCGACACCACCGAACCGGCCACCGTCGCCTGGCTGCGCGCCGCCGCGGCGGGGGTGGCGTTGCTGGCGTGGCGGCGCCCGTGGCGAACCCGCTGGACGCGGCGGGGCATCGCGACGGCGGCGGGCTTCGGAATCGTCACCGTGTCGATGAACATCGTGTTCTACGAGGCGATCGCGCGCATCCCGCTCGGCACCGCCGTCGCGATCGAATTCCTCGGTCCGGTCGCCGTCGCGACGCTGGGCTCGCGACGCGCGCGCGACCTGCTCGCTGTGGCGCTGGTGGCGGTCGGGGTGGTGTTGCTGGCCGGTGTGCAACTCGACGTCGAGCCGGTCGGGGTGGGTTTCGCGCTCGCCTCGGCCGTTCTGTGGGCGGCCTACATCCTGGTCGGCAAACGCGTCGCCGACACCGGTGACGGCCAGGATTCCCTGGCTGTCGGCATGGCGGCCGCGGCAGTGTTGCTGGCGCCGTTCGTGCTGATCCCGCAGCTGGCGATCGACGCCGCGGTGTTCGCCGACCCGCGGACCTGGCTGCTCGGACTCGGCGTCGGCGTGCTGTCGAGCGCGGTGCCGTACGCGCTGGATCAGGTGGTGCTGACCGCGGTGGGCCGTGCGCGATTCGCCTTGCTGCTCGCGTTGCTCCCGGCGACCGCGACCGTCGTCGGCGCGATCGCTCTCGCGCAACGGCCCACCGCGCTGGAACTCGCGGGCATCGCACTGGTCATGCTGGCGTTGACGATCAGTGCGCTGCCCACCCGTCAGGCTGCGCCGGAACCGCCCGCGCCGCTGTGACGGTTCGACTCGATCATGCGCGGGATACCAGGTCCGGCGATGGTCTTCCGGCAGGTGTAGCGGCGCTGCGGATTCCGCGCAGGAGCATGACCGCGGCAACCACCACGATCGGTCCCGGGGTCGGCTCGACGACGACGGCACACATCACGCCCCAGCCGAGCACCATCCAGGCCAGGAAGAGCGGCGGAACGATCCCGTTCCGTTCCATCCAGACAACGAGCAGTCCGACAATGAACAGTGGCCAGCCGAACCCGGCGGGGTTGGCCCAGAAGGCGTTGGCCGCACCGGTGTCCTCCCACCAATGCCCCCACAGGTCCAACGACAGCCAGTCATCGAAATAGGACCAGCTGGCCAGCATGCCGAGCGTGAGATGCCCGATGCCGATGATCGCGATGACCCGCCCTGCCCACTTGATCGTCCGATTCACACTCGGCCGTTCCATAGCTGACTCCCAACCTCTATACGGAACCGTACAAATCCGAGCGTATCGGCACATATACGGGTGCGTATAGAGGGTGGGATATGGCATGTGGCACACGAGGAACGCTGACCTCGGCGGCGAATCGGCGAGGTCAGTTGCCCTGGGCCAGATAGTTGTAGATTTCGTGGATTTCGATGGTGGGCTGGTTGGGCATGCCCACTTCCATGCCGATGGGGCCGAGGGTGGTTTCGGCGAAGCTCTGGAACTGCTCGGGGGATTCCCAGACATCGGTGACGTGGAACCCGTTGTCGGTCTTTCTGACCAGATGGAACAGCAGGCCGGGGCCGCCCGAGCTGCCGTGCACGAAGCCCATCTTCGCCAGGGCCTGGTCGTACTGTTCGAGGGTCGAGCCGGGGAAGTCGAGTTCGACGGCAACCGTCATGGCGGTCATCTCCTTGCGCGGTCGAGCGGGAGTGGAGTGACTGGGGCCCGGCCCAGCGAACGGCGGGTCGCGATCGAACACCGTGACCCGGCGCTCCGATCGGATCACGATCGCTCTGGGCGGCGGTACGAACTCACCGTCGCGATGTGGTGCGCGTCACAGTCTAGTCCGTGGGTCATCGGCCGACAAGCGACCTCACAGGCCGTCCGAACGGCAGCCTGTTGTCGCCCAGACCATTCCGATACCGGAGTCGGCGGGTGCCGTGCGCGGGCGTGTGGCAGTGCTGACCAGGTCGTATCCGAGCCGCTTCGGCACCGCCGCACTGCGGACATTGGCCGCGTCGCAATGGATTTCGACGCGACCGATATGGGGGAGGGCCAGCGCGGTGGTGGTCAGTGCGTGGGCGGCGCGGGTGATGATTCCCCGGCCGGTGTGGGCGACGTGGCACCAGTAACCGATCTCCAGGGCGCCGGGGTCGATCCGGTCGTGGAGTCCGATGCCGCCCGCCACCTCGCCTCTCGCGGTGAAGATCCCGTACAGATAGCCGCCGTCGGGCGTCGGCCAGTACGCGGCCGAGGTCCGCAGCGATCGGCGTTGTCCGGCGAGCGTCGGTGGCTGCTCCGCCCACGACATCCACGGGCGCAGGTGGGCGTGTGAAGCGGTCAGCGCGGCGAACCGGCGCGTCAGATCGCTGGTTCGCCAGCGGCGCAGCACGAGATCGCCCAGCTCGATCCGCTCCGGCGGTGTCGAGCCGGAATGGGCGCTGGTGCCGATGGTCATGACCGATGATGGCCGACCACGCCTCCACCCGGCAACGTGTTTCCGGGTGCCCGACGGTGACCGGTCAGTGGATCCGGGCGAGAATATCGATCGCGATATCCGTTGCGGCGGTGTGCATCTGGTCGTCGGTCAGCTCGAGATCGCCCATCATCGACAGGCTCCAGCTGATCGCGAGCAGCGCTTGCCGGGCGTGATAGACGTCGAGCGGAGTGGCGCCAGGGCCGGTCATGAGATCGGCGAGGACACGGAATTGATAGCGCAGGCCCGCACCGAAACCGAGGTCGCGGAACGCGGGCTGGTTCTCATGCCAGAACCGCACCATGTCACGGCCGAGGCTGTGGAGTAGCGCGCTGTAGCGGCGCAGGATCTGCTCGGCGCGCTCGGACCCCGGCGGAGCCTGTTCAGCCCAGGTGACGATGTCGTCGATGCCGCGGCGCAGATCGTCGGACAGGCTGACGACGATGTCTTCCTTCGTCCGGAAGTGGTAGTACAGCGCGGCTTTGGTGACACCGAGCCGCTCGGCGATCTCGCGCAGCGACGTCTTCTCGTAGCCGCGCTCGGAGAACAATTCCATCGCCACCGTGCGAATACGTTCCCTGGTGTCGCTACGACGTCCGTCCACGGGGCTTTCCTTTGCTTGACGACCGGCTAGGGCGAGCCTACCGTTCGGACCATGACCGAGATCACTAGCCGGTCGGCAAGTTAGTTCTTCAGGAGGAGTAGATGACACAGGTGAATGTGCCCACCGCAGGGGTGGCACTGACAGCGATCGGGGTCGCGCTGATCCGTGAGCAGGAGTCGCGCAGGCCCGATCGGCTCTACGACGACCCACTCGCCACGGCATTCGTCGACGCCGCGCGCCGCGATTTCGCGAGTACCGAGGGCGGCACAGCGCGGTGGCGACGAGTCGAGGCGCTAGCCGAACAGTTCTTCGCGGGCCGATCCGTCGGCGTTCGGTTGGTCGACGATCAGGTGGCCGAGGCTGTCGCCGCCGGATGCCGCCAGATCGTCCTGCTCGGCGCGGGTCTCGATACCCGCGCCTACCGGCTCGGTCTGCCGGCCGACGTCACCGTCTACGAACTCGACCTGCCCGAGCTGTTCGCTTTCAAAGAACCGGTGCTGCGCGCCGCGGACGCCACACCGACGGCGCGGCGGCACGTCCTGCCGATCGACCTGCGAACAGACTGGGCTGTCCCGTTGCGCGAGCACGGATTTCGCCCCGGCCGACCGACACACTGGATCGACGAGGGCGCGCTGGCGTACCTCCCGCCCGAAGATCACCTCGGCACGGTGGCGACACTGACGGCGCTGTCCGCGCCCGGGAGCCGATTCGGCCTCAGCCGGTTCGCGGTCGATCCCGACGCCGCGCCCTACGCCGAACTCCGCCGACTCGTCGGCGGTGACGATGATGCGCAGACCCCACCGCTGGATGCGGGGCGGCCGGGGGAGCAGTGGCTCGTCGAGCACGGCTGGCGCACCCGGTTCCGCGCGTGGGACGACATGGTCGTTCCGCTCGGCCGAGACGTGGCGGTGAACGACCCGGCAGTCGGTGTCGTGCTCGCCGAGCGGGTGTGATCGAAGGCGAACCATTCGCGCCGGGCGGCGGCAGTTATCAAGGCCGTCCCGACGACGTGAAGGCGATCACGGACCGGTTCGCGCCGGCCGTCACGGCGGCGGTGCGTGGCGGTGAAACATGCGCGCTCACTGGACTTTCGGCGCGCATGTGATCGCCGACACGGCAGCGGTCGTCCATCGGCGGTCCGTGGTCGCGCTCACAGGTGGGCCTACCTGGTCAAAGGCACTCGGTGGCGCTGATAGGCTGACGGGCGAGTTAGGCATCCTTTAACGGACCGTCCGGTGAGGCGGGGAAGGAGGTCGGCATGGCTGTGCCCGAACGGGCGGCCAAAACCGGCGCGGGCGAAACATCGCAGCGGCACACCCCGGAGTGGGTGGCAGCCGGCCGCGAGTTGTTGTCGCCATCGGACGTAACCAGGACCGTAGCGCGTATCGCGCATCAGATCATCGAGAAGACCGCTTTGGATTCCGGCGACGCCGACGCACCGCGGGTGGTTCTCATGGGAATCCCCACCCGCGGCACCACTCTGGCGAACCGGCTGGCGGACAAGATCGAGGAATTCTCCGGTGTGCGTCCCGCGCTCGGCTCCCTCGACATCACGCTGTATCGCGACGACCTGCGCAGCCGCCCGCACCGCCCGCTCGAGCGCACCTCGGTCCCCGACGGCGGCATCGAGAACTCCCTGGTCGTCCTCGTCGACGACGTGCTGTTCTCGGGCCGCACAGTCCGCTCGGCCCTCGACGGCCTGCGCGACCTCGGCCGCCCCCGCGCCGTGCAGCTGGCCGTGCTCATCGACCGCGGCCACCGCGAGCTGCCGATCCGCGCCGACTACGTGGGCAAGAACGTGCCCACCTCGCGCGCCGAGGACATCTCGGTGCTCATGGTCGAGCACGACGGTCGTGACGGCGTGTATCTGCATCAGGAAGGACAGGAGCAGTGAGGGAGCGTAGCGACCGAACCATGGACAGAGCCACCCAGTGGTTCACGCCGGAGCCGAGCGCCAGCGAGGTGGAGGCGTGAAGCACCTTCTGACGGTCGCCGACCTGGATCGCGGCACCGCCACCGAACTCCTCGATGAAGCCGAACGCTTCGAACAGGCCCTGCTCGGCCGCGAGGTGAAGAAGCTGCCGACCCTGCGCGGCCGCACCGTGATGACGGTGTTCTACGAGAACTCCACCCGCACCCGCGTGTCCTTCGAGGTCGCGGGCAAGTGGATGAGCGCCGATGTGATCAACGTGAGTGCGTCGAGTTCTTCTGTCTCCAAAGGTGAATCGCTGCGCGACACCGCGCTCACCCTGCACGCCGCAGGCGCCGACGCGCTGATCGTGCGCCACCCGGCTTCGGGCGCCGCGCACCAGATCGCACGCTGGATGGAGCAGTGGGCCCGCGAGGAGAACCGCGCCGCCCCGTCGATCATCAACGCCGGAGACGGCACCCACCAGCACCCCACCCAGGCCCTGCTCGACGCACTCACCCTGCGTCAGCGCCTCGGCGATATCGAAGGCAAGCGGATCGTGCTGGTCGGCGACATCCTGCACAGCCGGGTCGCCCGCTCCAACGTCTCGCTGCTCAATACTCTCGGCGCCGAAGTGGTGCTGGTCGCGCCGCGCACCCTGCTGCCCGTCGGCGTGGAGGCCTGGCCCGCCCGGGTCTCGAGCTCCCTCGACGCCGAACTGCCCGGTGCCGACGCGGTGATGATGTTGCGCGTGCAGGCCGAGCGGATGAACGGCGGGTTCTTCCCGTCGGCCCGCGAATATTCGATCAACTACGGACTGTCCGAGCGCAGGCTCGCACTGCTCGACGACGACGCGGTGGTCCTGCACCCCGGCCCGATGCTGCGCGGTATGGAAATCGCCTCGGCGGTCGCGGATTCGCCGAAATCGGCTGTGCTGCAGCAGGTCTCGAACGGAGTGCACATGCGGATGGCCGTGTTGTTCCGGCTGCTCGTCGGTCAGGAGGAAACGGTATGAGTGAGCTGCTGATCAAGAACGTCAAGCCCTACGGCGAAGGTGACCCCGTCGACGTGCTGGTGCGCGGCACCATCATCGCCGAGATCGGCACGGGCATCACGGCCTCCGGCGACGCCGACGTGATCGAGGGCAACGGCCAGATCCTGCTGCCCGGCTTCGTCGATCTGCACACGCACCTGCGTGAACCCGGCCGCGAAGACACCGAGACCATCGAAACCGGTTCCGCCGCAGCCGCATTGGGCGGTTACACCGCGGTGTTCGCGATGGCCAACACCAGTCCGGTCGCCGACTCGGTGGTGATCACCGACCACGTGTGGCGTCGCGGCCAGGAAGTCGGCCTCGTCGACGTGTTCCCGGTCGGTGCCGTCACGGTCGGCCTGCAGGGCAAGCAGCTCGCCGAGATGGGCACCATGGCCGCCGGTATCGGCCAGGTCAGGATGTTCTCCGACGACGGCCACTGCGTCGACGACCCGCTGATCATGCGCCGCGCCCTCGAATACGCGAACTCCCTCGGCGTTCTCATCGCCCAGCACGCCGAGGAGCCGCGCCTGACCAAGGGTGCCATCGCGCACGAGGGCCCCAATGCCGCGCGCCTCGGACTGCACGGCTGGCCCCGTGCCGCCGAGGAGTCGATCGTCGCCCGCGACGCGCTGCTCGCTCGCGATGCGAACGCCCGCGTGCACATCTGCCACGCCTCCACCGCGGGCACCGTCGAGCTGGTGAAATGGGCCAAGTCCCAGGGCATCTCGATCACCGCCGAGGTCACCCCGCACCACCTGCTGCTCGACGACTCGCGACTGGAAACCTACGACGCGGTCAACAAGGTGAACCCGCCGCTGCGCGAATCCGCCGACGTGGCCGCCCTGCGCCAGGCGCTGGCCGACGGCATTATCGACTGCGTCGCCACCGACCACGCCCCGCACGCCGAACAGGACAAGTGCTGCGAGTTCGCGGCCGCTCGCCCCGGCATGCTCGGCCTCGAGACGGCGCTGTCGATCATCGTGCAGACGATGGTCGAGCCCGGCCTGCTCGACTGGCGCGGTGTCGCCCGGGTGATGAGCGAGAAGCCCGCCGCGATCGTCGGCCTCGACGACCACGGCCGCCCGATCGCGGTGGGCGAGCCCGCCAACCTCACGCTGATCGACCCCGACGCCGAGTGGACGGTGCGCGGCGCCGAACTGGCGAGCATCTCGAACAACACACCGTTCGAGGACATGACGTTCCCGGCCGAGGTCACAGCCACCGTGCTGCGCGGCCGGGTAACTGCCCGCGAGGGCAAGGCGGTCGGGATCTAGGGAGGCCAGGACGTGGAAAGAACGCTGTGGGTAGTCGGGCTGCTGGCATTTTTTGTTGCATGCCTGTGGCTGATGTACCGGGCATGGCAGAAGAAGGCCACGCGGCAGCAGGCACGCATCGGCGAACTGCCGACGGTGCCGGCCGAACTGGGCGCACAACTACTGGAACCGACCACCGGTATGTACCTGGGCAGCACCATCGCGCCCAGCTGGCAGGACCGGATCGCGGTCGGTGACCTGGGATTCCGGGCGACCGCCGAACTGACGCGGTTCGAACGCGGAATTCTGCTCGAACGCGACGGCGCCACGGTGATCTGGATTCCGCAGGAATCGGTGACAGCCGTGCGTACCGAGCGCGGCCACGCGGGCAAAGTGATGACAGAAAATGGTGTGCTGGTAATTCGCTGGACACTGCCGACGGGAACCGAGATCGATACCGGTTTCCGCGGTGACGACAAGACGGTGTACCCGGCATGGACGGCCGGGGCAGCGGATTCCACCAGGGCGACGACGGGAGACGACGAATGACAGTGAAAGCAGCCTTGGTGCTCGAGGACGGCCGCGTATTCCGCGGTACCGCCTTCGGTGCCGAGGGCCAGACGCTCGGTGAGGCCGTGTTCTGCACGGCGATGACCGGGTACCAGGAAACCCTGACCGACCCCAGCTACGCCCGCCAGATCGTGGTGGCCACGGCCCCGCAGATCGGCAACACCGGCTGGAACGACGAGGACGACGAGTCCGCCAAGATCTGGGTCGCCGGTTACGCCGTGCGCGACCCCTCGCGAGTCTCCTCCAACTGGCGCGCCACCGGCACGCTGACCGACGAACTCGACCGCCAGGACGTGGTCGGCATCGCCGGCATCGACACCCGCGCGGTGGTCCGCCACCTGCGCAGCCGCGGTTCGATGAAGGCAGGCATCTTCTCCGGTGCCGCGCTGGCCAACGACGAGGAGCTCCTCGCGAGGGTCAGCGGCCAGGCTTCGATGCTGGGCGCCGACCTCGCCGAAGAGGTCAGCACCGACGCGATGTACACGATCGATCCGGTGGGTGAGCACAAGTTCACCGTCGTCGCGGTCGACCTGGGCATCAAGACCAACACCCCGCGCATGTTCGCCGAGCGCGGCGTGCGCACCCACGTGGTGCCGTCGAACACCTCCCTCGACGACATTCTCGCGCTGAACCCCAACGGTGTGTTCCTGTCGAACGGCCCCGGCGACCCGGCCACCCAGGTCGGCGCGATCGCGCTCACCCAGGGTGTGCTCGAGCGCGGCATCCCGCTGTTCGGCATCTGCTTCGGCAACCAGATCCTGGGCCGGGCGCTTGGCCGCTCGACCTACAAGATGAAGTTCGGCCACCGCGGCATCAACATCCCGGTGATCGAAGAGGGCACGGGCCGCGTCTCCATCACGGCCCAGAACCACGGCTTCGCCCTGGAAGGCGAGCGCGGCGAGGTGTTCGACACCCCGTTCGGTAAGGCCGAGGTCTCCCATATCTGCGCCAACGACGGCACCGTCGAGGGTGTGCGGCTGATCGACGGCCGCGCCTTCTCGGTGCAGTACCACCCCGAGGCCGCCGCAGGCCCGCACGACGCCGCATACCTGTTCGACCGTTTCGCCGGTCTCATGGAAGGAGCCTGATGCCTCGCCGCGAGGATCTGAAGCACATCCTGGTGATCGGCTCTGGCCCGATCGTGATCGGCCAGGCGTGCGAATTCGACTACTCCGGTACCCAGGCGTGCCGGGTGCTGCGGTCCGAAGGACTGCGCGTTTCGCTGGTGAACTCCAACCCGGCGACCATCATGACCGACCCGGAATTCGCCGACGCCACCTACGTCGAGCCGATCACCCCGGAGTTCGTCGAGAAGGTCATCGAGAAGGAACGCCCCGACGCGATCCTGGCCACCCTCGGTGGGCAGACCGCGCTCAACACCGCCGTCGCGCTACACGAGAACGGTGTGCTGCAGAAGTACAACGTCGAGCTGATCGGCGCCGACTTCGACGCCATCCAGCGCGGTGAGGACCGGCAGAAGTTCAAGGACATCGTCGCCAAGGTCGGCGGCGAGAGTGCCCGCAGCGCCGTCTGTTACACCATGGACGAAGTCCGCGAGACCGTCGCCGACCTCGGCTACCCGGTGGTCGTTCGCCCCTCGTTCACCATGGGTGGCCTCGGCTCCGGCATGGCCTACAACGAGGAAGACCTCGACCGCATCGCCGGTGGCGGCCTGGCCGCATCGCCGACCGCGAACGTCCTGATCGAGGAGTCCATCCTCGGCTGGAAGGAGTTCGAACTCGAGCTCATGCGCGACCGCAACGACAATGTGGTCATCGTCTGCTCGATCGAGAACGTCGACCCGATGGGTGTGCACACCGGTGACTCGGTCACCGTCGCCCCTGCGATGACCCTCACCGACCGGGAATACCAGAAGATGCGCGATCTCGGCATCGCGATCCTGCGCGAGGTCGGCGTCGACACCGGCGGCTGCAACATCCAGTTCGCGGTGGACCCGGCCGACGGCCGCCTGATCGTCATCGAGATGAACCCGCGTGTGTCGCGCTCCTCGGCGCTGGCGTCGAAGGCCACCGGTTTCCCGATCGCCAAGATCGCCGCCAAGCTGGCGATCGGCTACACCCTCGACGAGATCGTCAACGACATCACCGGCGAGACCCCGGCGAGCTTCGAGCCGACGCTGGACTACGTCGTCGTGAAGGCGCCGCGGTTCGCGTTCGAGAAGTTCCCCGGCGCCGACGCCACGCTGACCACCACCATGAAGTCGGTGGGTGAGGCGATGTCGATGGGCCGCAACTTCTCCGAGGCCCTCGGCAAGGTGCTGCGTTCGCTCGAGACCAAGGCCGCCAGCTTCTGGACCACCGACGACGGCCAGTGGGCTGCGACGGATCCGAGCGATCCGGCGTCGGTGCGCGAGGCCATCGAAGCCATTCTCGCCGACCTGCGCGTGCCGACCGAGGGTCGCATCTACAAGGTCGAGCGGGCGCTGCGCTTCGGCGCGAGCGTCGCAGAGGTCGCGCTGGCCTCCGGCGTGGACCCGTGGTTCGTCGCCGAGGTGCTCGGCCTGGTCGAGCTGCGTCAGGAAGTTCTCGACGCGCCCGTCCTCGACGAGGATCTGCTGCGTCGCGCCAAGCACTACGGCCTGTCCGACCGTCAGCTCGCCGCCCTGCGGCCCGAGCTGGCCGGTGAGTCGGGTGTGCGGTCGCTGCGCCACCGCCTCGCGGTGCGCCCGGTCTACAAGACCGTCGACACCTGCGCCGCGGAGTTCGAGGCCAAGACTCCGTACCACTACAGCACCTATGAGCTGGACCCCGGTGCGGAGTCCGAGGTCGCGCCGCAGCGCGAGCGCGAGAAGGTCATCATCCTGGGTTCGGGCCCCAACCGCATCGGTCAGGGCATCGAGTTCGACTACTCGTGTGTGCATGCGGCACAGACGCTTTCGGCTGCCGGGTACGAGACCGTGATGGTCAACTGCAACCCCGAGACCGTCTCCACCGACTACGACACCGCCGATCGGCTCTACTTCGAGCCGCTGACCTTCGAGGACGTCCTCGAGGTGTACAACGCCGAAGCCGAGTCGGGCACCGTCGCCGGTGTGATCGTGCAGCTCGGCGGCCAGACCCCGCTGGGTCTGGCACAGCGGCTCACCGACGCGGGCGTGCCGGTGGTCGGTACCTCCGCCGCCGCGATCGACCTGGCCGAGGACCGTGGCGAATTCGGTGACGTGCTCGTCGCCGCCGGACTGCCCGCGCCCAAGTACGGCACCGCCACCACCGTGGCGCAGGCCAAGAAGATCGCCAACGAGATCGGCTACCCGGTGCTGGTCCGCCCGTCCTACGTGCTGGGCGGGCGCGGCATGGAGATCGTCTACGACGAGCAGTCCCTCGAGGGCTACATCTCCCGCGCCACCGAACTGAACCCGGACCACCCGGTGCTGGTCGACCGTTTCCTCGAAGACGCCATCGAGATCGACGTCGACGCGCTGTGCGACGGCGAAGAGGTCTTCCTCGGCGGCGTGATGGAACACATCGAGGAAGCCGGTATCCACTCCGGTGACTCCGCCTGCGCGCTGCCCCCGATCACCCTGGGCCGCAGCGACATCGAGGCCGTGCGCCGCTCCACCATCGCGCTGGCCAAGGGCATCGGCGTCAAGGGCCTGCTCAATGTGCAGTACGCCCTCAAGGACGACGTGCTCTACGTCCTGGAAGCCAACCCCCGCGCGAGCCGGACGGTTCCGTTCGTCTCCAAGGCCACCGCCGTGCCCCTCGCAAAGGCCTGCGCGCGTGTCATGCTCGGCGCCACCATCGCCGACCTGCGCAAGGAAGGCATGCTGCCGCCCGAGGGCGACGGCGGCCACGTGCCCCTGGACGCGCCGGTCGCGGTCAAGGAAGCCGTGCTGCCCTTCCACCGGTTCCGTCGCGCCGACGGCTCCGGCGTCGACTCGCTGCTCTCCCCGGAGATGAAGTCCACCGGCGAGGTCATGGGCATCGACGCCGACTTCGGCACCGCGTTCGCCAAGAGCCAGGCCGCCGCCTACGGCTCGCTGCCGACCGAGGGCACCGTGTTCGTCTCGATCGCCAACCGCGACAAACGCGCCATGGTGTTCCCGATCAAGCGCCTGCACGACCTGGGCTTCCGTATCCTCGCCACCGAGGGCACCGCGGAAACCCTGCGCCGCAACGGCATTCCGTGCGAACAGGTGCGCAAGCACTCCGACCCGGACGCCACCGATCCGGCCACCGGCATGCCGGAAGCCTCGATCGTGGAGCAGATCCGCGACGGCGAGATCGACATCGTGTTCAACACCCCCTACGGCAACTCGGGCCCCCGCGTTGACGGCTACGAGATTCGCACCGCCGCGGTGGGCGCGAACATCCCGTGCATCACCACCGTGCAGGGCGCTGCCGCGGCGGTGCAGGGCATCGAGGCAAGCATCAACGGTGGCATCGGGGTGCGCTCGCTGCAGGAACTGCACTCGAAACTGCGTGGCTGACATGACATTCGGTCACCGGTTGCAGCACGCCATGCGGCAGTTCGGGCCAGTGTGCGTCGGCATCGACCCCCACCCCGCCCTGCTGCGGGCGTGGGGGCTCACCGAAGACGTCGACGGGCTGGAGGCTTTCGCCGAGATCTGTGTCGAGGCGTTCGACGGTCGGGTCGCCCTGGTGAAGCCGCAGGTCGCGTTCTTCGAGACCTACGGTTCCGGCGGCATCGCCGTGCTCGAGCGCACCATCTCGGTGCTGCGGGCCTCGGGCACCCTGGTGCTGGCCGATGCCAAGCGTGGCGATATCGGCTCCACGATGGATGCCTACGCGCATGCCTGGCTCGGCGACGGGCCCCTGGGTTCGGACGCCGTGACGGTCTCGCCGTACCTCGGGTTCGGGTCCCTCGACCCGGCGCTGAGCCTGGCGCAGGACAATCACCGTGGAGTGTTCGTGCTCGCGGCGACGTCCAATCCCGAAGGGGCGCAACTGCAACGGATCACCGCCGCGGACGGGCGCACCATCGCGCAGACGATGGTCGACGAGGCCGCGGCCCGCAACGCCGGGTCCGGTTTCGGCTCCGTCGGCGTGGTCGTCGGTGCGACACTCACCGAGGCACCCGACCTGTCGGCCCTCAACGGCCCGATCCTGATGCCCGGTGTGGGCGCGCAAGGCGGGGGAGCGGACTCCATCCGCGCCCTGGTCACCGAGGCGAACTTCGCCGCCGCCGTACCGGCGGTCTCGCGCGAGGTGCTCAACGCGGGCCCGTCGGTGACGGCGCTGTGCGACAAGACGGCTCAGCTGCAAGAGGAGTTCGCCTTCCTGCAGCGTTGAGAACACGACGACCGGCCGGGGTAGCGAAACGCTGCCCCGGCCTCGTCGTCGGTCGCGCCGCCGAATCAGGCGAAGTCGCCGACCGCGGTCACACAGATCGATGGTGACGAAGGATGTTCAGGCGAGGCAGTACGTTGCCGTGACCGTGGCGAACATCGACAGTGCGTCCGACGAGGCCGCTGAGCCGATCGCCATCGTCAGTGATCGTCCGTCGGTCGACCGGAACGCGTACGAGACGTAGCCGAGCAGTTCACCGCCGTGCCCCCACAGGTCGGCACCACACGGTGGTTCGAAACGCTGCAGGCCGAGGCCGTAGTGGAAGCCCATGCCCATCGGGACCGTCTCACGCATCCGGTCCAGCGCGGCGGGGCTCATCAGACGCCCACCGAGCAGTGCCGCGAAGAAGGCGTCGAGATCGGCTGTGGTGGAGATCATTTCGCCCGCGGCCCAGTCCAGTGAGGGGTTCATCTCGGTCACGTCCACCCGGCCCGCACCGTCGATGTCACGGTGTGCGGTGAGGGCGGGCGCGGGGACGCGAGGGTCCTCGCCCGGCACTGTGGTGGCGGTCAACCGCAACGGTGTGAGGACACGGTCGCGGATCTCGTCGCCGTAGCGGTGCCCGGTCACGTGCTCGATCAGCAGGCCGAGGGCGATGTAGTTGGTGTTCGAGTACCGGAAGCGGGCGCCCGGTGCGAAATAGGGGTCGTGGCGCACCGCGGTGGCGAGCAGATCACGCGGTGCGTGCGTGCGGAACCGGTCGTCGCCGCGCCACCGGTTCGTCGACATGCCCGGCTCTTTCATGTAGTCGTAGAGCCCGCTGGTGTGATTCATCAACTGCCGCACCGTGATCCGGTCGCCACCGGGAATCGGCTCTGGCAGGTGCGCGGCGATCGAACCGTCCAGCGTGACCTTGCCCTCGTCGACGAGTTGCAGCACGACGGTGGCGACGAAGGTCTTGGTGATGCTGCCGATCCGGAACCTGCTGTGCGGTCCCGGCGTGCTCGCCTGCCCGGCCGCGCTGCCCTCGTATTGCCATTCGCGCTGCCGCTCGCCGTCGGAGACTCGCAACACCACATCGGTGTCGTTCCAGCGCGCGGTGGCCTCGACCGTATCCCCGACAACCCGCCACCGTGCCGTCACGAGGACCAGAGCGGCCATCAGTGTGGCCGCCAGCACGGTGCCCACAACGACCACAGAGGCCCGAAACAGTTTCTGTCGCATACCTTTCGACGCTAGGGACGCGTCCGGCCCGCAGCGATGGTGTACGCCCCGCGACAGGGGTGCGGAAAACCCCACCCCCGAGCTGCGGTCGCGCCGCGTCGAACCGGGGGGTTGACGCTACTGATCGCGGGGTCCCGGCTACCTAGCGTCGAAAGCATGGATACGACAGGGAATTCGACCGAACTGACCGGCATCGCCGGGTGGGCGGTACAGCTGATGGAACAGCTCGGTGGCTTCGGCGCCGGCCTCGCGATCGCACTCGAGAACCTCTTCCCCCCGCTGCCCAGCGAGGTGATCCTGCCGCTGGCAGGCTTCACTGCAGGCCTCGGGCGATTCAGCCTGGCCGAGGTCCTGCTGTGGACCACCCTGGGCTCGGTGGTCGGTGCCCTCGCCCTCTACGGTCTCGGTGCCGCACTCGGCCGCGACCGCCTGCGCCGCATCGTCGACCGGCTACCCCTGGTGAGACTGTCCGACCTGGACCGCACCGAGGACTGGTTCGCCCGCCACGGCGACAAGGCAGTCTTCTTCGGCCGGATGATCCCGATCTTCCGCAGCCTGATCTCGATCCCCGCGGGCGTCGAACGCATGCCCCTCATCCGCTTCACGCTGCTGACCACGGCGGGCAGCCTGTTGTGGAACGCGGACTTCGTGTTCGCGGGCTTCTTTCTCGGCGAGAACTGGCACGTCGTCGAGACCTACGCGGGCATCCTGCAGAAGGCCGTGATCGTCGCCGTGCTCGTGGCCGCGACGGTGTTCGTCGTCCGGCGCGTGCGTCAGCGGCAGGCGCAGCCGAGCACCGGCCGATGAGATTCGCGAGAATTGGGCGATGAGCACCTCCACGGCGCGATCGTCACGCGTCGCCGCCGCTGTCGCGGGATATCTGCTCGGCGTGCTCACCGTGCCGCTGGACCTGTTCGGTGTGCTCGCCACGCCGATCGCCGCGAACCTCACCGACCGGATCGCCCAGGGGGAGCACCGGCGTCTCACCCGGTTGCTCGGCGTGCGGTCGAACGGCGCGCCGAGCGGAGCGCGAGCCGCGGGATATCTGGCGGTCCGCGCGCTGGTCGGCGTGCTCGGCGTGCTGGTGCTCGCCCTGTCGGGGTTGGGGGTCGTCGTCGCGGTGGCCGTGGTCTACGGCGCGAGCACCGGCGCCGCGGTGCCGATCATCGACGCGACCGAACCCGGGCAGGTCACCTGGGCGACGGTCACCGTGCTCGCACTTCCCGGCGCGGTGCTCGGCTTCCTCGCCGTGCAGGGTTTGCTCGGGGTGGTGCGGGCCGAAGCCTGGTGCCTGCGCCGGAGCACGCGCCCTGGCCAGGACGAACTGGCTCAGCGGGTCGCCCAGCTCACCACCACCCGCGCCGAGGTGGTCGAGGTGATCGACGACGAACGGCGGCGTATCGAACGCGATCTGCACGACGGTGTGCAACAGCGGGTGGTCGCCTTGTCGATCCTGCTCGGCCGGATGGACCGGGCGGCCGACGAGGACGGGCGCGCCGACCTGCGACGGCGTGCGATCGCCGAGACCGGGCACATCCTCGACGAATTGCGCGAGGTCTCCTGGCGCATCTACCCGGCCATGCTCGCCCGCGACGGCCTGCGCGCCGCCCTCGAAGCCCTCGCCGACCGCACCCCGGTGCCGACGCGACTGACCGTCGACCTCGATGAACGCGCACCCCGGCCGGTCGAATCGGCCTGTTATTTCACCGCGAGCGAGGCGATCACCAACGCCATCAAACATTCCGGAGCCACGGCCGTCGAGGTCGCGGTGGAGCGCGACGGCCGCACAGTGCGCTTGCGTGTCCGCGACGACGGAAAAGGTGGTGCCGACCCCACCGGACACGGCCTGACCGGCATCGCCACCCGCGTCACCGCGCTGGACGGCACCATGACAGTGGACAGCCCGCCGGGCGGCCCGACGATCATCACCGTGGAGGTTCCGTGCGGATAACCCTGGCCGAGGACTCGGCGCTGCTGCGCGAGAGCCTGGCGCAGCTGCTCACCGCCGAGGGTCACGAGATCGTGGACTCCGTCGGCACCGCGACCGAACTGCTGGCCGCCGTGCGGGTGCGCCCGCCCGACCTGGTCATCGCCGATGTGCGGATGCCGCCCGACCATGTCGACGAGGGGATCAGAGCGGCGCTGGAGATCCGCCGCGACCAGCCGGGAATCGCGATCCTGGTGCTGTCACAGTACGTCGAGCGCAGGCACGCGGCGGAGTTCCTCACCGGCACCGGCGGCATCGGCTACCTGCTCAAGGACCGGGTCGCCGCGATCGGCTCGTTCCTCGACGCCGTCGACCGGGTGGGTACCGGCGGCACCGCCTTCGACCCGGAGGTGGTTCGCCAGCTCCTGCTGCACAATCGCGCCGACTCGCCGCTGCACCGGCTCACCGAGCGCGAACGCGAGGTGCTCGAACTCATGGCGCAGGGCCTGAGCAACGCGGCGATCTGCGGACAGCTCTACGTCACCCGCAGCGCCGTCGAGAAACACATCAACGCGATCTTCACCAAGCTGGACCTACCGGCCGGCGAGGCACACAACCGGCGGGTGCTCGCCATCCTGGAGCACCTGCGGGCGGGTGCGGCGCAGGGGTGACCGCTCAGGCCGCGACCCGCTCGTTCCTGGCCCGCCACCAGCCGAACGCGCCGATGCCGAGCGGCGCCAGCACCGTCAGGAACCCCGACAGCGGCATGAACGCCAGGCCGGACACCGTGACCGCGCCGAGCACGAGCAGCACCGCGCCGGGCACATACCCCAGCGCGCGCTCCAGCGCGATGATCGCGATGCCGAAACCGATGCTGACCACGCCGAACTCGGTGAACCAGAAGGTGAGCTCGACATCTTGATCGGCGGCGAAGAACAGCGCGACGCCGAGGGCGGTATGGGCGGTGCCGATGAAGGTGAGCAGCGCACCGGCGAGCGGGAATCTTGTTCTTGAATCCATATTCATAAACTGTGCCACTAGGCTGATCCGGTGGCAAGACCCCGCCTTTTCACCGACGATCAGGTGCTCGACGCGGCCCGCGATCTGCTCGCCGACCCCGCGATCACCCGGCCCGCCATCACGGCGATCGGCACGGCCGCCGGTGTGCACTCGGGGTCGATCTATGTGCGTTTCGCCTCACGTGACGAACTGCTCGCCCGCCTGTGGCTGCGGTCGATCCGCCGCTTCCACGAGGGCTTCGTCACGGCACTGACCGGCCCCGCGCCACTGCTGTCCGCCGCCATGTTCCTGCCGCGCTATTGCCGCGCGCACCCCACCGAGGCGCGGGCGATGAAGATGTTCCATCGCGACGAACTCCTCGAGGTCGGCGCCGAGGATCTGCGGGCCGCGATCGCCGGCGTCAACGACGGGATGAACGCCGCCCTGCTGACTGCCGTCGTGACCGAATTCGGGATCGCCGACGACCGATCGATGGCCATCGCGGGCGCCGCCGTGAAGGCGATTCCGTACGGTCTTGTCCGCGATTACATCGCCCGCGCGGCCCCGATTCCGGACTGGATCGACGAGGTTGTGGCGACCGCGTCGGGTGCGGTTCTCGACGAGTTTCGTGCCCGATCTTGACGACACGCTGTACGAAATCGTGCGACACGCGGGCTTTTTCAGGAAACCCGCTGGTCGCGCGCCACCGGGTTTGCCAGGGCGGCACGCGGCCCTCGCGCTACCTGGTGGCTATCATCGCCCATATCGGTATAACCGCAGGTGGGGATGCATTTCAGTAATTCGGCTGTACGATCGAGACGTTGGAATCAGCCGTCACCGCATCGGGTCCGCGCGCGCCATACGGCATTCGTAATCCTGCCCTGACCTGGGGGTCGGGTTCGCAATCGGCGCGCACCGTGGGTACGGTCGCACAGACCGTCCGGGTAACCGGCGGTAGATCTGGCAATGAACGATGAGACGGAGGAACCCGTGGCCCTTCCCCAGCTGACTGATGAGCAGCGCGCCGCTGCTCTGGAGAAGGCGGCTGCCGCTCGCCGCGCTCGGGCAGAGCTCAAGGAGCGCCTGAAGCGCGGTGGAACGAACCTGAAGCAGGTCCTCACCGATGCCGAGTCCGATGAGATTCTCGGCAAGATGAAGGTTTCTGCGCTGCTCGAGGCTCTGCCGAAGGTGGGCAAGGTCAAGGCGGCGGAGATCATGACCGAGCTGGAGATCGCGCCTACGCGTCGTCTCCGTGGTCTCGGTGCCCGGCAGCGCGCCGCGCTGCTCACCCGCTTCGACTTCGACGCCTAAAGTCTGGTGGACAAAAACACGCGGAAGGGCCGGCTGGTAGTACTGGTCGGCCCCTCGGCCGTGGGTAAATCCACGGTCGTGCGGTGCGTGCGGGAACGCCTGCCCGAATTGGTCTTCAGTGTGTCGGCCACGACGCGGGACCCCCGTCCCGGCGAGGTCGACGGTCTCGACTACCGCTTCGTTTCCCGAGTCGAGTTCGACGCCATGATCGCGGCGGACGAATTGCTCGAATGGGCAGACATCCATGGGGGGTTGCAGCGATCGGGCACCCCCGCCGCCCCGGTGCGAGAAGCGCTGGCGAGCGGACTTTCCGTACTGATCGAAGTCGACCTGGCCGGTGCACGGTCGGTCCGGCAGGCGATGCCGGAAGCACTGCTGGTGTTTCTCGCGCCGCCGAGCTGGGAAGAACTGGTCTCGCGGCTGCGTTCACGCGGCACCGAGACGCCCGAGGTGATCGAGCGCAGGCTCGAGACGGCCCGGGTCGAATTGGCGGCCTGTGACGAGTTCGACACGGTCATCGTGAACAGCGAGGTAACGACCGCTTGTGAGCAGTTGGTATCGTTGTTCGTTAGCACAAATTCGAGTTCTTGACCCACTAACCCGCAGGAGTCACCCCTAGTGAGCACGGACATCACCGCAGTACCCGCGTACGACACTCCGATCGGCCTCACCAACCCCCCGATCGACGAGCTGCTCGAGCGCACGTCCTCCAAGTACGCCCTGGTGATCTACGCGGCCAAGCGCGCCCGTCAGATCAACGATTACTACAACCAGCTCGGTGACGGCATCCTCGAGTACGTCGGCCCGCTCGTCGAGCCGGGTCTGCAGGAGAAGCCGCTGTCGGTCGCCATGCGCGAAATTCACTCCGACCTGCTCGAACACACCGAGGGCGAGTGACAATCTCTAGTCCGGAGGCGTAGAAGACCATGCGGATCGTCGTCGGGGTCGGCGGGGGCATCGCCGCCTATAAGGCGTGTGCCCTCGTTCGCCGTTTCACCGAGACCGGACACCAGGTGCGGGTGATTCCCACCGAGTCGGCTCTACAGTTCATCGGTAAGGCGACCTTCGAGGCGCTGTCCGGGCAGCCGGTGCACACCACGGTGTTCGCCGACGTGCCCGAGGTGCCGCATGTCCGGATCGGCCAGGAGGCCGATCTCGTCGTCATCGCCCCCGCCACCGCGGATCTGATGGCGCGCGCCGCACAGGGGCGCGCCGACGATCTGCTCACCGCCACCTTGCTGACGGCCCGATGTCCGGTGCTGTTCGCGCCCGCGATGCACACCGAGATGTGGGAGCATCCGGCGACGGTGGCCAATGTCGCGACCTTGCGCGCGCACGGCGCCAACGTGATGGAACCCGCCTCGGGTCGGCTCACCGGCACCGATACCGGTCCCGGACGGCTGCCCGAACCGGAGGAGATCTTCGGTCTGGCCTCGCTGCTGCTCGAACGTGCCGACGCGCTGCCTCGCGACCTGACCGGTCGCCGCGTGGTGATCACCGCCGGTGGTACGAGGGAACCCCTCGACCCGGTGCGCTTCCTCGGCAACCGCAGCTCCGGCAAGCAGGGCTATGCCCTGGCCAGGGTCGCCGCCCAGCGTGGCGCCCAGGTGACGTTGATCGCGGGCAACACCATCGAGCTCGCGCCGCCCGCCGCGGTCGAACTGGTCCACATCACCACCGCCGACCAGCTCAAGACCGCGGTCGACAAGCACGCGCTCGGCGCCGATGCGGTGATCATGGCGGCCGCGGTCGCCGATTTCCGTCCGACACACGTGGCCGCCGCGAAGATCAAGAAGGGCGCCGACGAACCCGACGTGATCCCGCTGACCAAGAACGAGGACATCCTCGCCGGCTTGGTCGACGCCCGCACCGAGGGACGGCTCGCCGGTACCGCGATCGTCGGTTTCGCCGCCGAGACCGGTGACGACAACGGCGACGTGCTCACCCACGCGCGCGCGAAACTGGCGCGCAAGGGCTGCGATCTGCTCGTCGTCAACGCGGTGGGTGAGGGCAAGGCGTTCGAGGTCGACACCAACGACGGCTGGTTGCTCGGCGCCGACGGCACCGAACAGGCCCTCGATCACGGATCGAAGGCGCTGCTGGCCAGCCGGGTGCTCGACGCGCTGGTCCCGCTGCTGCCCTGACCGGGGAGTTCGCGTCGACTTCGCGCGAAAACAGTTGCGCGGCAACGAGGGTCGGGCAGTTTACCGTCCGCGTGGGTGTTCGCGGTCCGGCTTGATACTTACTCGCCACCATGTCGGTGGTTTGGAATAGTCTTGATGAGAAGGGTTGCGCGGTAACACCGAGAAGTTACCGTCACAAGCCGAACGAGTAACCCGTTGAGGGAGAGGGAAGAACTGTGCGTACGACAGGTAGTCGGCTATTCACCAGTGAGTCCGTGACCGAAGGTCATCCGGACAAGATCTGTGACGCGATCAGCGATTCCATCCTCGACGCATTGCTCGCGGAGGACCCGAGCAGCCGGGTCGCGGTGGAAACCATGGTCACCACGGGGCAGGTCCATGTCGCGGGCGAGGTCACCACCTCCGCCTACGCCGACATCCCGCGGATCGTCCGTGAGAAGGTCCTCGAGATCGGATACGACTCCTCCGCAAAGGGATTCGACGGCAATTCCTGCGGTGTCAACATCGCGATCGGGGCCCAGTCGCCCGATATCGCCCAGGGTGTCGACACCTCGCACGAAGCGCGCGTCGGCGGTTCCGACGACGCGATCGAGCGTCAGGGCGCCGGTGACCAGGGCCTGATGTTCGGCTACGCCACCATCGACACGCCCGAGCTGATGCCGCTGCCGATCGCGCTCGCGCACCGGCTCTCGCGCAAGCTCACCGAGGTCCGTAAGTCGGGCGTGCTGCCCTACCTGCGCCCCGACGGCAAGACCCAGGTCACCATCGAATACGACGGTGACCGCCCGGTCCGCCTCGATACGGTCGTCATCTCCACCCAGCACGCCGCCGATATCGACCTGGACAACCTGCTCGCCCCCGATATCCGCGAGAAGGTCGTCGACGCCGTCATCGGTGATCTGAACCTGCCCAGCCTGGACACCTCCGAAATCCGCCTGCTGGTCAACCCCACCGGCAAGTTCGTCCTCGGTGGCCCGATGGGCGATGCGGGCCTGACCGGCCGCAAGATCATCGTCGACACCTACGGCGGCATGGCCCGCCACGGCGGCGGCGCGTTCTCCGGCAAGGATCCGTCGAAGGTCGACCGCTCGGCCGCCTACGCCATGCGCTGGGTCGCCAAGAACGTCGTGGCCGCGGGCCTGGCGGATCGCGTCGAGGTGCAGGTCGCGTACGCGATCGGCAAGTCGGCTCCCGTCGGCCTGTTCGTCGAGACCTTCGGCACCGAGAAGATCGACCCGGTGCGTATCTCCACCGCCATCTCCGAGGTCTTCGACCTGCGTCCGGGCGCGATCATCCGCGATCTCGACCTGCTGCGCCCGATCTACGCACCGACCGCGGCCTACGGCCACTTCGGCCGCACCGATGTAGACCTGCCCTGGGAGCACACGGACCGCGCCGACAAGCTGCGCGCGGCCGTCGGCCTGTAATAACCACGGACCGCGTGGCAGCGGACGAAACATCGACAGCAGCGGGACACCCCATCGCGAGGGTGCTCCCGCTGCTTTCGCCTGCCCACCTCGACCGCGACTTCGATTACCTCGTCCCACCTGAACTGGACGAGATCGCCCAGCCGGGCGTGCGCGTGCGCGTCCGTTTCGCGGGTCGTCTCGTCGATGGATACCTGCTGGAACGGCTCCCGCACAGCGACCACAACGGCAAGATGATGCCACTCGAACGGGTCGTCTCCCCGGAACGCGTCCTCACCCCGGAAGTTCTGCGCCTGGCCACCGCCGTCGCCACCCGCTATGCGGGGACTCGGCCCGATGTCCTTCGCCTGGCGATTCCCCCGCGTCACGCCCGCACCGAAACCGGCGGCACGAAGAAAACCGGCACCACAACGAAAGCGGCGAGTGCCGCGACGGAAGGTGCTGATAGCGCGGATGATTCGGTGTCCGGCCTGGTCGAGGCAGGCCCGACCGGTGAGCAAGGTGCGGGCGAGGTAGGCGATCCGGCCGAGGAGTTCGACGGAGGTGCGGGGGACAAGGTGGATACGACGGCCGGGGAGGTCCTGGTCGATGCCGCGGCGGAATCGCGCATCGAGGTCAATGCGTCGGCGTGGGGGCGGTATGCGCACGGCTTGGGGTTCGTCGGTGCGCTGGCACAGGGCAAGGGTGTACGGGCGGCATGGCAAGCGTTGCCTGGAGAGGACTGGGCGGCGCGGCTGGCGGAGTTGGCGGCGACGGTGGTGGCCGCTGGTCGCAGTGCGGTGTTGATGGTGCCGGATCAGCGGGACCTCGATCGGTTGCTTGCCGAATGTGTCGCACTGGTGGGTGATTCAGCTGTCGGACTGTCGGCGGGCTTGGGTCCCGCAGCGCGGTATCGACGGTGGTTGGCGGTGTTGCGGGGGCAGGCCCGGATCGTGGTGGGCACTCGGGCGGCGGTGTTCGCGCCCGCACGGGACCTAGGGCTGATCGCGATGTGGGACGACGGCGACGACACCTACGCCGAGCCGCGTTCCCCGTATCCGCACGCTCGCGAAGTGGCGATGTTGCGGGCGCACGAGACAGGTGCCGCGTTCGTCGCCGCCGGTTTTGCGCGCACCGCCGAAATCCAGGCAGTGGTCGAATCCGGTTGGGCGCGAGACCTTCTCGCGGAACGTCAGACGTTGCGGGAGGTGACGCCCCGGATCAGCGCGCCCGGCGACAGCGATTACGCGCTGGAACGCGACGCGCTGGCCCGCTCGGTGCGGATGCCCGGCGTTGCGTTCGCGGCCGCCCGCTCCGCGATCAAAGAGAACGCCGCTGTGCTGGTCCAGGTGCCGCGGCGAGGCTATGTTCCGTCGCTGGCCTGTGCGAAATGTCGCACCCCCGCGCGCTGCAGGCACTGCAACGGACCGTTGGCGCTACCGCATTCGGGCAATGGTGAAGCGGCGAGCCCACAGTGCAAGTGGTGCGGCATCACCGAAGCCGCGTTCCGCTGCCAGGCCTGCGGTGCGCGAGCGCTGCGGGCGACGGTGATCGGCGCGGCTCGCACCGCCGAAGAGCTCGGCCGCGCCTTCTCCGGCGTCCCGATCCGCGCCTCGGGGGGTGGGGAAGTGCTCGATACCGTCGAGCCGGGTGCTCAGGTGGTCGTGGCTACCGTCGGTGCCGAACCGCTCGTGCGCGGCGGTTACGGTGTCGCTCTGCTGCTCGACGGATGGGCGCTGCTCGGGCGCGCTGACCTGCGCGCGAGTGAGGACACTCTGCGCCGCTGGATGGGTGCCGCGGCCCTGGTGCGGCCTCGCGGACAGGTCATCGTGATGGCCGAGCCCTCCCTGCCCACGGTCCAGGCACTGGTTCGCTGGGACCCGGTCAACCATGCCGCCGCCGAACTCGAAGCCCGCGCCGAAGTCGGCTTCCCACCCGCGGTCCGTCTCGCCGCCGTCGACGGCACCACCGCCTCGATCGCCGAATTGCTCGACGCCACAACACTTCCCGACGGCACCGAGATCCTCGGCCCCGTCCCCCTACCGCCGACGGCCCGTAAACCCTTCTCCGGCACCGACTCTCCCGCCGAAGTCGAACGCATGCTCCTGCGCGTACCCCGCTCGGGCGGCGCGCCCCTCGCCCGCGCCCTCACCGCCGCCCAAGCGATCCGCAGCTCCCACCGCTCCGACGCACCCCTTCGCGTCCAGATCGACCCTGTCGACATCGGCTGACCGGGGCACCTCGGTCAGGCGTACATCGCCCGGTGGCGCCTTGCCCACTGCGCGTAGGCGGTGGCCGGTCGACCGAGAACGTCCTCGATATCAGTGCTGACCTGCTGCTCTTGCGCCGTGGGCGTGCCGAGGATGGTCAGGGTGTGGTCGGCGACCGGTTCGGGCATGAAGCGGAGCATGTTCTGTTTGGCCTGTTCGGCGGTGAGTTCGAGGAAGGTGAGCGGGGTGTCGATCGCTTCGGCGAGTGCTGCCGCCTGGTCGCGGGGAGTGACCACCGCGGGGCCGGTCAGCGTGTAGGCGCGGGTGTGGTGACCGTCTTCGAGCAGGGCTGCCGCGGCCACGGCGGCGATATCGGCGGGGTCCACGGCGGGCAGGCCGATATCGCCGAAGGGCGCCGCGACGATGCGCTGGGTCCGGACCGGTTCGATCCACGCGAAGGTGTTGGAGAAGAACGCGCCGGGACGCAGCGCCGTCCACTCGAGGCCGGACTCGGCGAGTGCCTGTTCGAAGGCGATGGTTCTGGCGTAGCCCTCGGAGTGGGGGCGGGTCACCGCGCCTTGCGAGGAAACGAAGACGACCCGGCGCACGCCGGCATCGGCGGCGGTTTTCAGCAGCAGCGCGGGCTCGGGGCCGGTCATCAGTTGCTCGCCGGTGATCAGCAGGAACAGCGCGTCGGCGCCGTGCAGGGCGGGGGAGAGACTGTCGACATCGCCCAGGTCGGCGACAGCGTGCTCGACGCCCGTGGGCAGCTCGACGGGGCGAGTACCCCGGGATACGGCCCTGACCTGCGCACCCGCGTCGGCGAGTAGTCCGACCAGGGTGCTGCCGATGTTGCCGGTCGCTCCGGTGACGACGATCATGTGAATCCTTAGTTAGTTGGCTGACTGAATTGCTGAACAGAACGTATCCCATGAGCCGTCAGCTGTCTATAGTTAGTTGTATGACTAAATCGGACGCGCAGGTCAGCCCGAAGATCGGGAAGCAGGAACGCCTGGTCCAAGCGGCGATGCGCGTGTTCTACCAGCAGGGCATCGAGAAGACGACGATCGCCGAGATCGCGCGCGAAGCCGACGTGCCGGTCGGCAATGTCTACTACTACTTCAAGACCAAGGACCAGTTCATCGCCGCGGTCATCGCCCTGCACGCGCAGGTACTGGCCGGAGCTGTCGCCGAGATCGCCGAACTGCCGGGGCCCGACGAGAGGTTGAAGGCGATGGTGCGCAGCTGGGTCGACGAGCGGGAGATGGCGGCGCGCTTCGGTTGCCCGTTCGGCTCGCTGGCCGCCGAGCTCGACAAGCGGGAGGACGCCTTCCGCGGCGAGCCAGCACGCGTGATGGGGCTACTCGTGGACTGGGCGCGCACGCAGTTCGCCGACCTGGGGCGCGCCGACGCCGCTGAGCTCGCGATCGCGTTCGTCGCGGCCTATCAGGGCATCTCGTTGCTCACCAACACCTTCCGCGACCCGCAGCTGATGGTCACCGAGGGTGCCCGCCTGGAGCGATGGATCGACGAGCTGGCCGTGCGGTAGGCGCGTCGCGACGCCCGGCGCGGTGTGCCGGGCGTCGTCGGCTCGGGTGAAATCCGTTCAGGCCGTGATGGTTTCACGCTCTTACCGAACCCCTGGGGCTTGCGGCAGCGACTCGCCTTCGATGTCGACGTGGGGCAGCAGCCGCTCGAGCGGACGCGGCAACCACCACGCCCAGCGACCGAGCAGCGCCATCACAGCGGGGATCAGTGTCATGCGCACGATCAGCGCGTCGAACAGCACGCCGACGCCCATCGCGAAACCGATCGGGCCGATCATGGTGTTGTGGCTGAACAGGAATCCGGCAAAGACCGCGATCATGATCACCGCCGCCGCCGCGACCACCCGCACGCTGTGGGCGTAACCGGTGCGCACCGCGGTGAGCGCTGATCCGTTTCCGGTGACGTAGGCCTCGCGCATCCGCGACACCAGGAACACCTGGTAGTCCATCGCCAGGCCGAACAGCACCCCGATCAGCAGGATCGGCAGGAACGCGAGGATCGGCGCCGGGTGATGCACATTGAGCACCGAACCCAGCCAGCCCCACTGGTACACCGCGGTGGTCGCGCCGAGCGCGGCGGCCAGGGAGAGCAGGAAGCCGAGCGCCGCGGTGAGCGGAACCAGCAGTGAGCGGAAGGCCAGCATCAGCAGGGTCAATGCCAGGCCGACCACCACGATCAGAAACGGTGCCAGCGCGGCGGAGAGCTTGCGTGC
The DNA here is from genome assembly GCF_042719755.1 of Nocardia sp. NPDC058519. Taxonomy (NCBI): domain Bacteria; kingdom Bacillati; phylum Actinomycetota; class Actinomycetes; order Mycobacteriales; family Nocardiaceae; genus Nocardia; species Nocardia sp. NPDC058519. The sequence goes on along the minus strand of NZ_JBHXNK010000002.1, from coordinate 278,494 downwards.
CACATCGATCGCGATCACCGTCTCGCCGGTCAGGTGCAGGGTCGCACCGTGATCGGCGTGCAGGTCGGCCCCGCCGCGCCGGATCGACTTCGCCAGGGTGGCAGTGTCTTCCGAGCTGGGTTCGGTGGTCGGGACGACCACGAACTGAGCGGTGTCAGCGGCGGCGTTCACCTCGGGTGGCAGCGTCATGGCGACGCCCGGTAGCACGGCGATCTGCTCGATCGCGGCCTGGGTCTGGGCTTGGATACGGCTCGGTTCGCCCTGCACCACCGCGACGAGCGGCCCGTTCAGGCCGGGCGTGTAGGCCTCGGCGAGCAGATCGTAGGACTGACGCGCGACGGTATCGGTCGGCTCCTGGCCGGCATTGGGCAGGCCCAGACGCAGCCCGAGCGCGGGCAGCGCGATCACCGCGAGCACGCCGATGCCCGCCAGTAACGTGAGGATCGGGCGTCTTGTCACCAGCTCGCCCCAGCGATTGGGGCGCTGCGACGCCTCGATCGAGGCAAGTCCCCGGCCGCGCGGAATCAAGCGTTCGCCGGTGAGCCCGAGAATCGCGGGCAACAGCGTAATCGCCAGCAGTACAACAACTCCCACGCTCGCCGCGGCCGCGAGGCCCATGCCGGTGAGGAACGGGATCCGCGCGATCGCCAGGCCACACAGGGCGATCAGCACGGTGGCGCCCGCGAAAACGACCGCACTGCCCGCCGTCGCGATGGATCGCGCCGCGGACTCACGCACCGGCATCGCCTCCGCCAATTGCTGACGGTGCCGCGACACGATGAACAGCGTGTAGTCGATACCGACCGCCAAACCGAGCATCAGCGACAGTGCCAGCGTGGCCGACGACGCGTCGAACAGGGTCGAGGCCGCGACCACGCCCCCGGTGCCGATACCGACCCCGACCAGCGCGAGCAGCAACGGCAGACCCGCGGCGAGCAGTGAACCGAAGGTAATGACCAGCACGGCCATCGCGATCGCCACCCCGACCGCCTCGGACGGACCGACGAACGACGCCTCGGTGTAGAACGGGCCACCGGTGAGCAGCGGCCGCAATCCCTCGGCGCTCAACCGGTCGCGCACCGTCTCCACCGACGCTGTCGCGGTCGGATTCACCGGGGTCGCGAAGGTGATGTCGACGAAGGTGACCGCACCGTTTTCCGAGACCGCGAACGCCGCCGGGGTGACGCTGTCGATGCCGGGGGTGCCGCTCAGTGTCGCGAGTTCGGCGTCGATCTGGGTCAGCGGCAGCGGAGCGCCGTCGGGTGCCCGCACGAGGAGCCTGGCAGGCGCCTCGCCCGGTGTGGTCGGCGCGCCCTCGCCGAAGCTGTCGACCAGCACGATCTGGGCGCGGTCGGATTCGGTGCCGGGAATGTCGAACCGATCGGAAACCTTGGCGCCCAAGGTGATTCCGACCAGTGCGACTGCAGTGGCGAGCAGTGACCAGACGGCGACCACCCGCCACGGATTGCGAAAACAGAGATCGCCGAGGCGATAGAGAACTCGCGCCATGGGGTACCCCTTCAGGGTATTTAGCCTACAACTGTCTGATTACCTACATGTGTAGGATAGGCGCGGTGGCCCGGCGGACGTCAACGTGTCGCGCGACACAGGGATCGGTGGATGTGAAGGTGGAGAAGTGATCAGAACGCAGCCGGTAGGGCGCAAGCAGACCTCCGACGATCCGCGGGTACTGCGCAGCCGGGGTCTGCTCCAGGACGCGATCCTCGAGCTGGGGCTGGAAGGCCCGGTCGACGGCATCGCGATCTCCGACATCACCGGTCGCGCCGGCGTGAGTCGCAGCACCTTCTACGACCACTACACCGACAAGGAAACCCTGCTCGCCGACGCGATCGAACGCCATGCGCTCGACGCGGGGATCTCACTGCGCGAAGGCGGGTTCGGTGACGGTCTGCCCGACCGCCCGCCGCATTTTCTGCTCGGCTACATCCAGCACATCGCCGACCACGCCCAGCTCTATCGCAATGTGCTCGGCGAGCACGGATCCGCCGCGGTGCACGCACGGCTGGCCCGCCGCATCGCGACCATCCTGGCCGACGGCATCCGGCTGCTGGGCGAACACGAGCCGGTCGTCTCGGGTGTGCCGATCGAGGTCGACGCGGCGGCGCTGGCGGGCGCGATGCTCGCGGTGCTCACCTGCTGGCTCGAACAGTTGCCAGAGACGCCACCCGCGGTCGTAGCGGAATGGATCTGGGAAATCCTCACCAGGGAATGAGGCGCGCCGGCGAGCGCGGTGAATCCAGCTCTCTCCTTGCATCCGATGCATTGCCGATATATCGTCGATAGTGTCAAGTACAACGAGAGAGCCACAGGAGGCTGTCATGCAGAACCAAGAACAACGAGAATTCGGACACTTCCGGCGCGGTCGTGGACCGGGCCCCATGGAATTCGGTCCCGACCGGCGGCAGTTCCGTCAGGGCGGGCGGCACGGGCACGGCCCCGAGTTCGGACCGGGCTTCGGCCCAGGTTTCGGACCGGGTTTCGGTCCCGGATTCGGCCGTGGACGCGGCCGCGGCGGTCGAGGCAGGCGCGGTGACGTGCGGGCCGCGGTGCTGCTGCTGCTCGTCGAGCGCCCCATGCACGGCTACGAACTGATCCAGCAGATCCGCGATCGCAGCGACGATGTCTGGCGCCCGAGCCCGGGGTCCATCTACCCGGCATTGGCCCAGCTCGAGGACGAGGGCCTGGTGCTCATCGAGAAGGTGGCCGGTCGCAAGACCGCGCAGCTCACCGACGAGGGCAAGGCCTATGTCGAGACTCATCGCGAGGATCTCGGCGACCCGTGGGCCGAGGTCAAGCAGGATGTCGGCGCCCAGGCGCTCGACCTGCGCGGCCTGGTCGGACAGGTGATGGGCGCGGTCGGCCAGGTGGCCCAGGTCGGCACGGCACAGCAGGCGGCGAAGGCGGCCGAGGTGCTCGCCGAGACCCGCCGGGCGCTGTATCGAATCCTCGCCGAGGACGACGTCACCGTCGAGGGCGACGCAACCCCCGAGAAGTGAGGGCGTCGTGAACCCCCTGCCCGGCGTGCGGTTGTCGGACCGATGGAGTAAATGTTTGGGACATGGAACAACCGGGAATGTTGTGGGGTTGGGGAACATCACGATTGCGGGGCGCGGTGTCGGTCACGGCACTCGCCTGCGCGGCGGTGATCGGTGTGACTTTCGCGCCGATCACCGCCGCTGAACCGGCGGGCTATCGGCCCGCTGTCATTCCGATGGAGGCGGGTCCGGCACAGGCTGATCATCTGGACGCCGCCCATTACATTAATGCCCATCCGAACTCGGTTCCGGTGGGCCTCAACAACTTCGGGTGTATCCCGAGCGTCGAGCATCCGCGGCCGATCGTGTTGGTGCACGGCACCGACTCGAGCGCGTACTCCGACTGGGCGGGAATCGGACCGCAACTGGTGTCGGCCGGCTACTGCGTCTTCGCGCCGAACTACGGCGGGGCGCCGGGTGCCGACACCTACGGCACCGAGGACATGCGGATCAGTTTCGCTCAGCTCGCCCAGTTCGTCGACGATGTTCTCGCCGCGACCAAGGCGACCAAGGTCGATCTGGTCGGGTTCTCGCAGGGGGCGAACGTCAGCCGGTTCTACGTCAACAAGCTCGGGGGAGCGCCGAAGGTCGGGACCTGGGTCGGCCTTGCCTCACCCAGCTACGGCGGGGTCATGTACGGGCTGGTTCCGGTAGGACAGGCCATTCCCGGAATGATGGACGTCTTCGCGAAGGTCACCTCGACGGCCGCGGTCCAGCAGGCCCAGGGCGAACCACTCATGGTCGAGCTCAACGCGGGTGGCGACACCGTGCCCGGTGTCCGTTACGTCACCGTCGGCAGCCGGGTGGACGAGATGATCCAGCCCTTCTCCAATATCGCGCTGCGCGGTGCGGGCGCGGAGAACCTCGTCCTGCAGGACCTGTGCGCCGACGACATGACCGGCCACTTCCACTTGGTCTACGACCCCTTCGTGCAGCAGTTGCTCCAGCGCATCCTCGACCCCGTCCGGGCACCCGCCCCGGTCTGCAAGCCGGTCCCGCTCGGCACCGGCATCCCCGAGGTGATCATCGCGGGCAACTCCTGACGGCCGGGCTGGGCGGAAGCACCTCCCGGGGTCACTAGACTGGGACGACCGCAATTCGTCCTCCCCGGGAGCCGCCGTGACCATTCAGCCCGTTCGCCTGTTCGGCGACCCGATCCTGCGTTCGCGTGCCGACGCGGTCACCGAGTTCGGTCCCGACCTCGCCACGTTGGTCGCCGACCTCACCGAGACCATGCACGACGACGGTGGGGTCGGGATGGCCGCACCGCAGATCGGGGTGGGGCTGCGGGTGTTCGTCTATGACACCGGCGATGCCGCGGGTCACGTGGTGAATCCGGAATGGTCGGCGATCGGGGCCGACGAACAGGTCGGTCCCGAGGGCTGCCTGTCGATTCCCGGCGTGCGCTACGACGTGCGCCGGGCATCGCGCGTCCGGGTCACCGGGGTCGACGTCACCGGTGCGCCGGTGGAATTCGAGGCCGACGGCCTGCTCGCGCGCTGCGTACAGCACGAACACGATCATCTCGACGGCGTGCTGTTCATCAGCAGGCTCGAATCGGCCGACCGCAAAGCCGCGATGCGCACCATCCGCGAATCCGACTGGTTCCGCGGCGGAGTCACCGTGCGCGAATCCAGTGGCGTCGGCGGTGGTCGCTGATGCGCCTCGTTTTCGCGGGCACGCCCGAACCCGCGGTGCCGTCGCTGCGCCGGTTGATCGAGAGCGAGGGCCACGAGGTCGTCGCGGTGCTCACCCGGCCCGACGCGGTCGCGGGCCGTGGCCGCAAGGTCATGCGCTCGCCCGTGGGACAGCTCGCCGATGAACACGGCATCCCGGTGTTCACCCCGCGCAAGCCCTCCGACCCCGAATTCGTCGCCGCGCTCACCGAACTCGCGCCGGACTGCTGCCCGGTCGTCGCCTACGGCGCGTTGCTGCCGCAGCAGGTGCTCGATATCCCCGCGCACGGCTGGATCAATCTGCACTTCTCGCTGCTGCCCGCCTGGCGTGGGGCGGCTCCCGTGCAGGCGGCCATCGACGCGGGTGACGACATGACCGGCGCGTCGACCTTCCTGATCGAAGCGGGCCTCGACACCGGTCCGGTGTTCGGGGTGATGACCGAGAAGATCGGGCTCACCGACACCGCGGGTGAGCTGCTGGCCCGGCTGGCCGAGGCGGGCGCCGTCTTGCTCGAGAAGACCCTGGACGGAGTGGAAGACGGGTCGCTGCAAGCGATCGCGCAACCCCACGACGGCGTGTCCTACGCACCGAAGGTGACCGTGGAGGCGGGGCGGATCGGTTTCGCCGAACCCGCGCTGGCCATCCACCGTCACATCCGGGCCGTCACTCCGGCGCCCGGCGCGTGGACCGAGGTGAACGGGCTGCGCCTCAAACTCGGCCCGGTGGAAATGGTGGAGGAAACCTTGCCCGAACGCGAGATCGAGGTGCGCAAGTCCGGCGTCTTCGTCGGAACATCGACCACAGCGGTCCGCCTGGGGCAGGTCCAGCCACCCGGCAAGAAGATGATGAACGCCCTCGACTGGGCCCGCGGCGCCCGCCTCACCCCCGGCACGGTGATCGGATGAGTGCCTCGGACCGTCGACGTCGCCGCGAAGCCGATGCCGCGAAAGGCATCACGTCCGGCGAGGACCGCAAGCCCACCGGAAAGGCGGGCGCGCCGCGCGGCAGCAGCCCCCGTGACGACCGCAAGATCACCGGTAAGAACGTCGACGGCGGCTGGGCCGCTCGCGCCGCGAAGGGCACCACCACCCCGCGCGCGGACGGTGACCGCTGGACGGGCGGCCGCGACGACCGCGGCGGCTCCGATCGACCCCGCCGCGACGACCGTGACGGCGGCAACCGATCCGGCGCACCCCGCCGTGCGGACGACCGCCCCGGTTTCGCTCGCGGCCCGCAGGGTCGTGACGCGGGCGAACAACGCGGTGACGCTCCGCGATCCCGTGCGCCCCGCCGTGCCGATGACCGTCCCGGCTTCGGCGGTGCGAAAGCACCCGCGCAGCGGCGTGACGCGGCTGATCAGCGCGATGAGCGTGGGTCGACCGGTCGCTCCGGCGCGGCACGTCCCGGCGAGGGACGTCCCGACCGTGGCGCCTCCCGTCCCGATCGTGGTGCGCGCGAAGGAGATGCGCGTGGCCGTGGCGCGGGCAGCCGAGCCGCCGGCGCGGGACCGGCGGGCAAGGCCGCCGCTGCGCGTCGCCCCGAGCGGCCCGATCCCACCGTCCCGAGTCCGCGCAAGCGGCGCGGCGAGCCCGTGGATCCGGCGCGCGAGGTCGCCCTCGATGTGTTGCGCGCGGTGCGTGAGCGTGATGCCTACGCCAACCTCGCGCTGCCGAAGCTGTTGCGCGAGCGCAAGATCAGTGGGCGCGACGCCGCGTTCGCGACCGAGCTCACCTATGGCGCGAGCCGTTCGCAGGGGCAGCTCGACGCGGTGATCTCGGCGTGCGCGGGCCGCCCGGTCGACGAGATCGACGGACCCATCCTCGATATCCTGCGCCTCGGCGTCTACCAGCTGCTGCGGACCCGCACCAGCGCGCACGCCGCCGTCGACACCTCCGTCGACCTGGCCAGCGCCGAATTCGGCCAGGGCCGTGCCGGTTTCGTCAATGCCGTGCTGCGCAGGGCGGGGGAGAAGACCGCCGAGGAGTGGATCACCGAGCTGGCACCGGCCGACCCGGTCGGCAAGCTCGCCTTCGAACACGCGCACCCGAAGTGGATCGCCCAATCCTTCTCCGACGCGCTCGGCGCCCAGGCAGGCGAGCTGGACGCACTGCTGGCAGCCGACGACGAGCGCCCGGTCGTGCACCTGGTCGCGCGGCCCGGCGAGATCACCTCCGAAGAGCTGGCGCTGGTCACCGGCGGTGAGGAAGGCCGCTGGTCGCCCTACGCGGTGTACCTCGACGGTGGCGACCCCGGGCAGCTCGAACCGGTCCGCGACGGCATCGCCGCCGTTCAGGACGAGGGCAGCCAGCTGGTCGCGCTCGCCCTCACCCGCGCGCCGCTGCAAGGCGAGGACAAGGGCCGCTGGCTCGACCTCTGTGCGGGTCCCGGCGGTAAGGCCGCCCTGCTCGGCGCGCTGGCGGCGATCGACCTGTTCACCGTCGACGCCGTCGAACCGGCCGAGCACCGCGCCGAACTGGTCCGCAAGTCCACCCGGAACCTGCCCGTCACCGTGCACGTCGCCGACGGTCGCGACAGCGGTCTGACCCCCGGCTACGACCGCGTTCTGGTCGACGCGCCGTGCACCGGCCTCGGTGCCCTGCGCCGGCGCCCAGAGGCGCGCTGGCGTCGCACCCCGGCCGACGTGGCCGAACTGGTCACCTTGCAGCGTGAACTCCTCACCGCCGCATGGGATCTGGTGCGTCCGGGCGGTGTCGTCGTGTATTCGACCTGCTCACCACACCTCGCGGAAACAGTGTCGGTGGTCGCCGATTTCGTCCGTCGCACCGGCGCCGAAGAACTCGACAGCCGCGAGTTCCTGCCCGGTGTCACCGATCTCGGCGACGGCCCGTCCGCGCAGCTGTGGCCGCACCGCCACGGCACCGACGCCATGTTCCTGGCGACTTTGCGCAAGAAGTAGACGCGACGATACGACGGCGCCGTTCCCAGTACAGGGGACGGCGCCGTTCCATTTGTCCAAGCGGGAAGCGATCGCCGAGGAGGAGAATCGGCGTATGACGATGACATGGGAGCAGGTGGTCGCGATGGCGACGGCGCTGCCGGAGGTAGCGGAGGGCACCTGGTGGCGCAGTCCGGGCCTGAATGTCGGCGGAAAGGGTTTCGCGCGATTACGTGACGAAGCCGAAGGCGGCCTTGTCCTGCTCTGTGAGCCCGCGGAAAAGGAGGCGCTGCTGGCCTCCGGCGACCCGGCCTTCTACACCACCCCGCACTACGACGGGCACCCGTACATCCTCATCGACCTCGACGCGGTCGACCCGCAACAGCTCGCCGAGCTGCTCGACAGCGCCTGGTGGCTGCGCGCACCCGCGAAGCTGCGGCGGGCGAGGCAGGGCGCGTAGGACACCGTTGTCCGGTCCGCGCGAGTCAGTCCCGTTCGGACAATTCGCGCAGGCGCGCAAGGGTTTTCGCGAGAATTCGCGACACGTGCATCTGCGAGATCCCCAGCTGCGAAGCGATCTGGGTCTGCGTCATCGACTCGAAGAACCGCATGGTCAGAATGCGGCGCTCACGTTCGGGCAGGCCGGCCAGCAGTGGCCGCACCGCGATGTACTCCTCGACCCGGTCGAACTGCGATTCCTCCTCGCCGAGGGTGTCGAGCAGCGACGCGTCGCTGTCGCGCCCGATCGAGGCGGCGTCGATCGACGTCGGCTGATAGGCGTTGCCCGCGATGACCGCCTGGGTCACCTCGTCGGGGTCGACATCGAGTTCGGCGGCGATCTCCTTGGCGGTGGGGGAGCGCCCCAATCGCTGCGACAGCTGATCCACCGCCGCACCGATGCGCAGGTGAGTCTCCTTGACGCGCCGCGGAACCCGCATCGCCCAGGTGTTGTCACGGAAATACCGCCGGACCTCACCCATGATCGTCGGCACCGCGAAGGACAGGAAATTCGAGCCGCGGCTCAGATCGAACCGATCCACCGCGTGCACCAGACCGACCCGCGCCACCTGCGACAGATCGTCGAACGGCTCACCGCGCCCGCTGAACTTGCGCGCGATGTGGTCGGCCAGCGGAATGCAGCGGTTGATCAGCGCGTCACGCGCCACCGCGTGCGCGACGCTGCCCGGCTCGGTCGCCGCGAGGCGCTCGAACAGGGCGCTGACATCGTCGTATCCGGACACCGGTTCGGGGGTTTCGGTCTCCTCGTCGAGAGTTTCCTGCTCGAGGGTTTCCTTCTCCGGTTCAGCGGCCTTGTCCGAATCCGCGGGAGGGGAGTCGGGTTTTCCTGGTTCGCCGAGATTGTTGTGGTCGGGCTCGTTGTCTTCGCCGTGCACTACGCCTTCCCCCGGACCCGACGGAATCGGACCGTCGTCGGAAAACCGGACACACCGCTGTCGAAATCCTGCTGCTCGGCAGTCACCTCGTCGCACAGCGTGCGCAGCACATGCCACCCGAAGCTGCGCTGGTCCGGCATGCCCTGCGCCGCCGCGACACCGTCGACGCGCACCTGCAATTCGGTGTCACCGACAAGGAATTGGCAGGTGAGCAGCGTATCCGGGGCGGCGATCGCGATGAGCGTCGAGCACACTTCGTCCACGGCGAGGCGCACATCGGCTACCTCGTCGAGGGTGAAATCGCTGAGTAGTACCAGTGTTTCGGCCAGTCCGCGCACGATTGGCAGCTGCGTCAGCTGTGCTGCCACACGAATCTCCACCGGGGCGCCGAAGGGCCCATGTTCCGCCGAAAAATTGGTCACCCTGAGAAGGCTACCCATATCCCGGCAGGGCAATCACCATTGCCGTCGCTACACTGGCGCGCTGTGTCCACACCGACGTTCTCTCGTCCGTCCCAGCCGATGATCGCCCCGTCAATCCTGTCCGCGGACTTCGCGAACCTCGCCGCCGAGGCCGCGGCTGTCGAAGGATGCGACTGGCTCCACGTCGACGTCATGGACGGCCACTTCGTGCCGAACCTCACACTGGGTCTGCCGATCGTGCAGAGCCTGCTCAAGGCCACCGACATCCCGTTCGATTGCCATCTGATGATCGACGATCCGGGCCGCTGGGCCCCGAGCTACGCCGAGGCGGGCGCCTACAACGTCACCATCCACGCCGAGGCGGCCGACGATCCGATCGCGGTGGCGCGCGATATCCGCGCCGCGGGTGCCAGAGCCGGGCTGTCGGTGAAGCCGAACACTCCGATCGAGCCGTACCTGGAAATCCTGCGTGAGTTCGACACCCTGCTGGTGATGAGCGTGGAACCCGGTTTCGGCGGGCAGTCGTTCATTCCCAGCGTGCTGGAGAAGGCGCGGATCGTGCGCAACCTGGTCGACTCGGGTGAGTTGCGCCTGGTCGTCGAAATCGACGGCGGCATCAACGCGGACACCATCGAGCAGGCCGCCGCGGCCGGAATCGATTGTTTCGTGGCCGGGTCGGCCGTCTACAACACCGCCGATCCCGGTGCCGCCGTGCAGACGCTGCGCAACCTCGCCGCGTCGGTCTGGCTGCCCTAGTTACAGGGCGCGGAGTTTGCGGGTGCCGAGCGCCCGTGCCGCGTCGACGACTGCCTGCACCGGCGGCCGATGGTCGCCGGATTCGGGTTCCTGCACCCAGGTGCGGTAGCCGGTGCGCTCGTCGTCGGGGGAGGGCAGCACGATCTGGCTGCCCGCGCAGGCGACGGTCGCGTAGAGGCGGAACAGTTCGGCCGAGGCGGTCGCGGTGAGGGAGTCGGGCCTGCACGGGCCGGTGAGGAACGTCCAGCGCCGGGCGCGGGGGTGATCGACGACCGGGCCCGCGATAGCGGCCTCGCGCAATCGGGCCTGCACTCGCTCGCCCAGGTCGCCGGGCATGGTCACCGCGCCGTAGTGCGCGCCGATCTGGAGCAGAATGCGGCGGGAATCGAAATCGATCTTGGCCGGCAGATGCAACTCTCGCCGATAACGCACGCAGCGCATTTCCAGCGTCGAATCGATCAATGTGCTCACGCGGCACCCCCACATATAGCGAACCTGTTGTAACCCACAGTGTTGTCTTCCTGGAGTGGTGGACTATCCCTGGGGCGAACTCCCGGTAGCCGCAGTGCTCCGGGCGATGATGTCGGGAGAACCCGCAGTTCCAGGCCCCGACATCTGGTTGAACAGCAGGAATCGTTGACGTAACAATATTGCGTCAATGGCGCGGCGGGCGCAAGCATTCCACTCACCGTGTTTCCAGTTCGTAATGGCGGGTAATACCAGGTTAAGGCTGCCGGATGAATGCAGGGGGCCGGTTCGTCGAAAATTGGATTGAACGACAACCGCCGGACTGATTAACGGCGGCGTTCCGTCATGTCGATACACCTTTGCCGCCCGATCGCCGGCCCGCCGATCGCTTTCGGTAACCGAGTGCTGCGCGTGGTCGGGTTCGGCCCCCGCCCCGGGCTCACCGGCCGCGCTACTAGGCTGTGCGACGAGCTGGGCGGCCGCGCGGGAATAGCGGCCACCCACCTGCTGTTGGGCCCAACGGGTACGGATGACGCGACAAGGGAGTCAGGCATGTTCACAGGGATCGTCGAGGAGCTTGGCGAGATCGTGGCCACCGAAGCGCTGACCGACGCCGCCCGGTTGACGATCCGCGGCAAGCTGGTGACTTCCGATGCCGGACACGGCGATTCGATCGCCGTCAACGGCGTCTGCCTCACCGTCGTCGACGTGGTCGACGGCGACAGCTTCACCGTCGACGTCATGGACGAGACGTTGAAGCGTTCGAGCATCGGCGGGCTGGTCGCCGGTTCGCCGGTCAACCTCGAGCGCGCGGCCGCGCTGAACAGCCGCCTCGGCGGGCACCTCGTGCAGGGCCACGTCGACGGCACCGGCACGGTCCTGCGCCGCAGCCCGTCGGAGAACTGGGAGGTCGTGCGGATCTCGCTGCCGGATTCCATCGCGCGCTATGTAGTGGAGAAGGGCTCGATCACCGTCGACGGCGTCTCGCTCACCGTCTCCGGCCTCGGCATCGAAGCGGAACCGAACGCCGACGGATCGCGTGACTGGTTCGAGGTCTCCCTGATCCCGACCACCCTGTCTCTGACGGTTCTCGGCACCGCCCCTGTCGGTGCCACCGTGAACCTCGAGGTGGACGTCATCGCGAAGTACGTGGAACGTCTCGCCCAACGAGGCTGAAACCGATCGGCGTCGGGCCTGACCGAGCACCCAGGGACCACGCCGTAATGTAGGACTAGTTGCCATCCCCACGGCAAACCCGCGGCCCCGGCCGCCAAAATTACGGAGCAAGCAGACGTGACCAGGTTGGACAGCATCGAGCGCGCGGTCGCCGATATCGCGGCCGGCAAGGCTGTTGTCGTCATCGACGACGAGGACCGGGAGAACGAAGGCGATCTCATCTTCGCGGCCGAGAAGGCCACCCCGGAGCTGGTCGCGTTCATGATCCGCTACACCTCCGGCTACATCTGCGTGCCGCTCACCGCCGACGACTGCGACCGCCTCGGCCTGCCGCCCGCGTACGCGATGAACCAGGACAAGCACGGCACCGCCTACACCGTCTCGGTGGACGCGCGCGAGGGCATCACCACCGGCATCTCCGGCGCCGACCGGGCCGTCACCATGCGCCTGCTGGCCAGTGCCCAGGCCAAGGCCGACGAATTCACCCGCCCCGGCCACGTGGTGCCGCTGCGCGCCAAGGACGGCGGCGTGCTGCGCAGGCCCGGCCACACCGAGGCCGCGGTCGATCTGGCCCGGATGGCCGGACTACGCCCCGCGGGCGTGATCTGCGAGATCGTCAGCCAGAAGGACGACGGGCACATGGCTCGCACCGACGAGCTGCGCGTGTTCGCCGACGAGCACAACCTGGCGATGATCTCGATCGCCGACATGATCGCCTGGCGGCGCAAGCACGAGAAGCATGTCGTGCGGGTGGCCGAGGCCAGGATCCCGACCGCGCACGGCGACTTCAAGGCCGTGGGCTACCAGAGCATCTTCGACGACGCCGAGCATGTCGCGCTGGTGCGCGGCGACATCGGCGACGGCGAGGATGTGCTGGTGCGCGTGCACTCGGAGTGCCTCACCGGCGATGTCTTCGGCTCGCTGCGCTGCGATTGCGGCCCGCAGCTGGACGCGGCGCTCGAGATGGTCGATCAGGAGGGTCGCGGCGTAGTCCTCTACATGCGCGGGCACGAGGGCCGTGGCATCGGCCTGATGCACAAGCTGCAGGCCTACCAGTTGCAGGACACCGGCCGCGACACCGTCGATGCCAACCTCGATCTCGGCCTGCCTGCCGACGCCCGCGATTACGGCACCGGCGCGCAGATCCTGGTCGATCTGGGTATCCGCTCGATGCGCCTGCTCACCAACAACCCGGCCAAGCGGGTCGGTCTCGACGGCTACGGCCTCGCGATCACCGAGCGTGTCCCGATGCCGTTGCGCGCCAATGCCGAGAACTTGCACTACCTGCGCACCAAGCGGGATCGGATGGGCCACGACCTGGTCGGCCTCGACGATCTCGACCTGGGCGAAACCGCGCAGTGATCACTCCTTCCGAAAGGCGGCAACGATGAGCGGCACAGGTGTTCCGGCCTTTGCCCTGGCGCAGGCCAAAGACGTCAAACTCGGCATCGTCGCCTCGCGCTGGCACACCGAGATCTGCGACACCCTCGTGGCCAATGCCGAACGGGTGGCCAAGGAAGCCGGCGTCGAGCACGTGACCGTGGTGCGCTGCGCCGGGGCGATGGAGCTGCCGGTCGTCGCGCAGGAACTGGCGCGCACCCACGACGCCGTGGTGGCTCTCGGTGTCGTGATCCGTGGTGGCACACCGCATTTCGAATATGTCTGTGACGCGGTGACGGCCGGGCTGACCCGGGTGTCGCTCGATGCGGCGACCCCCGTCACCAACGGTGTGCTCACCACGAACGACGAGGAGCAGGCGCGCGATCGGGCCGGGCTGCCCGGTTCGGCGGAGGACAAGGGCGAGCAGGCGTGTGCCGCCGCCCTCGATGCCGCGCTCACCTTGCGCGCGCTGCGATCGGTGTGACCGTGCCGGTGGTGCGGACGTGGCGTCGCAGTGCTCCCGGGCCCGATACGGGCTGGGAGTTCGAGGTGCGTCCGCGCCGGGCGATCCGCACCGCCATTGTGGTCGCGATCGTCATCGTCGTCGCCTTCACCGCCGGTGGGTTGCTGCTGCGAACCGGGTCGACCGGGGTGAACTTCCGGGTCGCCGATCAGGTCGCGATGATCCTGATCGGGGTGGTCGGTGCGGGCGCGGTACTGATGCTCACCCGGCCGCGAGTGCGCGCGGGTAGCCGAGGCGTCGCGGTGCGCAACATCCTCGGGGACCAGGTGTATCCGTGGGCCTACATCCGCGGTGTGTCCTTCCCCGACCGTAAGTCGTGGGCCCGCCTCGAACTGGCCGACGACGACTACGTCCCGATGCTGGCGATCCGGTCCAACGACAAGGCGCACGCCGCGGATGCCATCGAGCGGGTGCGCGAACTGGGCGCCCGCTACGCCCCGCAGGACTGAGCGCGGGCGCCCGCCGCCTCAGCGGGTATCGCCGAGGACCGCTCCCTCGCGTCGCGGATCCGCGCCGCCGATCCAGCCGTCCTTGCCGTTGTGCTGCAGGGCGCTGAGTCCGCTGGACTGCGGCGCGACCGACACCTGGTGACCCATCGCCCGCAGCTTCTCGACCAGCGGATCATGGTCACCGTTGTCGGCGGCATCGATGTCGGGGTGCTCGCCGCCTACGCCGGTGACCGGCGTATTGCCCGCTCCGAACGACACCCCGGACACCGCCTGTTGCGGGTCGAGGCCCCAATCCAGCACGTTGACCAGCGTTTTCACGACGAACTGGATGATCACCGAACCGCCGGGTGAACCCGTGACGAGCTTCAGTTCGCCACGATCGCCCTTGTCGTCGCGTTCGAACACCAGGGTCGGGGCCATCGAACTGCGTGGGCGCTTGTTCGGCTGGAGGCGGTTGGCCACCGGGGTGCCGTCGGGATCGAGTGGGTCGGCGGCGAAGTCGGTGAGCTGATTGTTGAGTACGAACCCGTCGACGAGATGGAACGACCCGAACGCCGATTCGACCGTGGTGGTCATCGCGGCGGCATTGCCGTACTTGTCGACGACGGAGATGTGGCTGGTGCCGTGCTCGGGCGGCTGTGGGCCGGTGCCGAGGGGGACCGGTCCGAGATTGCCGGGCTTGGCGGTACCCATGCTCTTCTGGGGGTCGATCAGCGTCGACCGCTCCTTCAGATACTGCGGGTGGACAAGTGAGAGGGCCGAATTTCCCGGCAGCGGAACGAAATCCGGGTCGGCGACATACTTGTTGCGGTCGGCGTAGGCCAGCCGCTCGGCCTCGGAGATCAGGTGCACGGCCTGCGCGTCGGGGCGCCCGCCGTTGGCGTCGAGCTCCTGGGGGCGCAGCGCGGGGATGTCGAAGTTGGCGAGGATGCCCAGCGTCGCGGCGACGGTGCTGCCACCCGAGGACGGTGCGGGCATGCCGCACAGTTCGTACTTGCGATACCCGGTGCACAGGGCCGTGCGCTTCTTGGCTTCGTAATCGGCCAGGTCGGTGGTGGTCAGCGCACTGGGGGTGCGCCCACCCGCCGTGCTGCCCGCCGCCTCGACGATGTCCTCGGCGATCGCGCCGCTGTAGAAGGCTTTCGCTCCGTCGGTCGCGATCGTCGACAGCGTTTTCGCCAGCGCCGGATTGGTGAGGACGGTGCCCGCCTTCTTGGGCGAACCATCGGGTTCGAGGAAGTAGCCGCGCGCGGCTTCGTCGGCGGCCAGGTCCTTCGCGGATTCGGCGATCTGCCCGGCCAGGCGCGGACTGATCTCGAAACCGCTGTCGGACAGGCTGATCGCGGGATCGAACAGTTCCTTCCAGGCGCTCATCCCGTGCTCGGAATGCGCGAGTTCGAGCATCCGGAGCACTCCGGGAACACCGATCGAGCGGCCACTGGCCCGGGTGTTCGGCGCGGGTTCGGTGCGGTCGGTATCGCTGACCCAGCGCAGATAGTTCTCGGTCGCCGCGGCAGGCGCGGTCTCGCGGCCGTCGTAGGTGTCGACCGTGCGCGACTTCGCGTCGTAGTGCACCAGGAACGCGCCACCGCCGATTCCGGACGCCTGCGGTTCGACCAGCCCGAGCATCGCCTGCGCGGTGACCAGCGCGTCGGTCGCGGTGCCACCCGCCCGCAGCACCCGGCACGCGGCCTCCGTGGCGATCGGATTGGCGGTCGACACCGCGTAGGTGCTGGTGCGCACAGCCGTCATGTCCGAGCGATACCCCGAGGCGATCTCAGGATTGGTGCTGAGATTCTGCGAGGTCGGCGTATCCCCGCCGGTCGCGGGCGCCGCGGATACCGGAGTTCCGTTGGGTGTGCTCGTACACTCCGCTGCCGTCTTCTCGTCTGTCGAACAACCGGCCAGTACCCCCACCGCGAGCACTGCGGCCGTCGTGGCCCCGATCCACGTCCGTCGCCTTGGCGTCATGTAGGCAGCGTAGCTCGCCGGTCCGACGGGATTCGATCTTTTTCGGCCCGGGCCGCATGCCGCCGACCTACTCGACGATGTCGACACCCGGATGACGTGTACGCGAATCTTGGGTTCTCCGCCCGATTTCCGCCTGGTGCGCGATCGCCGGCTGGCTACCCTGGCTGATATGGATATCGACGCGGTGCTGTTCGACTACTCGGGCACGGTCTTCCGTTTGGAGGACGACCGGACCTGGGCCGACGAACTCGTCGGCGACGACGGAACACCGTTCGACATCGCGGCGAAAGCCGAAGTGCTGCGGCGGATGACGACCCCGGTCGAACAGTTCATGACCTTCGACGCGGCAGGCCAGCACGCCTGGGACAACCGCGATCTCGACCCCGCCCTGCACCGTCACGCCTACCTGGAGGTGCTGCGCGGCTCCGGCGTCCCCGACGCCCAGGCGACGCGCCTGTACGAACGCCTCATCGACCCGCTCACCTGGACTCCGTACCCCGACACCGGAACTGTTCTGAAATCTCTTGCCGCCCAGGGTATTCCGGTCGGCATCGTCAGCAATATCGCCTTCGATATCCGCCCGGCCTTCGCCGAGCGCGGCTGGACGGAGCTGATCGGTTCGATGACCCTGTCCTACGAAGTGGGCGCCATCAAACCGAGCCCGCAGATCTTCCGTGACGCCACCGATCGCCTCGGCGTCGACCCCGGACGCGTTCTCATGATCGGCGACAGCACCGAAGCCGACGGCGGCGCCACCGCCCTCGGTGCCCGCTTCGCCCTCGTCGACGCCGTCCCCACCGTCGAGCGCCCCCGCGCCCTCATCGACGCACTCGCCGAACACGGCGTCCGCACGGCCGACTGATCCACGCCGACCGGAGCCGACGCGGACGGTCAGCGCTCGCGGGTGAACCAGGCGAGCGCCGAGGGTCGAAGAAGCAGACCGGCGACGGCTCCGTTGGAAACGATGCCGACCACCCCGGGCGGCAATCCGGTGAGGATGCCGGTCGAGGACACCAGCAGCGCCAGCACCGCGACCCCGATCGCCGCCTTGCGCACCAGGTCACCGCCCTGCCGGAACAGCAGCACCAGCGGGACCAGCGCGAAGGACGGCAGATACCCGGCGAGCAGCGCGCCGAGCGAGCCACCCAGCGCCACCGTGATCGCGATCAGCACCACACCGACGGCGGCCGCGACCGCTGCGATCAGCCGCGCCCCGCGCACAGTGCCGGGCATGACCCCGTACGGGGTCGCCTCGTCGTCGTACCGGTCATCGCCGGCGTACGGCAGGGCAGCAGCGTTGGTCATCGGACGTCCTTCCAGACACAGAATCCGCGCACTCACGCTACACAGCCGGTTCCGGCGCGCCTGCCGCAGTCCTCGACCCCGGGGACTTCGACGGCGACTCGGTCGGCGGTGCGGACCTGTCGGAGCCCCTCGCTAGGCTTGACAGGTGGCAGATCCCGCGACGTACCGGCCGGCGCCGGGCACGATTCCCGTCGAACCCGGTGTGTACAAGTTCCGGGACGTGCACGGGCGGGTCATCTATGTCGGCAAGGCCAAGAGCCTGCGGAGCCGGTTGAATTCCTACTTCGCCGATGTGTACTCGCTGCATCCGCGCACCAAGCAGATGGTGACCACGGCGGCCGCTGTCGAGTGGACGGTGGTGTCCACCGAGGTCGAGGCGCTGCAGCTCGAGTACAACTGGATCAAGGAATTCGATCCGCGGTTCAATGTGCGTTACCGCGACGACAAGACCTACCCGGTGCTCGCGGTGACCCTCAACGAGGAGTACCCGCGGCTGTTCGTCTACCGCGGTGCCCGCAAGAAAGGCGTGCGCTACTTCGGCCCCTACGCCCACGCCTGGGCGATTCGCGAGACCCTCGACCTGCTGCTGCGGGTGTTCCCCGCACGTACCTGCTCCAACGGAGTCTTCAAGCGGCACAACCAGATCGGGCGGCCCTGCCTGCTCGGCTACATCGACAAGTGTTCCGCGCCGTGCGTGGGCAGGGTCGATGCCGACGAACACCGCCAGATCGTCGAGGACTTCTGCGACTTCCTCTCCGGCAAGACCGACAAGATGGTGCGCGCACTCGAACGCCGCATGCACGAAGCCGCCGAAGACCTCGACTTCGAGAACGCCGCCCGGCTACGCGACGACGTCCAGGCGCTGCGCCGCGCACTCGAGAAGCAGGCCGTGGTGCTCGGCACCGGCACCGACGCCGATGTGATCGCCTTCGCCACCGACGAACTCGAAGCCGCGGTCCAGATCTTCCATGTCCGCGACGGACGTGTGCGCGGCCAGCGCGGCTGGGTCGTCGACAAAGCGGGCGACGCACTCGACGTCGCGGAATCGGGAACCGAGCTGGCCGCCCTGGTCGAACAGTTCCTCACCCAGTTCTACGGCGAACAGGCCTCGATGGCGGACCAGAACGGCGACGCGGCCATCGTCGTCCCGCGTGAGGTATTGGTGCCCGAACTGCCCGCCGACGCCGTGGAGATCGGCGAGTGGCTCAGTGAGATGCGCGGCTCCGCGGTCTCGCTGCGCATCCCCCAGCGCGGCGACAAGAAGGCGCTCGCCGAGACGGTGCAGCGCAACGCCGCCGAGGCACTGGCCCAGCACAAGCTCCGCCGTGCCGGCGACCTCACCTCGAGATCACAAGCGCTGCAAGACATTCAAGACGCACTCGAACTCGACAGCGCCCCGCTGCGGATCGAATGCGTCGACATCAGCCACGTGCAGGGCACCGACGTGGTCGCCTCACTGGTGGTCTTCGAAGACGGCCTGGCCCGCAAGTCCGACTACCGGCACTACGCGATCAAGGAAGCCGCCGGCGACGGCCGCTCCGACGACGTCGGCAGCATCGCCGAGGTGACCCGCCGCCGCTTCGCCCGCCTGGCCCGCGACCGCGAACAACCCGTCGAGATCGAACCCGACGAGGTCGACGAACCCGCCTCACGCCCCGGCATCGACCCGACCACCGGCCGGCCGCGCCGCTTCGCCTACCCGCCCAACCTCTACGTCGTCGACGGCGGTGCGCCCCAGGTCGCCGCCGCCGCCGAGGTCCTCGACGAACTCGGCATCACCGATGTCGCGGTGATCGGCCTGGCCAAACGCCTCGAAGAGGTCTGGGTGCCCGGCGAGGCCGACCCGGTGATCATGCCGCGCAATAGCGAGGCACTGTTCCTGCTGCAGCGTGTGCGTGACGAGGCCCACCGCTTCGCCATCACGTTCCACCGCAGCAAACGCTCACGCCGGATGACGGCATCGGCACTGGACTCGGTGCCGGGCCTCGGTGAGACGAGGCGGACCGCACTGGTCACCCACTTCGGCTCGGTCGCCAGAATCAAGGACGCGACGGTCGAAGAAATCACCTCGGTGCCCGGAATCGGGGTCTCGACGGCAAAAGCAGTGCTCGCGGCACTCAACAGCCCGTAGCCGCGACGGCCGGGATCGCAGGACGCAACATTGCGTGTGCCGTACGTTGTGTGTCTGCGCCCGATACCCGAACCGGTGCGGGATGATCGAAAGGCACCCAGAAACGGATCCGGTAGGACATGACACGCGTCGAATCGAATAACAAGGCGGGGGCGGCACCCGGGCAATCCGGGACGGTCACCGACACACAGCAACCAGTCGAAGTGGTTATCGTGACCGGCTTGTCCGGCGCGGGCCGCGGCACTGCCGCGCGCGTGCTGGAGGATCTCGGCTGGTACGTGACCGACAACCTACCGCCCGAACTGATCGGGCGGATGATCGAACTAGGCGCCGCGGCCGACCCGCCGATCCGGCGGCTCGCGCTGGTCATGGACGTGCGCAGCCGGTTCTTCACCGGCGAGCTCTCCGGTGTCACCGAGCAGTTGCGCGGCGCGGGCATCCGCACGAGGGTGCTGTTTCTCGAGGCGTCGGACGATGTGCTGATCCGGCGGTTCGGGTTCGCCCGGCGTCGTCATCCGCTGCAGAGCGACAGCCCCGACGGGACGCTCTCGGCCGGTCTGACCGCCGAACGAGCCAGGCTCGCCCCGGTCAAGGGCGCCGCCGACCTCGTCATCGACACCACCGAGCTGTCGATCCACCAGCTGCACCGCAAGCTGGAGGAGGCATACGGCGCGGGCGCGCCAGCCGCACTGCAACTGACCGTGCAGTCGTTCGGCTTCAAGTACGGTGTTCCCCTCGACGCCGACATGGTGTTGGATGTGCGATTCCTGCCGAACCCGCATTGGATTCCGGAATTGCGGGAACACACAGGACAGGAGTCGGTGGTCAGCGATTACGTGCTGTCCCGGCCCGGCGCGCGGGACTACCTGCAGACCGGCAAACACCTGGTCGACCTGACGACGACCGGATACCGCCAAGAGGGGAAGCGATACATGACCGTGGCAGTGGGGTGCACCGGCGGCAAACATCGCAGCGTCGCTATCGCCGAGGCACTGGGTGAGCGCATCGGCGCCGATACCGGGCACGTGGCGGTGGACGTCGTTCGCGTCGTGCACCGGGATCTGGGGCGCGAATGAGTGGAACCGAAGCCGACCCAGCCGTCGTCGCGCTGGGCGGCGGACATGGGCTGTACGCGACATTGACGGCGGTACGCAGGCTGACGAGGCGGATCACCGCGGTCGTCACCGTCGCCGACGACGGCGGGTCGTCCGGTCGGCTACGCGCCGAGCTGGGCATGCTCCCGCCGGGTGACCTGCGAATGGCACTGGCAGCGCTGTCCGACGACGCCGACGATGTGTGGACCACGACGGTGCAGCACCGCTTCGGCGGCACCGGCGCGCTCGCCGGGCACTCGGTGGGAAATCTGATCCTGGCCGGGCTCACCGACATCCTCGGTGATCCGGTCGCCGCGCTCGACGAGGTGGGCAGGCTGTTGCGGATCACCGGCCGGGTGCTGCCGATGTCGCCGATCCCGCTCGACATCGAGGCCGAAGTGTCGGGCCTGGAATCGGATCCGCGGATCGGCCGGTGCGTGCGCGGTCAGGTTGCGGTGGCGACCACGCCGGGTAAGGTCCGGCGGGTGCGGCTGATTCCGTCCGATCCGCCTGCCAGCCCCGAGGCGACCGCGGCT
The DNA here is from genome assembly GCF_042719755.1 of Nocardia sp. NPDC058519. Taxonomy (NCBI): domain Bacteria; kingdom Bacillati; phylum Actinomycetota; class Actinomycetes; order Mycobacteriales; family Nocardiaceae; genus Nocardia; species Nocardia sp. NPDC058519. Next base: position 257,260 of record NZ_JBHXNK010000002.1, on the reverse strand, counting down.
ATCGACGACGCGGATGTTGTTGTGCTGGGACCTGGTTCGTGGTTCACCAGCGTCATTCCGCATGTCCTGGTGCCGCAGTTGCACGCGGCGCTGGTACGTACCAGGGCACGCAAAGTACTGGTTCTCAATCTGGCCGCGGAGCCGGGCGAGACCGCCGGCTTTTCCGCGGAGCGACATCTGCATGTATTGTCCCAGCACGCACCGGATTTCGCGGTCGACGACGTGCTCGTCGACTCGGCGTCGGTGCCAGAGGGGCGGCAACGGGAACATGTGGCAAGAGCCGCCGAACAGTTGCGTGCACGGGTAACGTTCTGCGATGTCGCCGAGCCGGGAACGGATCGGCATCATCCCGGAAAACTTGCCGCCGCACTGGATCAGCTGATCCGATCGCCGCGGTCGCAACTGGCTGGGCTTCGAGTCGAGGGACGGCACAGTGCGTCAGATGTGCACAGTGTTGCAGATGAGCGTTCGGGGTCGGTGGGAAAGGAGCGCGTCTCGTGGCGATGACAGCCGAGGTGAAGGACGAGCTGAGCAGGCTCGTGGTGTCGCAGGTCAGCTCGCGTAAAGCGGAACTGTCGGCGTTGCTGCGGTTTGCGGGCGGTCTGCACATCGTGGGGGGCAGGGTGATCGTGGAAGCCGAGGTGGACATGGGGTCCATCGCCCGGCGACTGCGCAGAGAGATTTTCGAGCTGTACGGATACGGCTCCGACGTGCATGTGCTCGGCGCGGGTGGGTTGCGTAAGACCTCCCGCTACGTCGTGCGGGTGTCGAAGGAAGGCGAGGCGCTGGCGCGCCAGACCGGTTTGCTCGACGTGCGCGGACGCCCCGTTCGCGGGCTGCCCGCGCAGGTGGTCGGCGGCAGCATCGGTGACGCCGAAGCGGCATGGCGTGGCGCGTTTCTCGCGCACGGTTCGCTCACCGAGCCGGGTCGTTCCTCGGCGCTCGAGGTGAGCTGCCCCGGTCCGGAAGCGGCACTGGCGCTGGTCGGTGCGGCGCGCAGGCTCGGCATCACCGCGAAGGCGCGGGAGGTGCGCGGCACGGATCGAGTCGTGGTGCGTGACGGCGAGGCGATCGGCGCCCTGCTCACCCGGATGGGCGCGCAGGACACCAGGCTCACCTGGGAAGAACGGCGGATGCGCCGCGAGGTGCGGGCCACCGCGAACCGGCTGGCCAACTTCGACGACGCGAACCTGCGTCGTTCCGCGCGTGCGGCCGTCGCGGCGGCAGCGAGGGTGGAGCGGGCGCTGGAGATCCTCGCCGACGATGTTCCTGAGCATCTCGCCGCGGCGGGCAGGCTGCGGGTGCAGCACCGGCAGGCCTCGCTCGAGGAACTCGGTCAGCTGGCCGAGCCGCCGATGACCAAAGACGCTGTGGCGGGCCGGATCCGCCGCTTGCTGTCGATGGCCGACCGCCGCGCCAAGGATCTCGGTATCCCCGATACCGAGTCCGCGGTGACAGCGGAACTCCTCGACGACGCGTAACCGGGAACCGGGACAGACTCCTCGCGCCGAAAGCTGTGGCGAATCCGACGATTAGGGCAGAGCGGTCATGCATGACCGCTCTGCCCTTTATTCTGATGGCTCCTGGAGGCGTGGGGCCCGGGGGTGCAATAAACCGCAGGTGGCTGTCGGTGGGGTGGTGATGGCCACTACTGTGGTTGTGGTCGGAATGAATCCGCTTGAAAGCTGAGGAGCGATAACGTGACTGTCCGGGTAGGTATCAACGGCTTCGGTCGTATCGGACGTAATTTCTTCCGTGCGGTGGAGGCTCTGAAGGCCGTCGGCGAGACCGATATCGAGATCGTCGCGGTCAACGACCTCACCGACATCAACACCCTCGCCACCCTGCTGAAGTACGACTCGATCCTGGGTCGTCTGCCGCAGGACGTCTCCGTCGACGGCGACACCATCGTGGTCGGCGAGCAGCGTATCAAGGCGCTCGCGATCAAGGAAGGCCCGTCGGCACTGCCGTGGGCCGACCTGAACGTCGACGTGGTCGTCGAGTCGACCGGCATCTTCACCGCCGCCGAGAAGGCCAAGGGTCACCTCTCCGCCGGCGCCAAGAAGGTCATCATCTCCGCGCCCGCCACCGGCGACGACATCACCATCGTGATGGGCGTCAACGACGACAAGTACGACGGCAGCCAGAACATCATCTCCAACGCCTCGTGCACCACCAACTGCCTCGGCCCGATCGCCAAGGTGCTCAACGACTCGTTCGGCATCGTGAACGGTCTGATGACCACCATCCACGCGTACACCCAGGACCAGAACCTGCAGGACGCCCCGCACAAGGACCTGCGTCGCGCCCGTGCCGCGGCCCTGAACATCGTCCCCACCGGCACCGGTGCCGCCAAGGCCATCGGCCTGGTGCTGCCCGAGCTGCAGGGCAAGCTCGACGGCTACGCGCTGCGCGTTCCGGTCCCGACGGGCTCGGTCACCGACCTCACGGCGACCCTGGCCAAGCCCGCCACCATCGAGGAGATCAACGCCGCGATGAAGGCCGCCGCCGAGGGCCCGATGAAGGGCATCCTCAAGTACAACGAGGACCCGATCGTGTCCAGTGACATCGTCACCGACCCGCACTCGTCGATCTACGACGCGCCGCTGACCAAGGTCATCGACAACCAGGTCAAGGTCGTCTCCTGGTACGACAACGAGTGGGGCTACTCGAACCGGCTGGCCAACCTGGTCGATCTCGTCGGCAAGTCGCTCTGACCGCGATGACAGTCCAGACACTTCAGGATCTCCTGGCCGAGGGTGTCGAGGGCCGGGGCGTGCTCGTGCGCTCCGACCTCAACGTTCCCCTCGACGACAACGGCCAGATCACCGACCCGGGCCGCATCATCGCCTCGGTGCCGACCATTCAGGCGCTGGTCGACGCGGGCGCCAAGGTGGTCGTGATGGCGCACCTGGGCCGCCCCAAGGGCGAGCCCGACGCCAAGTTCTCCCTCGCCCCCGTGGCGGCGAAGCTGGCCGAGCTGCTCGGCCGCAATGTCCAGCTGGCCGGTGACGTGGTGGGCTACGACGCGCTCTCGCGCTCGGAAGGCCTCACCGACGGCGACGTGCTGCTGCTCGAGAACGTGCGTTTCGACCCCCGCGAAACCAGCAAGGACGACTCGGAGCGGGCCAAGCTGGCCGCGGCGTTCGTCGAGCTGGTCGGTGACGACGGTGCTTTCGTCTCCGACGGTTTCGGCGTGGTGCACCGCAAGCAGGCATCGGTCTACGACGTCGCGCAGGTGCTCCCGCATTACGCGGGCACGCTGGTCGCGGCCGAGGTCGAGGTGCTGCGCAAGCTCACCCAGGACCCGGCCCGCCCGTACGCGGTGGTGCTCGGTGGCTCCAAGGTCTCCGACAAGCTCGCGGTGATCGAGGCGCTGGCCCCCAAGGTCGACACCTTGGTGATCGGCGGCGGCATGTGCTTCACCTTCCTTGCCGCGCAAGGACTTCCGGTCGGTGGTTCGCTGCTGCAGGCCGAGATGATCGACACCTGCAAGTCGCTGCTCGAGCGCTTCGGCGACGTGCTGCACCTGCCGGTCGACATCGTGGTGGCCGACAAGTTCGCAGCCGACGCGGACACGAAGACCGTCGCATCGACCGAGATCCCCGACGGCTGGCTCGGCCTGGACATCGGCCCCGAGTCGGTGTCGCGGTTCTCCGCGCTGCTGACCGAGGCCGAGACGGTGTTCTGGAACGGCCCGATGGGCGTGTTCGAGTTCGACGCGTTCGCCGCGGGCACCCGTGGTGTCGCCGAGGCCATCGTGACCGCCACCTCCAAGGGTGCGTTCACGGTCGTCGGCGGCGGTGACTCGGCGGCTGCCGTGCGCACCCTCGGCCTGCCCGACGACGGCTTCTCGCACATCTCCACCGGTGGTGGCGCTTCTCTGGAATACCTGGAAGGCAAAGAGCTGCCCGGTATTTCGGTGCTGGAGGGCTGAGCGATGGCTGCGCGTAAACCGCTCATCGCGGGCAACTGGAAGATGAACCTCAACCACCTCGAGGCCATCTCGCTGGTGCAGAAGGTGGCGTTCGCGCTGCCCGAGAAGTACTTCGCGAAGGTCGACGTGACGGTGATCCCGCCGTTCACCGATCTGCGCAGTGTGCAGTCGATCGTCGACGGCGACAAGCTGCTGATCACCTACGGTGCCCAGGACGTCTCGGCGCACGACTCCGGTGCCTACACCGGCGAGGTCAGCGCGCCGATGCTGGCGAAGCTCGGCTGCGCCTACGTGGTGGTCGGGCACTCGGAGCGTCGTCAGTACCACCACGAGGACGACGCGACCGTGCTGGCCAAGGCCAAGCAGGCGCTGAAGTACGAGATCACCCCGATCGTCTGCATCGGTGAGGGTCTCGGCGTCCGCGAGGCGGGCACGCACGTCGAGTACAACCTCGAGCAGCTGCGTGGTTCGCTCAAAGGCCTGACGGCGGAACAGATTTCGCAGGTCGTCATCGCCTATGAGCCGGTCTGGGCCATCGGCACCGGCAAGGTCGCCTCGGCGGCCGACGCGCAGGAAGTGTGCGGCGCGATCCGCGGCGAGCTGGAGAAGCTGGCTTCCCCGGAGGTCGCCGCCGGTGTGCGCGTGCTCTACGGCGGCTCGGTGAACGCCAAGAATATCGGCGAGCTGATCCGTCAGCCCGATATCGACGGCGCGCTGGTCGGCGGTGCTTCGCTCAAGGGTGACGAGTTCGCCACCCTGTCGGCGATCGCCGCGGGCGGTCCGCTGCCCTGATCGGGTACCGAGCATCGAAGGGCCGGAAGCCACTGGGTTTCCGGCCCTTCGCTTTTCGTCGTAGGGGCTACCGCGCGTGCAGGATCAGACCGTAGCCGTTGTCGTTGCGCAGGGTGAGGGTGTCGGCGTCGACAGTGGCGGTGGTTCGGCCGTCCAGTGCGCGCAGCACGTTCTGCTCGACTTCCATCACCTCCGGCGGGCACATCATCTTGGTGGTGGCGACGGCGAAGTTCACCGCGTCGCCGGGGCCGACCCCTGCGGTGCCGGTGATCCGGTTGCAGCCCGCGGTACCGCTGACAGTGCCGCCGTCACCGATGGTGAGATTCGGGCTCACCTGGTCGAGCGTGGTCGAGCGGATCTGCGCATCCGGGGTGAGCATGGTGGTGACCACCCACGCGGTGCCGGTCAGCGGCTTGTCGGGGCTCACGATCTTCTTGTCGGTGAGCTGGATGGTGACGGACTTGCCCGTCAGTGTCAGCCGGTCACCGTCGAGGCGCCAGGTGGGGTCGGATTCCAGGAAGTCGCTCTGCCAGGCGTCGGCGCGTTCACGGTCGCCGGGGCACGCCATCAGCGTGCTTGCCAGCGGCGAGGTGTGCAGGACGTGATTGCTCAGGTCGACGGTGCCGCCCGCGGAATTGCAGCCGGAGTTCGCCGAGATCCGGCCGTCGGTGAAGGTGAGCGTCATCGGACCGCCGCCGGGGATCTCGCCGCCGACGACCTCGGTGGAGATATAGGTGTGACCCATCGGCGTGGCGGTGTCGTCCGCCGGTTCCTTGTCGGCTGATCCGCACCCGGCCACCACCGCGCCGACCAGTGCGAGCAGGACAGCCAGAGGACGAGGTGATATCCGCATGGAGCCGATGGTACGGGCCGCCCCGAACACCGCTTGTCGATGTTCGGGGCGGGTCGCGATCGGAGCAGGAACTACTTGCCCGCGTCGCCCTGGCAGTCGGCGGTGGCGAGTGAACCGCTGGCCTCGTCCTGCGCGATCACCTTGCCGTCGACGACGATCTTGCAGGAGACAGTTCCGCCGTCGATGCCCGCCATGACGCTCAGCGCGGAGTGCTTCACCAGCCCGGTGATCGTCACGTTCTTGGACCACGGCAGTGGCACGTCGGATTCGGTCTGAACGTCCAGGGTCCCGTCGGAGTAGATGACGGTGCCGGTGCCCGAACCCGCGGCCTGATAGGAGACGGTCACCTCGCGGCTGACCTCGTTCTCGATCTCATTGGCGACGGTGCCGACGAACGCCACGCAACCACCGACGATCAGCAGCAGCACGACGAGAATGCCGCCGAGTACCCACGGCCACACCTTCTTCTTGCGCGGCGGCTGCGGGTAGCCACCCTGCGGCGGGTAGCCACCGCCGGGGGGTTGCTGGCCGTACGGCGGCTGCTGACCGTAGGGTTGCTGGCCATACGGCTGCTGCGGGGCATTCATGCGTTGTCCTCCGTGTCGTACGAGCTCCCCCCGAACGAAACGGGAGCTGCGGTTCTGATCGCTCGAAAGCGCTCAGAAGATAACACCGTATCGGTCGATCGCTTTTCTATTGTCAGGGGCCACAAGGTATCTGATAGTTCGCCGGGATCATTCCCAGCGGGTGTGCGCCAACGGCGAGCGATGATCTCAGCAGGGGCGCATCGCGCGGGATGGCAGTCGCCGGGGATAAGCTCGTCGGGTGGGCAACGTCGCGGCGGAACGGATCTCGACCTGGGCCCCGTTGCGGTCGCCGCTGTTCCGGGCGTTGTGGATCGCTCAGCTGGTGTCGAACCTGGGCACATGGATGCAGACGGTCGGCGCGCAGTGGCTGGTGGTCGACCAACCGAACGCGGCCGCGCTGGTGGCCTTCGTGCAGACCGCGCTGACATTGCCGGTGATGTTGCTGTCGATCCCGTCCGGGGTGCTGGCGGACCTGGTGGATCGACGCCGACTGCTGCTCGGCGCGCAGACCGGGATGGCGCTGGTCTCGCTCACCCTCACGGTGTCCACGGCCACCGGCCACACCACACCCGCGGTCCTGCTCAGCCTGCTGTTCCTGCTGGGCTGTGGGCAGGCGCTCACCGCGCCCGCCTGGCAGGCGATCCAGCCCGAGCTGGTGCCGCGCGACCAGATCACCTCGGCGGCGGCGCTGGGCAGTATGAGCGTCAATATCGGTCGAGCCGTCGGCCCGGCGGTGGCGGGTGTGATCGTGTCGATAGCCGGGCCGACCGTGGTGTTCGGGTTCAACACGGTGTCGTTTGTCGGCATCGTCGCGGTACTGCTGGTGTCGAAGTGGCCGACGCGAACGAGCCCGCTACCCAGTGAACGGCCCCTCGCGGCGTTGCAGGCAGGTACCCGGTTCATTCGAGCCGCGCCCGCGATCAGGCGGGTGCTGTTCCGCGCGATCCTGTTCATCGCCCCCGCCAGCGCGGTGTGGTCGCTGCTGCCGGTGATCGCGCACGACCGGCTCGGACTGTCGTCGTCCGGCTACGGTCTGCTGCTCGGCGCGCTCGGGCTCGGCGCGGTCTGCGGTGCGCTCGGATTGTCGCGGCTGCGGGTCCTGTTCACCCCCACCCAGCGACTCGCGTTCGCCGCGGTCCTGTTCGGCCTCGGCGCCGTCGCGACCGCGCTGGTCCACCACGTGGTGCTGGTACTCGTGCTGCTGGTGGGGGCCGGGCTGGCGTGGTTGCTGGCGATGTCGACGCTGAACTCGACCATGCAGTTGCTCCTGCCCGCCTGGGTCCGCGCCCGCGGTCTGTCGGTGTACATGCTGGTGTTCATGGGTGGGCAGGCCATCGGTTCCCTGCTCTGGGGTCTGGTCGCCGGCGCCTACGGTGCCGTGACGGCGCTGCTGATCGCGGCGGTGATGCTGGCGTGCTGCGCCGTGAGCACCGTGTGGTGGCCGATCCGGCACAACGTCGAGGACATCGACCTCTCACCGGCGGCGTACTGGCCCGAACCACAACTCGTCGTGGAGCCCGAACCCGCGGACGGCCCCGTCCTGGTGATGCGCGGCTACGACGTGCCACCGCAGGACGTCGCCGCCTTCACCGAATCGATGGCGCTGGTCGGGCGATCCCGGCAGCGCACCGGCGCGATGGAATGGCGGCTCTACCGCGATGTCGGCACCGTCGACCGCTTCGTCGAAGCCTTCGTCGTCCGATCCTGGGCCGAGCACATGCACCAGCACCAGGTGCGCCTGACCGCCCGTGACCAGGAGATCGAACAGACCGTCGCCCAGTACTCCGCAGGCCCCCACACCGTCTCACACCTGGTCGCCGTCGAGCCTGGTTAGACCAGTCGGTCCTCCACCACCTAGGATGAACCTCATGTCGCTGTTCCTCGATATCCTCCTTGTGATCACCAGCTTGCTGTTGGTGCTGCTGGTGCTGTTGCACCGCGCCAAGGGTGGCGGCTTGTCCAGCCTCTTCGGTGGCGGCGTGCAGTCGAGCCTGTCCGGCTCCACCGTCGTCGAGAAGAACCTCGACCGCATCACCATCTTCGTCGGCATCGTCTGGTTCATCGCGATCCTGGGCATCGGCCTGGAGATCAAGTTCGCCTGAGTTCGCCGCTTCCCTCACCTGCTGCGCCCGTAGGGTGGCGTGCATGAGTTTTGGGGGAGAATTGCCGTCACGTCGGCTGGTGCCGGTGTGGTGGACCACCGTCATGAGTACCGTGACCGGCCTTGCTGTGCTGGTGTGCCTGTGGCTGGTGTGGCAGAACATGGTCGACGGTCCGCTCGATCGCACGGGCTTGCTGTTGCTCGCGCTCGGTGCGCTCGGCGTGCTGTGGTTAGGGTTCGGGGTGGCCGGGGTCGTCGCCTATCGGCGGTTCGTTCTGGTTGTAGTCGCGCCCGCGGTCGTCGCGGTGACGGGCGTACTCGGTTGGAGTGGCGTGCCGGAACGGTTCGGCTGGTGGGTGTCGAAGCCGCACTTCGAGCAGGCGGCTCAGGTCTGTGAGAAGACCAGTGCGAGTCAACGAATTGGCCTCTACACCGTCGAAGCGGTCCGGTCAGCAGATGGCGGTTGCCTGTTCCGGACGCAGGGCGGATTCCTGGGCAGCGTGGGATTCGCCTATCTACCTGAGGGCGCGCCACCTCGCTCCGGTGAATATGACGAGAGCTATCGATCGTATGACGGTGTCTGGTACCGGTATTGGATCTAGCTGAGCTCAGTGCAGAAGACGACTGGCGGCTTCTTCGATAGCCGACTCGCTCAGCAGGACAGTGTCGGCGGCGGGACCGAGTGGAACGAAACTGTCTGCACTCGTGACTCGGGCGAGCGCACCACGGTAGCCCGCGTCGATCAGCGCCGCGTAGACCGATTCGGAAACTCCACCGCTGCTGCGGGTCTCATCGGCGACCAACACCCTTCCGGTGGCTTCGGCGTGGTGGATCAGGTCGGCGACCGGTAGGGGATTGAGCCAGCGGAGGTCGAGTACGCGTGCGTGAATTCCTCGGGCGGCCAGGCGATTCGCTGTGCGCAGGCTCATCGGGACGCCGTTGCCGAAGGTGACGATGGTGAGGTCGGTGCCGTCGCCATAGGTGCGCGCATCGCCGATCGGGATGTGTTCGGAGGTGGGGGAGGCCAGCCAGGCTTCGTCGCCTGGATGTAGATCTTTCGTGTGGTACAGCGCAATCGGCTCGACGAAAACGCATACTCGGCCATCCACTCGCGCTGCTGACACGCAGGTGCGCAGCATCGCCGCCGCGTCGTCGGCGCGCGCGGGCACCGCGACGACGACGCCGGGGATATCGCGCAGTGCCGCCAGGGAATCGTCATTGTGGAAGTGGCCGCCGAAGCCCTTTTGATAGGCGAGGCCGGCGACGCGCACGACCATCGGGTTGCGGTACCGGCCGTTCGAGAAGAACTGGAGGGTGGCCGCTTCGCCGCGAATCTGATCGGCCGCGTTGTGGACGTAGGCCAGGTACTGGATCTCGGGTATCGGGATGAATCCGGCCAATCCGGTACCGAGCGCGGTGCCGAGGATGGACTGTTCGTCGAGGAGGGTGTCGAAAACCCGGCGCGCTCCGAAGCGTTTTCGGAGTCCCTTCGTGACGCCGTACACGCCGCCCTTCCGGCCGACATCCTCGCCGAACACCAGCACGTCGCGATCCTCGGCGAGCAGTTCGCCGAGCGTGTGGTTGATCGCCTGCGCCAGCGTCATCGGAGGAGCGGGGTCCGATGCGTGCATGCGATGCACATCGTCGCGGACCGCGTCGGGGTGGGCCGGTGCGAGCGGCGCGATCACGGCGGCCGCGGAGTCGAGCCGTGCCTCTCGAACCACATCGTCGGCGGTCTCACGCACGCGCGCACCGATTCGCTCGTAGCGGTCGAGAAGGTCGCCCGCATCGGCGACACCGGCGGAAATCAGGTAGCGGGCGGTGCCGAGGAGCGGATCACGGGCGAGGTCGGCGGCGATATCGGCCGGGCCGCGATAGGCGGACTCGACGTCGGATCCAGCGTGCCCACCGAGTCGGACGGTGCGCAGGTGCAGGAAGACCGGCACCCGCCAGGTCCGCGCCAGTTGCACCGCGTCCTGGGCTGCGCCGAGCGTATCGGGCAGGTCGCACCCGTCGGCGGCGAGGTAGGTGAGTCCCGGGCGTGGGCCGTAGGCGCGCTCGATCCAGTCCGGTGCGGTCGGCACACTGATACCGAGACCGTTGTCCTCGCAGACGAAGACGAGCGGCATCGGTACGCCCTGATGGGCGGCATGCAGCGCGGCATTGACGGCACCGACCGCCGTCGAATGATTGGCCGACGCGTCGCCGAAACTGCACACCACCACCGCATCAGCGGGCCACGGACACGAAATCCCTTGCTTCGCAGCCCGATCCAAAGCGAAGGCCAACCCCACCGCACGCGGCAGATGCGAAGCGATGGTCGAAGTCTGCGGAATGATCGACGCCGCCGCACTCCCAATCACTTTGTGCCGACCACCGGAGATCGGATCAGCAGCCGCCGCGACAACCCCGAGCAGCACATCCCGAATCGGATCCGACCCCGGAATCCGCCGGCACCGCTGCACGAAGAACGCCGCCGACCGGTAGTGCAACAACGCCGGATCATCGACGCGCAACGCGGCCGCCACCGCCGCGTTGCCCTCATGACCCGAAGACCCGATGCTGTAGAACCCCTGCCGCGCGGCCCCCAACCGCCGCGCCGCCAGATCGAGATGCCTACTGGCGACCTGTGATTCGAACAATTCGATCCCGAACGCGGCGTCGATGGTCGCGATCGGGTCGATCCGGTCGGGCACAGCGAGACTGTCCATCGCGGCCCGAAAAGCCCCATCCAGGTCAAGCGATCCCAGCGCCACCGCAACACTCCTCGCCCGCAGTCGAGTCGACGTCCGAACCGTCGGCATGCCAAGAAAGTTACTGCGAACTTCGATGAACGGCGTGCAATTTCCGCCAGAAGCACGCAACTGTGTGTTCGTCCTCCGGCGAACGTCGATCGCGTAGCTGTAGCTCGCACGCGGGCCGGTTCGGGTGGACCGGTAGTGTCCGGTGTTCACGTGGGACGGGCGAAGGAGGGGCTATGACTACGCCAGGTGGACCGGGAGGTCCGTGGGGATATCCGCAGCAGTCCGGGCCTTTCGGGGCGCCGCCGCAGCAGCCGTACCCGCAGCAGCCGCACTTTCCGCCGCAGCAGCCGCAATACCAGCAACCACCCGCTCAATACGGTGCGCCTCAGCCGAATTATGTCGCGCCGCAACAATCTCCGGCACCGGGTGCGCCCCAGGAGAGCGCGGCGGTGCAGGCTTATCTGGCGGCCGTCGCTCACCATATGAATATGGGCGGCCTCCAGGTGAGCCGGAACTGGGTGGGCCCGGTGCTGTCCCTGATCGGTGTCGGTGCGGTGATCAAGAGTTCGCTGAACCCGATCGAATTGGCCGTGTGTGTAGGTCACGCGGGTGAGATCTCACCCGCCACCGTCGCCGGATTCACCAGGCAGGTAGACGAATTCGCCCGCTCGATCCGCCGCCCGAGCGCCTTCGCGGTGAAGGGCGGTGCGTGCGCGATCGCCGCGCTGATATCCGATCGAGTTCATCCGGCCAGCTTCGGCGCCGTCACCAACAAAGCGATGAGCTTCGGCACCGTCGTAGTACCCGCCGTCATCGACCTCGGTAATCGACAGATGATGATCGCCCAGAATACTCCCGTGATGGGATTCGCCATGTGGAGTACCGTGCGCGGCAAAGCCGGCATGTACCTCCCGGATCCGCGCGCGGTCTTGGGCTGATAGTCGGCCGGGCGCGACCTCGGTGCCCGCCGGCGAGGCGGGGCGGGACTCGGCGGACCGCATGTTTCCGAAAGCGGACCGGTGGGTGTGGCTGTCAGGGTAGCTCTACGCCGCCGGGAGAGCGGGTGGTGAGCGAGCGCCAGGAGGCACATCATGCGAGGCAGAGTTCCCCTACGGATGCGGGTGTTGGCCGCGCTCAATGGTGGGCCGGATTGGGATTCGATCACCCCCGCGGAGGTTGTGGAGGCGCGCGGGGCGCAGGAGAAGTTGCGTCGGTCCGCGATCGGGGCACTCATCACGGGTAAGCCGGACCGTGGTGCGCGCAGCACGACGCACACGCTCGAACTGCCTGGTCGCGCACTGAATGTTCGCGTGCATCGGCCCGTGCGAGGAGGTTCGGGGCTGCCTTTGATCGTCGCGTTCCACGGTGGCGGATTCATCAGTGGGGTGCCCGAGCAGGACGATTGGCTGCTGAGTCACCTGGCTGCCGAGTGTCCGGCGGTGGTCGCTTCGGTCGATTACCGGCTCGCGCCTGAGCATCCGATTCCCGCCGCTGTCGAGGATGCCCGCGACGCAGTGCCTCGACTTGCCGCGCAGGCAGGGCAGTGGGGCGCGGACGCGGACGGAACTCGGCTCGCACTGCTCGGAAGTAGCGCGGGCGCGTCACTCGCGGCGCTGACCGCCTTCGAGACTCCTCACCTGCGGACACAGGTATTGATCAACCCCCAACTCGATTGGACCGATGGGGTGTTCGAATATCCCTCGTTCACCGAGAACGCGGACAGCCCCACGGCGACCCCAGCCAATTGCCGTGCGGTGCAACGTATCGCGCTGCCCGAAGGTTTCGACGCGCGAACGATTTCGCCGATGTTCCACGACGACCTCGCCCACTCCGTCCCCACGCTCATCCAGTCCGCGGGTCTGGATCCGCTGGAAGATCAATCGCCCGCCTACGCCGCTCGTCTGCGGCAGGCGGGTGTCGAGGTGACGCTGACCCGTTATCCCGAAGCGACGCACGGATTCCTGAGCATGTCGGGGCTGATCCCCGCCGCCGGACCGGCCCGCGCGGAGATCCTCGACCATTTGCGAAGCCACCTGGCTGTGCGTTCGGGAGCACGTCGATGACCACCAGCAGTGAACAACTGATTCGGACAACGAGTCTCATGAGACTGCTGCGCCCGTATCTCGGCAGTTTCGGCGCAGTGGTGATCCTACAGGTCGTCGGCGCCGTGGCGGGGCTGGCTCCGTTGCTGGCAGTAGTCGAGCTGGGTCGTACCCTGCTCTCGCCCGACGAGGTCGACCACGCTCATGTATGGCTCGTCGTGCTGGCAGGCGCAGTGGGTCTGCTGATCCGATTGCTCTGTACCGCAGCGTCTTCGGCTATCGGGCATCTCCTCGACGATCGAGTCCAGCTGTCGTTCCGGCGGCAGCTGGCCGATCAGCTGGCGCGGGTGCCGATCGGCTGGTTCGCGCGGCGTCGTACCGGTGAGCTGGCGAAGATCGTCGGCGACGATGTGAGCGCCGTGCACCCGTTCATCGCCCACGCGCCCGGCGAACTGGTGTCCGCGTTCGTCGTGCCGTCGGTTTCCCTGGTCTACCTGTTCACCGTCGATTGGCGGCTCACTCTCATCACCCTGATCCCGGTGGCGGTGGCCATCGCGCTCGTCCCGTTGATGATGACCCCCAGTCGACTACGCGAACAGCAGGATTTCGATACCGCCATGGGTGGTATCGCCAGCTCGGTCGTCGAGTTCGTGCAGGGCATCGCGGTGGTGAAGGCATTCGGCGGGTCCGAGCGCGCTCATCGCAGATTCCGCACGGCCACTGACGATTTCGCCGACATCTTCCTGCGGATGGTGCGTGGGCTGGCGGGGATCGCGGCGGGCATGCAGGTGGCGCTGTCGCCGCCGTTCGTGCTGCTGGTCGTGCTGATCGGCGGCACGGTGCTGATCACGAACGGCGGAATGGCCCCGGCCGATCTGCTGCCGTTCCTGCTGCTCGGCATCGGCCTGACCGCACCCGTGGCGGCGCTCGGGCACGGTTTCGACGATCTCCAGGCGGCTCGGCGCGCGGCAGGCCGGATTCGCGACGTGCTCGACGAGGCGCCGCTGCCGGAGCCGGCCCGGCCGATGGCACCGCGGGGGCACCGGGTGGAGCTGCGCGGGGTCCGATTCGGCTACGACGCCGAACGCGAAGTGCTGCGCGGGATCGACCTGGTGCTCGAGCCCGGCACCGTGACGGCACTCGTCGGGCCTTCTGGCAGTGGCAAATCCACCCTGGTCCAGCTGCTGCCGCGGTTCTTCGACCCGACCCACGGCACGGTGACACTCGGCGGCGTCGACCTGCGTGAACTCGGTAGCCGCGAGCTCTATCGGACGGTCTCGTTCGTCTTCCAGGATGTGCGACTGCTGCGCGTGTCGGTCGCGGACAATATCGCCCTCGCCGTCCCACATATCGACCGCGACAACGTGATTCGTGCCGCGCGTCTGGCGAATATCCACGACCGCATCCTCGAGTTGCCGCACGGCTACGACACGGTGATCGGTGACGACGCGGCCTTGTCCGGCGGTGAGGCGCAACGGATTTCGCTGGCACGAGCCCTGCTCGCCGACGCACCGGTGCTGGTCCTCGACGAGGCGACCGCCTTCGCCGACCCACACACCGAACGGGCGGTGCGGCAGGCATTGGCCTCGCTCGGCCGCGACCGGACCATCCTGGTGATCGCCCACCGGCTGGAGACGATCGCCGACGCCGACATGGTCGTGATGCTCGACAACGGCACGATCGCCGAACGCGGCCGACCCGCCGATCTGCTCGCCCATCAAGGAAAGTTCGCCGATTTCTGGCACTCGCACCGAACGGTGACCGAGGAACTACAGGGAGACCCACGATGATTCGCATGCTGTTGCGCGTACTCGGACCCGAGTACGCCCGACCGGTCCGGCGCACCGTCGCGCTGATGACCGTGACCGCGGTCGCCGAGGGATTGTCCTACGCGCTGCTCGTTCCCGTACTGCGAGCGCTGTTCGGCGACGATCCCGCCGACGCCAGACCCTGGCTGATCGCACTGGGTGGTGCTGTTGCTCTCTACGCGGTCCTGCGATATCTCAGCGACCTGTCCGGTTTCCGGGTCGGGACCACACTGCTGCGTGGTGTGTACTACCGACTCGGTGATCATCTGGCCCGGCTGCCCATCGGTTGGTACACGGCAGGTCGTGTGGGCGAGGTGTCCGTGCTCGCCAGTCGTGGTGTCCTGCAGGCGTTGAGCGTGCTCGCACATTTGATGTCGCCGCTCATCTCCGCGGCGGTGACGCCGCTGACGATCATCGTCGTGATGTTCGCGTTCAACTGGCAGCTGGGGTTGGCCGCGGCCGCCGCCGTGCCGATCGTCGCGGCGATCCAGGTCTGGTCGGGGCGCGCGATGGCGGTCGACGATGCGCGACGGCACGAACGTGACCACGACGCCGCGCAACGTGTCATCGAATATCTGCAGGCCCAGCCGGTTCTGCGGGCTGGAGGGCGTACAGCGCAACGGTTCGGCCTGCTCGACGATTCGCTGCGGGAAGTCGCTCGCATGTCGCGCCGCCGAGCATTCACGGCGCTACCCGGAGTCCTCGGCCTCTCGCTCGCGGTCCAAGCGATGTTCACCGTGCTGCTGGCGCTCGGCACCTACCTCGCCCTCGGTGGAAACATCGGTGCGGCCGAGTTTCTGGCGATCCTGATCCTCGCCGCCCGCTGCGCGGACCCACTCCTGTCGCTCGCTGATATCGGCGGCCAACTCCGCAGCGCCCGATCCGAACTGGTGCGTCTCGACGCACTCCTGCGGACGGAGACCTTGCCGGAACCCAGTACCCCGCTCCAGCCGCGAGCCCACGACCTGAATTTCGAGGCAGTCACCTTCCGGCACGGCAGCCGCACGGTGCTCGACGAGGTATCGCTCACGGTTCCCCAAGGACAACGGCTGGCCGTCGTCGGGCCGTCCGGAGCGGGCAAAACCTCGCTGCTGCAACTGATCGCCCGCTTCTGCGATGTCGACTCGGGCACCGTACGCATCGGCGGCGTCGACGTGCGCTCCATCAGCACCGAAACACTGATGGCCCAGTTCGCCATCGTCTTCCAGGACGTCTACCTCTTCGACGGCACGATCGAAGACAACATCCGCCTCGGCCGCCCCGACGCCACCGACGACGAGGTGCGAGCAGCAGCAGGCGCGGCCCGCCTCGACGAGGTGATCGACCGTCTCCCCGGCGGCTGGGCAACGAACGTCGGCGAAGGCGGCACCTCACTGTCCGGCGGTGAGCGCCAACGTGTTTCGATCGCCCGAGCCCTCCTGAAGAACGCCCCGATCGTCCTGCTCGACGAGGTGACCTCCGCCCTCGATCCCGTGAACGAGGCCGCCGTCCACGCGGGAATCGAACGCCTGATGGCAGGCCGAACCGTCGTGATGGTGGCCCACCGACTACGCACCGTCCGCCGCGCCGACCGCATCATCTTCCTCGACCAGGCCCACATCGAGGAAGACGGCACCCACGACGAACTCCTCAGTCGCGCAGGCCGCTACGCCGACTTCTGGGCGAGCTCCCTGACCCCGGTCACCTGAGACGACGAAACCGGGCCGCGCTCACGGCCCGGTTTCGTAAGGTCCAGCCGCTTATGACGGCCAATCCCACCAGTCATCGGACAGGATCAGATTGTCGTCGGGCAGCCAACTGCCAGGCGCGATTCCAGTGCCGTCACCGGGCTCGCCCCACGTCGCGAACAGATCGGCAGCGACGAATTCGGTCCCCGCCGGAGTCGGTTCGATGCTCGATGGCCCGCTCACCGGTTCGGCATCGGCACTGGCGGACTCCCGGATATCGCGAGAACCGTGGGAGATCGGCTTTTCTGGGGTTGTATCGGTAGTCGTGGTGCCCGGATCAGGGTCGGTCCAACGTTGATCCGTCGGCATGGGGCGGCTTGTTCTCGGCAGTGGTGCGAAGGTGACCGGATCGAACTCCGAGAGTTTCGGGGGAGCGGCAGTCTGTCGATGACGGTGCGAAACCGGCTTCGGGCTCGCAGATTTCGGTGCATCGCGTGGCGTCGACCGGATCTGCCGATCAGTCGATGGTGGCTTGCGCGGTGGGTCCGGACGTCCATCACCGTGCCCGGGCGGCGGCGGATCGTCGGGGGATCGTTGCTGTTGCGCCGCGACTACTTCGGCGCCGGTGACCGGCCGAGCGAGTTTGTCGACTACTTCTTGTCGATCCTCCTGCAGCCGCGGATCGTTGCTCAGCGCGGCGACGGCTTCACGCATGGCAGTGGCGGCATCGGCAACGGCTTCGCGATGCAGCTCGACGATCAGCGAAACCACCACGACCGCACTGAGTTCGGCACCACCATCGCCCAGTTCGATGCTGTGAATCGTGCCGTTCGCGCCGGCTACGACACGAACGGCTCCATCAGGACTGGCAGCCTGCCCTCGCGCATCGGTGAGCGCCCGTTGTAACCGTTCGATATGACCCGAGACCGGGTCGATGTCCCCCATGAACTGAACTCTCTGCCTGACCGGCCGCCGCTGGGCCACACAATCTTCTCGGCGAGAGTATCCGCTGGAGGCGAGTGCGTCGATGCGCTCGGTTCGTTGTTCTTGCACGGGCAAGTTGTCACCGCTACCGTGACGGCCGAAGGGAACTATGGGGAAATGGGGAATCATGGCTGGCGCTTCGGATTTGGATCTCGATCCGACACGAACACAAGAGCTCGCGACGACGCTCGGCAAGGCCGAGTCCGAGATGACGACGGTGTTCACCGGGGAGACCGGTGATGCCGGGGTGACGCTGGACGGGACGAAAGTCCCGGACGCGGCGACGGCGGCGATCATGAAGGTCAGTAAGGCGGCGAGAACGCTGATCGCCGACTATGACGCCTTGTCGAAGGCGACATCGATCGCGGTCACCGAGTTTCAGGCGAAGGATACGCAGAACGCGGGTGTTATCGCTGCTCAACAGGCGGCCTTGGCATGAGCACCGTCGGTAAGAGCGAGCAGGAAGCCGCCATGGCGGGGGTCACGTCCCTGACTCCCGCGCAGGTATTGGCGTGGGAGCCTGCGACGTTGACCGCGCGAGGTGATGCGTGGGCCTCCCAGGCGCAGAAGTTGACGGTCTTCGATGACACGCAGTATCGCGCGGTGGATGGCAGTCGGGACTACTGGACTGGTAGCGCGGCAGAAGCGATGCGCACCGAGCACGAACAGATGCGCACCACCGCAAAGACGTTCATCGCCGCGTTGGAGGACGGAGCCACGGCGGCGCAGTCGGGCGCGAGCAGGTTGGACTCGGCGAAGACCGCCGTGGTGAACGCGGTGAAGTCGGCGGAGTCCAACGGGTACGAAGTCGGTGACGACGGCACCGTCAAGATTTCGACGAGTACCCATCGAACATTGCTGTCCCAGTTGCCGGACGCGTCGTCGTATACGACGGCGGCGGGCGCATTGCAGGTCGGCGCGGACGCGTCGACTACCGCGGTGCGGCAGGCGCTCGAGAACGCGCGCACGTCAGCCTCATCTGTCGAGGCGGCGATCGAGAAGGCGTTCTCCGGTCTTCCGGACGGGGATCCGGCCATCCTCACCGAGGTCGCTCCGAGTCCGTCGTCGGAATCGCAGGAGAAGTATGGGGCAGAAGCTGCCGAGCTGATCAGCAAGTCGCCGACGCTGAAATCGCAACTCGACTGGCTCGCGAAAGAAGGTGTGGCGGTATCGTTCGGTGAGCCCGGAGCTGGTAGTTACACCCAATACAATGGTGATAACAAGTCGATTGTCCTGGACGGCAATCTGAAGAACAACCCGCAAGCGCTCGTTCAAACACTTGCGCATGAGGCCGGACACGCTGGTTACACCGGTAGCCTCAGTGGCGCAACCGTGGAAGATTGTGTCAACGCACGGCTGACGAACGAAGGCGCTGCGACCCTGAACAACATGGTGGTGCAGCGTGAGATCCTCTCCAACGGAGGATCTGATATCGGGGTTGCTGGATACAACGATGTTGTCGGTCCGACGTGGGATCAATCCTTGAAGGACTACACCAGTGCTGGATGGACGCCAGCGGCATATCAGAAGGCAATTCACCAAATTGGTCAATCTTATGGAGACAATCTTCATCCATCGACCGCGCCGAATATGACGTATCGCGAATACTACACGCAGCAGTGCAAGTGATGGGCGGGCGCCTCGAGGCGGGGCTGACGACTGCGCGGTGGGTGATTGCGGCAATGTCGCTTCTTCTACTGGCGACCGCCTGCGCACCTAGTGGCAACGAAGTTGTGGACACCGCCCGGGAGGGGACAACTATGACCGATCAACCGACTGATCTTTGGCAGCTGATCAGTGCTGTCTCGGCACAAGCGCCATTGACCAACGATAAACTCAACGCGCTGTTCAGCACTCACTTCGAGGGGACCGGGCGGCAGGACTCGGGTCCCACGACTGTCGGGGACAGCCTTCACATCGAGAATGTGACCAATTTCAGCCGGGACAACGGTGACTGGGTCTTCTCCAGCTTCGCGATCGGCTCCGAGCCGTGTGTGGGGCTGGACGAGTTGAAATCTCACTACGGTGATGTCGCGATGACGGCGGCGCCGACCGGCCATTCTCTCGAGGAACGGTATCTGTGGACGTCGCAGCAGCCTTGGGGCGCGCTGAATTTCGCCATTCGTGAGCGCGACCGTTGCCTGGTCGGCGTGAGTCTGTATACCGCCGGCGAGTACAAGAATCAGCCGTTCCCGAAGGGCTGACCGATACGACGAAGCCGGGCATCGGTAATCGGTGCCCGGCTTCGTCGGATATCGCTGTTATTCCTCGTCGAGCAGGAGACCCGTCGCCGCGGCCTCATCGATCACCCAGGTGGTCGACTCGATGCCGACCGCGCCGGCCGACGGGATGTCGTCAGGGGAGGCGCCGCCTACCGCGGCGGCTACCGCGGCGGCCTTGGCTTCGCCGCTGACCACGAGCATCACGTGGCGGGAGCGGTGGATCGCGGGCAGGGTCATCGTGACCCTGGTCGGCGGGGGTTTCGGGCAATTATGGACGGCGACAACGTAATCGGTTGTCTCCTGCACCGCGGGGGAGTGCGGGAAAAGGGAGTCGATGTGGCCTTCGGGGCCCATGCCGAGGACCGTGAGGTCGAACTCGCCGCGTTCGTCGAGTTCGGTGTGCACGAGCTGGGCGTAGGCGGCCGCGGCTTCCTCCGGGGTGCTGTAGGGGCCGTCGGAGGGGCCTATCGGGAAGACATGGGCGGGGTTCAACGGGACGAAGTCCAGCAGCGCCTCGCGGGCCTGGAGTTCGTTGCGGTCCTTGTCGCCGGAGGGAACGAAACGCTCGTCGCCCCAGTAGACGTAGAGGGTGGACCAGTCGATGTCGCCGGGGGACTGGCGAACTCGCTCGAGCAGGCGGATGCCGTCGCTGCCGCCGGTGAGGGAGACCGAGGCATTGCCGCGTTGGGCCTGGGCGGCGACGATCACGTCGACGAAGCGTTCGGCGGCCGCGTCGGCGAGCAGTTCGGCATCGTCGTGGATCTCGATCGTATTCGCGGGGAATTCGGCACCGAGGTCGTCGTGCACGTCGATATGGTCACTCATAGGTCACCTTCTCGATTCCGGCGAGCGCCTCGGCGTAGATCTCGTCGGCGTCGAGCCGGCGCAGTTCTTCGGCGAGGCAATCGCGAGTTTCCCGGCGTGCCAGCGCGATCCGCTGGTCGGGTTCGCCGGTGCGGGTCAACGTTGCCGTCCTTCCTAGTTGCGGTCGTTCGATGGCGATCGAATCGGTGGCACGCTGGATTTCCACCTTCAGCTCCCCGGTCTTGCGGATCACCGGGCAGTGCAGACGTGAGGCCAGCCAACCGGCCAGGGTGTCGAGTGCGGGTTCGGAGGCCAGGCCCGACACGGTCACCGAGGTGACCGGTTCGAACGGCGGCTCGTCCAGCGCCGCGGCCAGCAGGGCCCGCCAGTAGGTGATGCGGCTCCACGCCAGATCGGTGTCACCGGTCGCATAGGAGAAGCGGCGCTTCTTGATCGCGGCCTGCGGATCGGGGGCGTAGGTGGCGTCGGTGATACGGCGCTTGGCCAGCTTGCCCACCGAGTCCATCGACGGGTACTCCGGCGCGCCACGCGGCCACCACGCCACCACCGGGGTGTCGGGCAGCAGGAACGGGGTCACGACGCTGCTCTCGTGGTTCACCAGCGCACCCTGCAGGCGCAGCACGATCACTTCGGCCGCACCGGCGTCACCACCGACGCGGATCTGGGCGTCGAGGCGGGTCTCGGCGTCGCGGTCACCACGCGCCAGCACGATGACCCGGCAGGGATGTTCGCGGCTGGCGTCGTTGGCGGCGTCGATCGCGTCCTCGGCCTCCGAGGAGTCCAGGGTGCACACCACCAGCGTGAGCACCCGGCCCTGGGTGATCACGCCGTTGGTCTCGCGCAACAGCACCATCCGCTTACCGACATCGACAGTGTTGGTATCGGGCATGTCGACGATCACGGACGCCGCCATTCCCGCCCGCTGCGCGCGAGCATCTCATCGGCCGAGGTGGGACCCCAGGTACCGGCCTCGTAGGGTTCGGGTTTGCCGCCCGCGGCCCAGTGCGCGAGCACCGGATCGAGGATGCGCCAGGACAATTCGACCTCCGCGTTGACCGGGAACAGCGACGGCACGCCGAGCAGCACGTCGAGGATCAGCCGTTCGTAGGCCTCGGGGGAGGACTCGGTGAACGCCTCGCCGTAGCTGAAGTCCATGTTCACGTCGCGTACTTCCATGCCGGAGCCGGGGACTTTGGACCCGAAGCGCAAGGTGATGCCCTCGTCCGGCTGCACCCGGATGACCAGCGCGTTCTGGCCGAGTTCCTCGGTCATGGTCTGATCGAAGGGCAGGTGCGGCGCGCGCTTGAACACCACCGCGATCTCGGTCACCCTGCGACCCAAGCGCTTTCCGGTGCGCAGATAGAACGGCACCCCCGCCCAGCGGCGGTTCTCCACATGCAGGGTGAGCGCGGCGTAGGTCTCGGTCCGCGACTGCGGATCGAAGCCCTCTTCCTGGTGCAGGCCGACCACGTGCTCGCTGCCCTGCCAGCCCTCGGTGTATTGCCCGCGCGCGGTCGTCTCATCCAGCGGCGCAACGAGTTTGGTGGCCGAGAGGGCCTTGATCTTCTCGGTGGTGAGCTGCATCGGCTCGAAGGAGGTCGGCTCCTCCATCGCGGTCAGCGCGAGCAGCTGCAACAGATGGTTCTGGATGACGTCACGCGCGGCGCCGATCCCGTCGTAATAGCCCGCGCGACCACCCAAGCCGATGTCCTCGGCCATGGTGATCTGCACGCTGTCGACATAGTTGGCGTTCCAGATCGGCTCGAACAACTCGTTGGCGAAGCGCAGCGCCAGAATGTTCTGGACCGTTTCCTTGCCGAGGTAGTGGTCGATGCGAAAGACCTGCTCCTCCGGGAAGACCCGGTTGACCAGGGCATTGAGCTCCTTGGCGCTGGTCAGGTCGTGGCCGAACGGCTTCTCGATCACCACGCGCCGCCACGGGGTGTACCCGTCGGGCTCTGCTTTGGCCTGGGCCAGGTCGTGTTCGGAGAGCTGATCGAGCACCACCGGGAACATATTCGGCGGAATCGACAGGTAGAAGGCGTAATTGCCGCCGGTTCCCCGGGTTTCGTCGAGGTCGGCCAAGGTATCGGCGAGCGTCGCGAACGCCGCGTCGTCGTCGAAACTGCCCTGCACGAACCGCAGCCCCTCGGCCAGGTGGTCCCAGACCTCCTGGCGGAAAGGGGTGCGCGCGTGCTTCTTCACGGCCTCGAGTACCACCGCGGCGAAGTCTTCGTCGGCGTAGTTGCGCCGGGCGAAGCCGACCAGGGCGAAACCAGGGGGCAACAGCCCCTGGTTCGCCAGGTCATAGATGGCCGGCATCAGCTTCTTGCGGGACAGATCTCCGGTGACACCGAAGATCACCAGGCAGCACGGGCCCGCGATGAAGGGAACACGTTTGTCGCGTTCGTCGCGCAGCGGGTTGTGCCACAGCCCCGCCGCCTGATCCGTCGATGCTGTGCCGGCCATCGTGTCAGTTGCCCTCCGCCGCGACGCCGAGCGCGCCGGTGGTGGCCTCGATCAGTTCTTCCCACGCGCTCTCGAACTTGTCGACGCCTTCGCGCTCGAGCAGCGCGAACACATCGTCGAGATCGATACCGGCCGCCGCCAGATCGGCGAAGACCTGGGCGCCCTCGGCACCGCGGCCGCTGAGCGTGTCGCCCAGTACCTCACCGTGATCGGCGAACGCCTGCAGCGTCTTCTCCGGCAGGGTGTTGACCGTGTTCGGGCCGACGAGTTCGGTGACGTAGAGGGTGTCGGGGTAGTCCGGGTTCTTCACCCCGGTCGACGCCCACAGCGGCCGCTGCCGGTTGCCACCCTGCGAGGCCAGGTGGTTGTAGGTGGAGGTGTGCGCGCCACCGTCGAACACGTCCTGGTACTCGGCGTAGGCCAGGCGAGCGTTGGCCACACCGGCCTTGCCACGCAGGGCAAGAGCTTCCGGGGTGCCGATCGCCTCGAGGCGCTTGTCGATCTCGGTATCCACGCGGGAGACGAAGAACGACGCGACCGAGTGGATCTTGGCCAGGTCGTGGCCGACGATCTTGGCGTTGCGCAGACCGTCGAGGTAGGCGCCCATCACCGCGCGGTAGCGCGGCACGGAGAAGATCAGCGTCACGTTCACGCTGATGCCCTCGCCGATCACCGAGGTGATCGCGGGCAGGCCCGCCTCGGTGGCCGGGATCTTGATGAACAGGTTCTTGCGGTCGACGATCTTCCACAGCTCGATCGCCTGGGCGACGGTCTTGTCGGCGTCGAAGGCGAACCGCGGGTCGACCTCGATCGACACCCGCCCGTCCACGCCACCGGTCGCCTCGAACACCGGCGCGAGCACGTCGCAGGCGGCGCGCACGTCGTCGGTGGTCATCGTGCGGATCGCCGCGTCGGCGTCGGCGCCTTGGGACGCAAGGTCTTTCAGCTGCGCTTCGTAGGCGTGGCCCACACTCAGCGCGGCCTGGAAGATGCTCGGGTTGGTGGTGACACCGACGACGCTGCGGGTCGCGATCAGTTCGGCGAGATTGCCGGACTGGATGCGATCACGCGAGAGATCGTCGAGCCACACCGAGACGCCCGCGGCCGAGAGCGCGGCGAGATTCTCGTTCTGTGCCATGGTTTTACCCCTTCACCTTGTCGGTGGAACGCAGTGCCGCGCGGACGACGGCATCGGGGGTGATACCGAATTCGCGGTACAGAGTCTTGTAGTCGGCCGACGCGCCGAAGTGATCGATGGACACGATTTCGCCCGCGTCACCGACGAATCGGTACCACGGCATCGCGATACCGGCTTCGACCGCGACCCTGGCCCGCACCGACGGGGGCAGCACCTCGTCGCGGTATCCCTGATCCTGCACGTCGAACCACTCCACACACGGCATCGAGACCACCCGGGTCGGGATGCCCTGCTCTTCCAGGGTAGTGCGCGCGGCCACCGCGAGGTGGACCTCGGAGCCGGTGCCGATGAGGATCACTTCCGGGGTGCCGGTGGATGCCTCGGCCAGCACGTAGCCGCCCTTCTTGACACCCTCGTAGCTGGTGCCCTCCAGGGTCGGGACGTCCTGGCGGGTCAATGCCAGCGCGGACGGGCCGTCCTGCTTGGGCGACTCGTGCACCGGGAAGTGCGAGATGTGCTCGTCGGAGTCACGCTCGAGCACGGTGCGCCAGGCGTGGACGGTCTCGTTGGCGTCGGCCGGGCGAACCACATTGAGGCCGGGGATCGCGCGCAGCGCGGCCAGGTGCTCGACCGGCTGGTGGGTCGGACCGTCCTCGCCGAGGCCGATGGAGTCGTGGGTCCACACGTAGATGGCGGGCACCCGCATCAGCGCGGCCAGGCGGACGGCCGGGCGCATGTAGTCGCTGAACACGAGGAAGGTGCCGCCGTAGGGGCGGGTCGGGCCGTGCAGGGCGATGCCGTTGAGGATCGAGCCCATCGCGTGCTCACGGATACCGAAGTGCAGGGTGCGCCCGTACGGGTTGGCCTTCCACGCGCCGGTGGAGATCGACTCGGGGCCGAAGCTCGCCTGGCCGGGCATCGTGGTGTTGTTGGACTCGGCCAGGTCGGCCGAACCGCCCCACAGCTCGGGCAGCTCGTCGGCGACCGCGGCGAGGAACTTGCCCGACGCCTTGCGGGTGGCCATGCCCTTGGGATCGACCTCGAAACTCGGCAGCGCCTCGGTCCAGCCCTTGGGCAGTGAGCGGGTCTGCAGGCGATCGAACAGCGCCTTGTTGGCCGCGTTGGCCTCGGCCCACTGGTCGAAGCTCTGCTGCCACTTCGCCTGTGCTTCGGCGCCGCGGGCCAGTGCCTTGCGGGTGTGCTCGATGACGGCCGGGTCGACGTCGAAGGACTTCTCCGGATCGAAGCCGAGCGCCTTCTTCACCGCGGCGACCTCGTCGGGGCCGAGCGCTGCGCCGTGCGCGCCACCGGTGTTCATCTTGTTCGGAGCCGGGAAGCCGATGATGGTGCGCAGGATGATGATCGAGGGCTTGGACGTCTCGGCTTTGGCCGCTTCCAGAGCCTTCTCGATGGCGACCACGTCTTCGCCACCCTCGACGATCTGCACCTGCCAGCCGTAGGCCTCGTAGCGCTTGGCCACGTCTTCGGTGAAGGCGATGTCGGTGTCGTCCTCGATGGAGATCTCGTTGTCGTCGTAGATCACCACGAGGTTGCCCAGCTGCTGGGTGCCCGCGATCGAGGAGGCCTCGGCGGTGACGCCCTCCTGCAGGTCGCCGTCGGAGGCGATCGTGTAGATGAAGTGGTCGAACGGGCTGGTGCCCTCGGGGGCGTCCGGATCGAACAGGCCGCGCTCACGTCGTGCGGCCATCGCCATGCCGACCGCGGAGGCCAGACCCTGGCCCAGCGGGCCGGTGGTGATCTCGACGCCGTCGGTGTGGCGGAATTCGGGGTGGCCCGGGGTGAGCGAGTCCCACTGGCGCAGGTGCTCGAGATCGGTCAGCTCCAGGCCGAAACCGGCCAGGTAGAGCTCGATGTAGAGGGTGAGGCTGGAATGCCCACAGGACAGCACGAACCGGTCGCGGCCGACCCAGCGCGGCTCCGCCGGGTTGTGGCGCATCGTGCGCTGGAACAGCGTGTAGGCGACCGGCGCGAGGCTCATCGCGGTGCCGGGGTGCCCGTTGCCCGCTTTCTGCACGGCGTCGGCAGCGAGTACCCGGGCGGTGTCGACGGCCAAGGTGTCGAGGTCCGTCCAGTCGCTGGGATAGTTCCGCTGAGTGAGGGCGCGAATGTCGTCTGTGACTGGCACGACCGTGGTTCTCCTGACCTAGGTTTCGTCGACGGCGATAGCTTGGCAGCGGCGATGAGGATCCTGCGGGTCGCACGCGGCCGGGGTGCGTACCGATGTACAGGAATACCCTAGTGGTGCCGCTACACCGGATTGGCGCGAACCCTGGCGATGAGTCTAGTTCGGATCGCCGCGTACCGGCGGGGTGCGGTGTCGACCGTCGCCGGGGCGCACGCCGGCCACGTCGCGATGGGCGTTCACCTGCGCGTCGGCGCGGGTTCACCGCCACGTGGGCCCGGGATAGACGGTCTCGGGGCGTAGTGACCGCGCCCACGGTGGCGGGGGTCTGGCGCGGAGCGGCAGGTGAGTGGGTCTACCATCCTCTGTAGTAGTGGCCGCGCCGCAGCCGCGCGCTGCTCGTTCCATTACCGGATGCGAAGCGAAGCACAGCGTGCGAGGAGAAACAGTGCGGATCGGTCACGAGCCGGGTAGTAGCGGTGCGCACGGAACTTCGTCGACTGCGCTGGGAGACCGCCTCGCGGGCGACAGCCTCGCCGCGCGGGTAGTGCGCAAGCCACTTGCCTACATCGCCCTCACCAAGCCACGCGTCATCGAGCTGCTGCTCGTCGCGACCATTCCGACGATGTTGCTGGCCGACCGCGGCACCGTCGACATCCGGCTCATCCTGGTCACCCTGTTCGGTGGCTGGATGGGCGCGGCCAGTGCCAACACCCTCAACTGTGTCGCCGACGCCGACATCGACAAGGTGATGAAGCGGACCGCACGCCGGCCACTCGCCCGCGATGCGGTGCCCACCTCACACGCGCTCGTGTTCGGTGTTGTGCTCGGCGCGATCTCCTTCGCCTGGCTGTGGTGGCAGGCCAACCTGCTCAGCGGCGCGCTGGTCGTCGCGACGATCCTGTTCTACGTTTTCGTCTACACCAAGGGCCTCAAGCGCCGGACCTCGCAGAACGTGGTGTGGGGCGGCGCGGCCGGGTGTATGCCCGCACTGGTCGGCTGGTCCGCGGTGACCGGCGATATCGGCTGGCCCGCACTGGTGCTGTTCGCGGTGATCTTCTTCTGGACGCCGCCGCACACCTGGGCGCTGGCCATGCGCTACAAGGAGGACTACCGCGCGGCCGGTGTGCCGATGCTGCCGGTGGTCGCTACCGAGCAGGTGGTGACGAAGCAGATCGTCATCTACACCTGGCTGACGGTGCTCGCCACGATGGCGCTGGTGCCCGCGACGGGTGTCATCTACGCGGCGGTCGCGCTCGTGGCCGGTGCCTGGTTCCTGCTGATGGCGCACCAGCTCTACGCCGGGGTGCGTCGTGGCGAGTCGGTGAAGCCGCTGAAGCTGTTCCTGCAGTCGAACAACTACCTGGCGGTGGTGTTCTGTGGTCTGGCCGTCGACTCGGTGCTCGGGTGGGACACGATCGGCAGCCTCATCGGGCTGTAAGACATTCTCGGAACAGTGGCCGGGCAGCGATGCCCGGCCACTGTTGTTTCCGGACCACATCCGTTACGCCGCGGCTGACAGTCGGTGAAGACTCACCAGCGATGGGCGAGGTGGCCGTCCGGGCGGATCAGGACGTGATTGCCCGGCACAGCGGCATAGGCGGTGAACGCGTGGCCGTCGGTGTCGACGAGTGTCGTGCACGCGGGCCGGTCGGTGTCGGCGGATCCGTTGGTGGGGGTATCGACGCGACGAATGTCGACGGTGCGGATGCCGGAATGCGCGTAGCCCGCTCGCCCGGAGGCTGCGCGAGCTGAGAGCTCGGCGTCGGGTGCGCCGGTCGCGGGGGCGAAACGGAGCAGGGTGGCGTGGGGCCCGCGGAAGAGGTCGAACAGACGGAGTGGGCGGCCGGCTTCGTCGTGGAGCAGGGCGTCGGGTGCGCGGTCACCGGCCACGAGCGGGCCGTGGTCGGTGGGGGAGCGATAAGTGATGCCGAGTTGGCGGGTTTCGGGGCCGCGGCGCATCGCGTCCTCGTCACCGTCGACGAGCTTGTCGAGGAGCTCGGTGCTCAGGCCGAGGATTCCGGCCGCGACCGTGCGGCGTTCGGGTTCGTAGGTGTCGAGCGGTGCGGGGTGGCCGCCCAGGGCAGCGGCCAGTTTCCAGCCCAGGTTGTAGGCGTCCTGGACACCGGTGTTCAAGCCCTGTCCGCCGGTCGGCGGGTGGACGTGGGCGGCATCGCCTGCGAGGAACACCCGGCCGTCGCGGAATCGTCGCGCGAGTCGAATATTGGGGCGCCACAACGTGATCCAGGACAGGTCGCTCAGCAACAGACCTGCCTCGGGGCCGTGGCGGTCGGCGAGATCCTGCAGGGTGGCCAGATCGGGGGAGCGGTCGTCGGCCAGCGGGGCGGCGAACTGGAAGCGCCGCGCGCCCGGTAGTGGGGACAGGGCGAAGCCGGTCATCGGCTGGTCGGCCGCAGCAGCGAACCAATAGCCGTAATCGTGGTCGAGGGTATCGGCGCGGACATCGCCGAGCAGCATCTTGATCGAGTTGTCGGTGCTGCCGTCGAACGCGATCCCGAGGCGCTTGCGCACCGCGCTCGCGCCACCGTCGGCACCGACCAGATAGCTCGCGCGCACCGTCTCCGGTGTGCCGTCCCGGTGCAGTGTCACCGTGACGCCGGTGTCGTCCTGGGTCACATCGACCAGCGCCGTGCCGAATTCGACCCTCACCCCGAGCTCGGCGAGCCGCGCCCGCAGGATGGCCTCGGTGTCGGACTGGCCGAGCACCCAGGCATTCGGATACGGCACATCCGGTGTCGGCTCGACCGGTTCGGCCATGCGGCGCTCGCCGGCGAAGATCCCCGCGAAGTAGGCACGCATCACCGGGAGCTCGCGCCCGGCGGCCAGTACCGCGTCGATGACGCCGAGGTCGTCGAACACCTCCAGGGTGCGCGGTTGCAGGCCGTCGCCGCGCGACCCCTGGAACGGTGAATCGGCCCGGTCGACGAGCCGGACCTCGACGCCGCGCCGAGCGAGGTCGGCCGCGCCGCCGGCACGTTCTACAACCACTTCGCGAGCAAAGAGGAGCTGCTGCAAGCACTTCTGCGCGATATGGCGGTGGCGGGCGACGAGCGAGCGGCCGATCCGGCGCACAACGGCGACTTCACCGATCCGGCGGCAGTGCGATACCACGTCCGCGGCTACTGGACCTTCGCCCGCGAACACGCCTCGGTCCTGCGTGCGATGGGTCAGGCAGCCCAGGTCAGCCCGGATTTCGCGCGGATCGTCGCGGGCTTCGGCGCCGAACAACGCACCGACATCGCCGACCACGTGGCGGACTTCCCGGAACGTGGACTACGCCTGCCGGGAACGGTCGATGCCAGCCTGGCCATGATGTTCGCCGCGGTCGACGGGATATTGCGCATGGTCGAGGACGGTTCGGTGCCCCTCGCCGACGAGGAAGCGATCGAGTCGATCACCCGCTTCGTCTACCGCGGCCTCACCGGCCGCGACTGCTGAGCTGAGCGCGGAGCCGGACACCGGAGTGCCCGGCCCCGCCGACTAGGGCAGCAGGACGATCGAGCCGGTGGTCTTGCGGTCGGCCAAGTCGCGGTGGGCCTGGGTGGCATCGGCCAGCGGATAGGTGGCACCGATGCGAAGGTTCAAGGTTCCGGCGGCGATCCAGTCGAAGACATCCGTTGCACGCCAGAGGAATTCGGTGCGGTCTCGGGTGTATGCGCCCAGGGAGGGGCGAGTCAGCCACAGCGAACCGGCGGGGTTGAGGCGCTGGGGGTCGAAGGGCGGAACTGCGCCGCTGGCTGCGCCGAAGAGGGCTAGGGTGCCGCGCACGCGCAGGGAGGCGAGGCTTGCTTCGAACGTGCTGGCGCCGACGCCGTCGTAGACCGCGGCGACGCCGATGCCGTCGGTGAGGTCGCGGACTCGGGCGGCGAGGTCGTCGCCGTAGTGCAGGACGTCGGTGGCGCCTGCTTCGCGGGAGAGTTTTTCCTTGGCGTCGGTGGAGACCGTGGTGATCACCCTGGCTCCCTTCGCGACCGCCATCTGGGTGAGCAGCAGCCCGACGCCGCCCGCGCCCGCGTGGATGAGCACCGGGTCGCCGGGTTCGGGGGAGAACACCGATTCGATCAGGTAGTGGGCGGTCATGCCCTGGAGCAGGGCGGCGGCCGCGACGGCGGGTTCGACGTCGTCGGGCACCTTCACCGCGACGGCCTCGTCGACGGCGACCATCGTCGCGTAGCTGCCGGGTGCCGACGCCCAGGCGACTCGATCGCCGATCGAGAACTCGGTGACGTCCGAACCGATCGCCACCACGACGCCCGTGCCCTCGGAGCCCGGGATATAGGGCGTCGCCTGTGGGTACTGGCCCGTGCGGAAGTAGATGTCGATGTAATTGACACCCACACCCTGGGTCTCGACCAGCAGCTGACCGGGTCCGGCCTGCGGGTCTGCCACCTCGACGGACCGCAGGACCTCGGGACCACCGTGCTCGGAAACCTGAATCGCGCGCATGAGTCCCCTTTCTACACCCCGTGTTCCAGACCACTCGGGGCTGGACTGGAAACTACCGGCCGGTAAACTGCGGTTCATGAGTACAACCGCCGCCCCCGAGGCCGTGAAGGTGCCGGCCGAGGTCGAGAAGTCCATCGTGAAGTTCCTCGCCCAGCACGGTGGTTCGGGAACGGCCGTGCTGCAGTACATCGGCAAGCAGGGCGTGCGGATCACCCTGGTCGGTGCCGACGGCATCCTCGGCGACCGGGTGGTCGGCGATATGGCGACCGCGAAGGCGATCGTCGAGCGCGTCGACGGTCTCGCCGAGACCGACGAATGGAGCCGTGAGCTCGGCTCGATCGTTACCCCTGCTGCGTCGCACTGGGCCAAGATGGCCGGTTGGGTCGCCCGTCAGACCAAGTTCCCGAAGGCGCGTAACTCGAAGTTGTTCGCCGGCGCCTGACGCCCACAGACGAGAAAGCCCGCGAATCGCACTGCGACGCGGGCTTTTTCGTTGTTCGAGGGTTGCCGGAACCTCAGTGCACGGAAGTCTGTGACAACGCGGGCGCGTCGATCTTCTCGCGGGTACGCAGCGATGCCCACAGCGCGGCGGTCGCCGCGGTACAGGCCGCGGCCCCGCCCACGTGGATGGCAACGAGCGCGGCGGGCACATCGGTGAAGTACTGGACGATGCCGACGAGCGCCTGCGCCAGCACCAGCCCGAGCAGCACGAACAACCGCTTGCGGATGGCCGCCGACATGCCGACGGCGTACAGCCCGAAGGCGAGTCCGATCAGCAGCGCCAGGTAGCCGATCAGCAACTGCGAGTGCAGGTGCACCAGCGTGACGATCTCGACTTCCAGCCGCTCGACCTGTCGCTCGATGCTCTTGTCGCCGGCATGGGGCCCGGCCGCGGTGACCAGGGTGCCCGCGATGAGTACCCCCGCGAGCGCCACGCCCGACAGCGCGGTGAGCCAGCGCAGGGGGGCGGGCACCTGGACGGTCTCGATGCCGTCGTCGGGTTCGCTGATCTTCGCGTACAGCACCACCGCGAGCCACACCATCACCATCGAGGCGAGCAGGTGCACAGCCACGGTCCACCACAGCAGACCGGTGCGCACGGTGATCCCGCCGATGATCGCCTGCACGACGGTGCCGCCGGGCATCAGCCAGGCGTAGACCAGAACTTCCTTGCGCCTGCGCGCCCGGACGACGGCCAGCACGATCAACGCCGCGCACAGTGTCACCACGAAGGTGAGCAGCCGATTGCCGAACTCCACGGTCTGGTGCAGGACCGGCACTTCCGATACCCCGATCGGGGTGAAGCTGCCGGGGAAGCACTGCGGCCAGGTCGGGCAGCCGAGCCCGGAGGCGGTGACGCGCACGATGGCGCCGGTCACCGAGATTCCCGCCTGGCTGAGGATCACCGCGATGGCGATGAGCCGCTGCACCCGCAGCGAGGGGAGCGGCAGCCGGTCGACGAGGCCAACGAAGGCGCGATACAGCACGTCAGGAATGGTACCGGCCGGGAATTCGGCGCTGATACCAGGGCTACTACAGTGCGTCGTTGGTCACGTCAGCTGAACCGGAACAGCCGGGTCGCGAGCCACCCGCACACCACGCCCCACGCCGCGAGCACCGCCACCCCGAACCAGTCGATCGATCCCGACAGGGCCGTGTCCAGCGCATAAGCCAGCGCACCGGACGGGATGAGCCGCGCGAGCACGCTCAGCGCGGTGGGCAGGGTATCGCCGACGAGTACCAGGCTGGCGATGCCGAGCATGATGAACCACAAGATATTGGCCAGCGCGAGCACGATCTCGGCTTTGAGCGTGCCGCCGAGCAGCAGCCCCATCGCCGCGAAGGTGGCCGTGCCGAGCGCGATCACCAGCGCGCCGAGGGCGAGTCCGCCGATGCCGGGCCGCCACCCCAGCGCGACGCCGATCGCCCCGAGCAGCATCGCCTGCAGCACCACCACGATCAGCACGGCAGCGCACTTGCCCGCGATCACACCCCAGCGGGGCAGCGGCGTCGCGCCGAGCCG
This sequence comes from Nocardia sp. NPDC058519, assembly GCF_042719755.1. NCBI lineage: Bacteria > Bacillati > Actinomycetota > Actinomycetes > Mycobacteriales > Nocardiaceae > Nocardia > Nocardia sp. NPDC058519. The sequence goes on along the minus strand of NZ_JBHXNK010000002.1, from coordinate 224,458 downwards.
TTTGAGGGCGCCGTAGCGGCGGTCGAAGCCGACGGCGATGGCCTGGCCGGTGAACGCGGTCGACATCACCGCGGTCATCATCACCATCGGCACGATCCGGTCCACCCGGTGCTCGCCGAGGTCGCCGAACGGCAACAGGGAGAGCCCGATGAGCAGGGTGATCGGGATGAACATGGTGAGCAGCAACTGTTCGCCGTTGCGCAACAACAGTTTCAGCTCGAGCCCGGTCTGCGCCGTGAGCATCGTGGTCCGCGTGGCGGGACGCGGATCGGGTGTGAAGGTGCCGGGCAGGAAACGGCTGGTGGTCTCGCTCATCCGCGCAGGTCCCGTCCGGTCAGTTCGAGGAAAACGTCTTCGAGGCGGCGCTGGTCGATGCGGATGTCGGTGGCCAGCACGTCCATCCTGGCGCACCAGGCGGTGACGGTGGCCAGCACCTGCGGATTGATCTCGCCCTCGACGAGGTAGGTGCCCGGCGTGGTCTCACGCGGCGAAAAGCCTTCCGGGAGAGCCGATGTCAGCAGGTTCAGGTCGAGTTTCGGCGGTGCGCAGAACCTCAGCTGGCCGGCCGCGCCGTGGGCGGTGACCTCGGCGGGAGTGCCCTGGGCGACGATCTGCCCGTGATCGATGATGACGAGATGATCGGCGAGCTGTTCGGCCTCGTCCATCATGTGCGTGGTGAGCACGACGCTCACGCCGTCGCGGCGCAGCGCGTCGATGAGTTCCCAGACGATCAGCCTCGCCTGGGCGTCGAGCCCGGCGGTCGGTTCGTCGAGGAACACGATCTCGGGCTTGCCGACGAGCGCGCAGGCGAGCGCGAGCCGCTGCTGCTGGCCGCCGGACAGGCGTCGATACGGTGTGCGGCGATTGTCCTGCAAGCCCAGCGTCGACAGCAGCCAGTCCGGGTCGATGGGATCGGCGGAGTAGGCGGCGACCAGGTCGAGCATCTCGCCGGCGCGGGCACCGGGGTAGGCGCCGCCGCCCTGGAGCATCACGCCGATGCGCGGACGCAACTGCTCGGAGTCGGCGATCGGGTCGAGGCCGAGGACGCGAACGGTGCCGGCGTCCGGGCGCACGAAGCCTTCGCACATCTCGACGGTGGTGGTCTTGCCCGCGCCGTTGGGGCCGAGCAGAGCGAACACCTGGGCGGGCTCTACGTCGAACCGGAGACCGTCCACTGCGGTGGTCTCGCCATAGCGCTTGACCACACCGTCGACGCTAACGGCGGGTCCAGGGCGACTTGTCACGATGTCACACGGTAAGGCGTGCCCTCCTGTGACGGAGCCGACACCCCCGCCTGCGACCGCCAGGGCAGGGTGTGCCGGGTGAGCGCGAAGAACAGCGCGAAGCACACGACGGCCGCCAGCGCGGCGCCGATGATCTGGAAAACCTGGAACTCCGCACCGCGCGGCATCACCAACATCGACACCACCGCCGAGAACGCGACCGCGGGCACGCGGAACACCGGCTGGGTGGCCCATGCCGCCAGCGGCACGATCGCCCAGAGCAGGTACCAGGGCTGTACCACCGGGAACAACAGCACGATCGCCGCCAGCGAGACGCCGAGCGCGCCCACAGGATGCAATCGGCCCATCCCGGTGGCGACGAGCATGCGAACCGTGATGAAGGCCGCCACCGCACCCGCGATCGGGCGGGTGATCGACAACAGCGCGGTCGTGTGGTCACCCAGGCCGAGCAGCACGCCGCCGAATCCGGTGACGATCCCGATGATGGTCGGCAGCGACATCCAGCTCCGCACGGCGTTGGCGACGCTGAGCGTGTGGATCCAGCCGAAGCCGAGCCCGCTGGCGAAGCCGATGAAAAGTGTTGCCGCCCCGGCGATCACGCCCAGCAAGACCGCGGCCTTGACGACCGCTTTGAAGGTGCCGCCCCAGCGTCTGGCCAGTGCCATGCCCACGAATCCGAGCGCGATGATGGAGGTGAGCTTGATCGATGACGACAAGGTGATCACCACCGCGCCACTGATCAGCAACCCGTAGGCGCGAGCGTCGAAAGGTGGCAGATTCGTGCCCGTCAGCCGGTCGGGTTTGCCGCCTTCGCCGTAGATCGCGCGCAGCATCAGCTCCATCCCGGCCAGCATCAGGCCGAGCATCAGCGCGTCGTTGTGCACGCCGCCGACCAGGTGGAACAGCACCAGCGGATTGGCCGCACCGAGCCACAGCGCACTCACCGGCGCCACCCCGCAGCGCACCGACAACCGCGGCAGCGCCCACACGATCAGTGCGACCCCGGCCAGCGCCAGCAACCGGTGCACCCACACCCCGGCGATGATGTTGTCCCCGGTCAGCTCCGCGATACCGCGGCCGATCCACAGGAACAGCGGACCGTACGGCGCGGGCGTATCACGCCAGATCGTCGGCACATTGTTGGTGAGCACATTGTCGATCCCGAGTCCGGCGACCGGCCCTTCGGAATACGGGTCGATCCCGCGGGCGGCGATCTCGCTCTGTGCCAGATAGGAATAGACGTCGTTGCTGAACATCGGCGGCGCCACCGACAGCGGGATGATCCACAGCAGCAGGGTGCGATCCAGTTGCGAGCGGGTCAGACGGTGCAAGGGTGATCCCGCGAGACCACCGATCGCGAACCGCCCAAGCAGCAACCACGCACCGATCACCAGCGCGGTGCCGAACATGCACATCGCGAGCGACCCGGTGTGGGCTCGCGCGAAGATGCCCAGCACCCGCACGCCCGAGACCGGGTTCTGATGCACCGGCTGGGCGCCGATCCCCAGCGCCGCGATCGCCATGAGCACCGTGCCGGTCGCGCCCATGAGCCGGATCCGGTCCAGTTGCGCGCGTTCGCGCGTGTCGAGCCCGGGGACCTCGGTCTCGTCGCGATGCAGCACCGCGACGGTGTGATCGGGCGTCGACACGTCGAGCCCGAGAGCTCGCCGCCCGAACGCCAGTGTCTTGCGCGCCGCGCCCTCCAGTACCGCCACGAGCTCAGAGCCTAGTGGGCACAGGCGCCACCGCGTTCCTCAGTTGTCTCGCGCATGGTCGCGGCGAACTACCTCGGTGCTTCGACAGGGGTGGGCGCGCTCACGGCAGGCGGTCCGACGAACACCGGCTCCGAGCGCAGCGAGAGCACGGCGGCGATGATCACGGCCACGCAGATCACCGCGACCGCGCCGAGCGCCGCCCAGCCGATGCGCTGCGCGGACCCCTGATCACGGGCCGACAGCCAGCCGGGCACGAACAGGATGCCGAGCGCGCTCAACGTGCCCGCGGCCAGACCGCCGAGGTGGCCCCACAGCGAGATCCCCGGGATCGAGAAACTGATCAGCACGTTCACACCGATGACCACCAGCATCGGCGTCGGGCTCTGCCGCAACCGGATCAGTGTCACCGTGACAGCGCCGAACAGGCCGTACACCGCGCCGGAGGCACCGGCAGTCGCGGTCACCGAGTCCGACAGCGCCATCACCGCCGCCGACCCACCCAGCAGCGAGACCAGATAGACGCACCCGTACCTGACCCGGCCGAGCACCTGCTCGAGGTCGCGACCGACGACATAGAGCGCGAACATGTTGACCAGCAGATGGATCGCGCCGTAATGCAGGAACCCCGACCCGAGCAGCCGCCACCACTCGCCGTCGGCCACCAGCAGCGGGACCAGGACGAACTCGCGGAACACCGACGATCCGCGATAGTTGTCCATCGGACTTCCGGCCTGCGCCGCGGTGATCACATAGACCAGCACATTGACCGCGATCAACCCGTAGGTCACATAGGGAACGGCCCCGCCCTGGCGTGCCCCGCTGACGGTCCGTACCGGCCGCACGTCCTGCTGCCCCTGCCGCACGCAGTCGACGCAGTGCTGCCCGACCGACGCCGGGCGCAGGCAGTCGGGACAGGCGGGCCGCCCGCATCGCGTGCACGCGAGTCCGGTAGGCCGATCAGGATGACGGACACACGTTGGTGTGAGCGGGTTCGACACCCTGCCATCGTGCCAGACCACGGCCCCCGACCGCCTCGTTCGCCACGGCGGACCCGGACAGTCGATCGCGACGCTGTGGTGCGGATATCGCCCGCGAGCAACGCTGCGAGAGCGTGCTGACGCACTGCCCGGCGCCGGGCGTGGCCGCTCGGGCCGCCGGGTGGTCGCGGTCGAAGACCTGTGCGATGGGTCACCTCGCGGAGCCTCGGCGATCGGTCCGCAGGGGCCGCACCTGGGGTTTTATCGGGCAGGGGAGTGACCCGATGATCTTCGTCGCAGGTCAGGGCACCCTTTGTCAGGTGACCCTTATTAGATTTAGGGAAGCAATTCCGCCACACTGGTGTTGTGAAAACCGTGGGTTTGCGGACAGACGTGGGAAGTGACGGTCGCAAGACGACCGGCGCTCGGTCGTCTGCTGTTCCCGCGGCAGCCGCACACGAGGGGCAGACCAGGGCGGCCATCGTCCAGCTGCTGCTCGAGCAGGGGCCGATCACCGCGACGGCGATCGGCACCGAACTCGGTCTCGCGCCCGCCGGGGTGCGCAGACACCTCGACGCGCTCATCGACGCGGGCCAGGCTCGGGCGAGCCGCTCGGCGCCGTGGCAGCAGAAGGGTCGTGGCAGGCCGGCCAAGCAATACCAGCTCACCGCGGCGGGCCGGGGCAATCTCGGTCACGCCTACGACGATCTGGCCGGGGCGGCGATTCGCCAGCTCGGTGAGATCGGTGGCGACGCCGCGATCGCCGAATTCGCGCGCAAGCGGGTTCGCGTGATCGTCGACGGCATCGAGCCCGTCGCCGACCACACCGCACCGGTGATCGAAGCCAAGGTCGAGGAGATCGCGGAAGCGTTCGCCGAGGCCGGTTTCGCCGCCACCACCCGTCAGGTCGGCACCGGTGTGCAGATCTGTCAGCACCACTGCCCGGTGGCTCACGTCGCCGAGGAGTTCCCGCAGTTGTGCGCCGCCGAATTGGACGCTTTCCGCGACCTGCTCGGCACCCACGTGCAGCGACTTGCGACCATCGCCAACGGCGATTGCGCCTGCACCACCCACGTACCGCTGGTCGCGGTGCCGAAGATCCCATCCGCCGCACAGCCCGCGGCGGGACGAACGAACGACTCCGGAAGGAGTGCCGAATGACGACCCCTACCGACCAGGTGCAACCGCTCACCCAGGACGAAACCATCGCCTCGCTGGGCACCTACGGTTACGGCTGGTCCGACTCCGATGTGGCCGGCGCCAGTGCGCAACGTGGCCTGTCGGAGGCCGTCGTCCGCGACATCTCGGCGAAGAAGAGCGAAGAGGAGTGGATGCTCGACGTGCGCCTCAAGGCGCTGCGCATCTTCGATCGCAAGCCCATGCCGAACTGGGGTTCCAACCTCGACGGCATCGACTTCGACAACATCAAGTACTTCGTGCGCTCGAGCGAGAAGCAGGCCGAGAGCTGGGAAGACCTGCCCGAGGACATCAAGAACACCTACGACAAGCTGGGCATCCCGGAAGCGGAGAAGCAGCGTCTGGTCTCCGGTGTCGCGGCGCAGTACGAGTCCGAGGTCGTCTACCACTCCATCCGCGAGGACCTGGAGTCCCAGGGCGTCATCTTCCTTGACACCGATACGGCGTTGAAGGAGCACCCGGAGATCTTCCACAAGTACTTCGGTTCGGTCATCCCCGCCGGTGACAACAAGTTCTCCGCGCTCAACACCGCCGTCTGGTCGGGTGGCTCGTTCATCTACGTGCCGCCGGGCGTGCACGTCGACATCCCGCTGCAGGCCTACTTCCGGATCAATACCGAGAACATGGGCCAGTTCGAGCGGACACTGATCATCGTCGACGAGGACGCCTACGTCCACTACGTCGAGGGTTGTACAGCCCCGATCTACAAGTCCGACTCGCTGCACTCCGCGGTCGTCGAGATCATCGTGAAGAAGGGCGGCCGCTGCCGCTACACGACCATCCAGAACTGGTCGAACAACGTCTACAACCTGGTCACCAAGCGGGCCAAGGCAGAGGCGGGCGCCACCATGGAGTGGGTCGACGGCAACATCGGCTCCAAGGTCACCATGAAGTACCCGGCGGTCTGGATGACCGGCGAGCACGCGCACGGCGAGGTCCTCTCGGTCGCGTTCGCGGGCCCCGGCCAGCACCAGGACACCGGCGCCAAGATGCTGCACCTGGCCCCGCACACCTCCTCGACCATCGTGTCGAAGTCGGTGGCGCGTGGTGGCGGTCGCGCGTCCTACCGCGGTCTGGTCCAGATCAACAAGGGTGCCAACGGTTCCAAGTCGACCGTGAAGTGCGACGCGCTGCTGGTCGACACGATCAGCCGCTCCGACACCTACCCCTACGTCGACATCCGCGAGGACGACGTGACGATGGGTCACGAGGCGACCGTCTCGAAGGTCTCCGAGGAGCAGCTGTTCTACCTGATGAGCCGCGGCCTCACCGAGGACGAGGCGATGGCGATGGTGGTGCGCGGCTTCGTGGAGCCGATCGCCAAGGAATTGCCGATGGAATACGCATTGGAACTGAACCGGCTCATCGAGCTGCAGATGGAAGGGGCCGTGGGCTGATGTCGACGCTCGAGACGCCGACCCAGAACCCTGGCGCGGGCGCCGCGGTCAACAAGGGCGAGGTCTTCACCTCGTTCGACGTCGACCAGTTCGAGGTTCCGTCGGGTCGCGACGAGGCGTGGCGGTTCACCCCGCTGCGCCGGCTGCGCGGCCTGCACGACGGCACCGCCGTTGCCGACGGTGTAGCCACCGTCGAGGTGAGTGAGGTCGCCGGGGTCACCGTGGAAACGGTGGGCCGCACCGACTCTCGCCTCGGCCAGGCCGGTACCCCCGCGGACCGTGTTGCCGCCCAGGCCTATTCGGGCTTCGAATCGGCGACCGTGATCACCGTCGGCCCGGAAACCGAAGTCTCGGACCCGGTCACCGTCACCATCACCGGTCCCGGTGAGGGCAAGACCGCCTACGGGCACCTGCAGGTGCGCCTGGACAACTTCGCCGTCGCCACCGTGGTCATCGACCAGCGCGGCAGCGGAACCTTCGCCGAGAACGTCGAATTCGTGCTCGGTGACAGCGCCAAGCTCACCGTCGTCGCGGTCCAGGAATGGAACGAAGACGCCGTGCACGTCACCGCGCATCACCTGAAGCTGGGCCGTGACGCGAACCTGCGCCACGTGTCGGCGACGCTCGGCGGTGACCTGGTCCGCCTGTCCGGCACCGTGCGCTACGCCGGTCCCGGTGGCGAAGCGGAGCTGTTCGGCCTGTACTTCGCCGACGCGGGACAGCATTTCGAGCAGCGTCTGCTGGTCGATCACGCCGAGCCCAACTGCAAGTCCAATGTGCTGTACAAGGGTGCGCTGCAGGGCGATCCCGCCTCGGACAAGGGCGACGCTCGCACGGTCTGGATCGGCGACGTGCTGATCCGCGCGGCCGCCGAGGGCACCGACACCTACGAGGCGAACCGCAACCTGGTGCTCACCGACGGCGCGCGCGCCGACTCGGTGCCGAACCTGGAGATCGAGACCGGCGAGATCGCCGGCGCCGGACACGCGAGTGCCACCGGCCGTTTCGATGACGAGCAGCTGTTCTACCTGCGCGCTCGCGGCATTCCCGAAGACGTCGCCCGCCGCCTGGTGGTGCGTGGCTTCTTCTTCGAGATCATCCAGAAGGTCACGGTCCCCGAGGTCCGGGAGCGGCTCGAGGCGGCCATCGAGGCCGAACTCGCCACTGTCGGTATCTGACTCACCTACTTCCCACGAAGGATTCGAATTCGATGACCACCTTGGAAATCAAGGACCTGCACGCCGAGATCACCACCCCCGAGGGTGAATCGAAGCAGATCCTCAACGGCGTGAACCTCACCGTGAAGTCCGGCGAGACGCACGCCATCATGGGCCCCAACGGCTCGGGCAAGTCCACGCTCTCCTATGTGATCGCTGGCCACCCGAAGTACACCGTCACCCAGGGCACCATCACCCTCGACGGTGAGAACGTGCTCGACATGTCGGTCGACGAGCGCGCCCGCGCCGGCCTGTTCCTGGCCATGCAGTACCCGGTCGAGGTCCCCGGCGTCTCGATGTCGAACTTCCTTCGCACCGCCGCCACCGCCGTGCGCGGCGAGGCCCCCAAGCTGCGCACCTGGGTCAAGGAGGTGAAGGAGTCGATGAAGGAACTCGACATCGACTCGGCCTTCGCCGACCGCTCGGTGAACGAGGGCTTCTCCGGTGGCGAGAAGAAGCGTCACGAGGTGCTGCAGCTGGGTCTGCTCAAGCCGAAGATCGCGATCCTCGACGAGACCGACTCCGGCCTCGACGTCGACGCGCTGCGCATCGTCTCCGAGGGCGTGAACCGCTACAAGGAGCGCGAAGAGGGCGGCGTGCTGCTGATCACGCACTACACCCGCATCCTGCGCTACATCAAGCCCGACTTCGTGCACGTGTTCGTCAACGGCAAGATCGTCGCCGAGGGTGGCTCCGAGCTGGCCGAGGAACTCGACGCGAACGGCTACGAGCGCTTCACGTCCGCGACCGCTGGAGCCTGACATGACCGCTACGGTGCCAGCCCTCGACGTGGCCCGGATCCGGGCCGACTTCCCGATCCTGCACCGCACGGTGCGGGACGGGAAACCGTTGGTGTACCTGGATTCCGGTGCCACCTCGCAGCGTCCGCTGCAGGTGCTGGACGCCGAGCGCGAGTTCTTGCTCACCCGGAACTCCGCCGTGCACCGCGGTGCGCATCAGCTGGCGGAGGAGGCGACCGACTCCTACGAACAGGCGCGCGCCGATATCGCCCGCTTCGTCGGCGCGGATCCCGGCGAGATCGTGTTCACCAAGAACGCGACCGAGTCGCTGAACCTGGTGGCCAACGCGTTCGGTGACGACCGGTTCCCCTACAAGGTCGGCCCCGGCGACGAGATCGTCATCACCGAGCTCGAACACCACGCGAATCTCGTTCCGTGGCAGGAGCTCGCGCGTCGTACCGGTGCCACGCTCAAGTGGTACGGCATCACCGACGACGGCCGCATCGACCTGGATTCGCTCGAACTGTCGCCCGCGACAAAGGTTCTCGCGTTCAGCCATCAGTCGAACGTGACCGGCGCGGTGGCTCCGGTGGACGAATTGATCCGCCGCGCGAAGGCAGTCGGCGCGCTCGTCGTGCTCGACGCCTGCCAGTCGGTGCCGCACATGGCGGTGGACTTCCACGAGCTCGGGGTGGACTTCGCCGCGTTCTCCGGCCACAAGATGCTGGGCCCGATGGGCGTGGGCGGACTGTACGGCCGCCGTGCGCTGCTGGAGCAGACGCCGCCGTTCATCACCGGTGGGTCGATGATCGAGACCGTCACCATGGAGAAGACCACCTACGCGCCGCCGCCGCAGCGCTTCGAGGCGGGCACGCCGATGACCTCGCAGGTGGTCGGGCTGGCCGCCGCGGTGCGTTATCTCGAGGACCTCGGCATGGACGCGGTCGCGGCGCACGAGCACGCGCTCACCGGTGCCGCGCTCGACGGTCTGTCCGGCATCGACGGTGTGCGGATCATCGGGCCCGCCGAGAACGTCGATCGTGGTGGCGCGGTGTCGTTCGTGGTCGACGGGATCCACGCCCACGACGTGGGCCAGATCCTCGACGACGAGGGTGTCGCCATCCGCGTCGGGCACCACTGCGCCTGGCCGCTGCACCGCAAGTTCGGTATCGCCGCCACCGCGCGTGCCTCGTTCGCCGTCTACAACACCCTCGACGAGGTCGACGCACTGGTCGCGGCCGTGCGGAAGGCCAAGACCTTCTTCGGAGTTGCCTAGATCATGCGTATGGAGCAGATGTACCAGGAAGTGATCCTGGATCACTACAAGCACCCGCACCACCGCGGGCTGCGGGAACCGTTCGGTGCGCAGGTGCACCACGTGAACCCGACCTGCGGTGACGAAGTGACGATGCGTGTGCAGATCGACGACGCCGGTGAGGTCGCCGACGTCTCCTACGATGGTCAGGGCTGCTCGATCAGCCAGGCCGCCACCTCGATCCTCACCGATCAGGTGATCGGGCTGCCGGTGCAGCAGGCGCTGAAGGTGGTCGACTCGTTCAGCGAGATGATCTCCAGCCGCGGCACCGTCGAAGGTGACGAGGACATGATCGGCGACGGCATCGCCCTCGCCGGTGTGAGCAAGTACCCGGCGCGGGTCAAGTGCGCGCTGCTCGGGTGGATGGCGTTCAAAGACGCTGTCGTGCAGATCAGTTCGGCCGAGGAAACCAAGGCACCGATGGGAAATGGGGAGTCTGCCACATGAGTGAGAGCACCGATACCGCACAGATCCCGGAAGCCGCTGAGGCCGTCGAGGCGGAAAAAGCCGTCGAGGTCGAGCTGACGGCCGAGCAGATCCAGCACATCGAAGACCTCGAAGAGGCGATGCGCGACGTCGTCGACCCCGAACTCGGCATCAATGTCGTCGACCTCGGCCTGGTCTACGGCCTGTCCGTCGACGACGCGAACATCTGCACCCTCGACATGACGCTCACCTCGGCGGCCTGTCCGCTGACCGACGTCATCGAAGACCAGTCCCGCAACGCGCTGGTGCGCAGCGGCCTGGTCGAGGACCTCAAGATCAACTGGGTCTGGATGCCCCCGTGGGGCCCGGACAAGATCACCGACGACGGCCGCGAACAGCTGCGCGCCCTCGGCTTCACGGTGTAGCACCGCGCTTTTCGGGCCCGGATCCTGTATGGATCCGGGCCCTTTCATGTTCTGGCGGTATTGCATTGACCGGTCGCGATGTGACCTTGCGCGGTGCGGTTGGCTATCACCGGACGTTCGATGATGATCTTAAAGGTTCCGGACTTCCGGAACAGCTTTCACGAGGAGTACTTTCGAATGAGTTTCATGGGCAAGGTCGGCTTCGCCGTCGCGGCGTCGGTTCTGGCGGCCGGGTCTCTGCTGGGTGCCGGTTCGGCGAATGCGGCCGGCGACAAGTGGGGCGCGATGGCCGTAGACGGTAACTGGGACAATGTTGGTCGTTCGATCAACTATCCGACGCGTGCCGAGGCCGAAGCCGCTGCGTTGGAAGAGTGCGCCGCGGATGGTTGCTACGTGGAGGTCACCTGGGCGAACGGGTGCCTGGCCTTGGTGGACAACGATGAGTTCTTCGCCTGGGGCAAGGGATCGACCCGCGCCGAGGCGGAGCGGGAGGCCTACCTCGCGCTGACCGAGGGCACCCCGCAGAACCTGCTCGTCAACGTCGGCTCGTCGCAGCTGGCCGGCGGTCGCGTGATCGACACGCTCTGCACCGACAACGCGGGCTGATCCGCACGGCGATTTTCGGGCCCGGATCCTGCAAGGATCCGGGCCCATCTTTATGACGGTTATGTGTCGAGGAGCCGCGGTGTGATGTTTACCGTTCCGGTTGGCTGCCAACGGCATTCGATGATGATCTTGACGGTTCCGGATTTCCGGAACAGTTTCAAGAGGAGATCTTTCGAATGAGTTTCATGGGTAAGGTCGGCTTCGCCGCGGCGGCGTCGGTTCTTGCGGCCGGGTCGGTGCTGGGTGCCGGTGCGGCGGACGCCGCGAACAACAAGTGGGCCGCGATCGCGTTCAGCTCGGAGCAGTGGGAAAGCTGGAGCACAAGGGACTGGCCCACCGAGGAGGAGGCGACCTCCAAGGTGCTGCAGGACTGCGGCATGGAGGACTGCCGGATCCTGACCTCGTGGGCCAATGGCTGCGGGGCGTTGGTGTGGAACGACCAAGGCTGGGTCGCCGCCGCGTCAGGACCTACCCGCAGCGAAGCGGTGCGAAAGGCTATCGACAGGCTGTCCGATGGTGTTCCGATCGCACGACTGGCGAACTTCGGGTCATCGGACTTCAGCGGCACGAAGGTCGTCGATGTGTTCTGCACATCGAACGTGCGCGGCTGACGCGAGCGGCGAGCCGCACGGCGAACGCCCGCTGATCATCGCACGGTGAACGGGCCCGAATCCTCTCGAAGGATTCGGGCCCGTTTCGTTGTGTACTAGGCGTTTTCGGCCGCGGAGACCGCGTCGATCCAGGCGCTGATCATGTCGGCGGTGCCGGCGATGATGGCCTCGAGTTCGACGTCGTCCAACTCGACCGAACGCAACGCCGTGGCGAAACCGGCGTTGAGTACGACGAAGGCCATCACGTCGATGTCGACATGCTTGATCGGGCCGATGATCTGGAGGAGGTAGAGCTTGATGAGCATCCGCAGTCGGGGTTCGAATTCGGGGATACCGCTGCCGTAGAACTGCAGATCGGCGACCAGGGCCCGCACGAGCGGCCCGTTCGTGACGAGGATGTCCACGGCCGAGCGGATCAGGTCGATCACGGCATCACGGGGGGATTGGTTCGCGCTCGCACTCAGCAGCTGGCTGTAGCGCTCCTCTACCTGCAGAAACAGGCTGTCGTTGAGTTCTTTGACGATCTCGTCGCGGTCGCTGAAATATCGGTAGAGCGTACCGATGCTCATGCCCGCTTCGGTCGCGATCCGATTCGTCGAGGTATTGCCGATCCCACGGGTGCCGAAAAGATGAGCGGACACCGTGAGAATACGTGTTCTGGTTTCCTTCGCCCGGTCTTGCTTGGGACGTTTGCGCTGCTTATCGGCTTGCGGGGGCATTTTCGGACCTCGACGGAAAGAAGAGTAGAAGGTGAGCTGTCGCTCACCCTACAGTCATGATCACAGAGAAACCGAAGTGTCGGTCATCACCTGGACCAACACGACGGAGGCACAACCACTACCGGCGGCGCCGGGGTGTAGAAGGAGGAGTCGACGATGACGATCTCACTGGACGAGACGGCCCTGTGGCAGCCCTTGCGTGATGTGCGGACGATGACCAGCCGATTGGTCGGCCATTTCGTCGACAATGTCGCGACCTGCCGGACACTCCCCGGCGATGCGATCGCCGGCGACGTCACCTCGGTCACCAGGATGTGTCTGGAAATCGTCGGCGGAATGCTGGACGGCCGCGACGAGGAGGTGAAACTGAACCGGCTCGCGGTGGCCGCGGCGGGCTGGGCGCGCGAAGGCGTGCCGATCGAGACGATCCTGCACGCCTTCCATGAGGGTTTCCGGCTCTCCTTCGACGCGGTCTACGACGAGGTGGCCGACGCCGACCGCGCGAGCCTGATCCACGGCTTCCGCCGGGTCGTCGAGATCTCGGACCTGTTGTGTACCACCGTGACGCGTTCCTATATCCGCGAGCACCGCGAGGCCGTCGGTGAACATCACACGGCCGTGCACACGCTCACTTCGGCGCTACTGGCCGGTCAGTCGACCGTCACCATGGCACGCGAGGTCGGCATCACCGTCTCCGACGCGTATTCGGTACTCGCGCTGTCGATCGGGGCGCATCCCGACGAGCGCGATCCACGCGTGAACGGGGCCGTGGTGGCCCGGCGCAAACTGCGCCGGGTGCAAACGGCGTTGGCGCACAGGTGCGGTGAACAGGTGCTTGCACTGCTGTCGGTCGACGGTGGCACCCTGCTGATCCCGGCCGATCTGCTGGCCGACGAGCAACTCGACGCACTGGTCGAGGCGTTGTCGCGGGCCGCGCACGTCGACATCACGGCAGCCCTGGTGCCCGCGACCACCGACGAGATCCCCGACGCGGCCCAGCGTGCCCACGAACTCCTGGACATGGTGGAACGTCTCGACAGCGCCCCCGGTCTCTACCGCTTCGGCGACCTGGCCTTGGAATACCAGCTCACCCGCCCCGGCCCCGGCCGCGCCCGGCTCGGCGAACTGCTCGCCCCGCTCGACAACCACCCCGAGCTCTACGAAACCCTGCGCGTGCACATCGCCAACAACATGAACCGCCAGCGCACCGCGCGCCTGCTGCACATCCACACCAACACCGTCGACTACCGCCTGCGCCGAGTAGCCCAGCTCACCGGCCTCGACCCGGCCCAATCCTCGGGCCTGTGGCAACTGCGCTCCTCGATGATCGCCCGCAGCTTCCACACCGGCCGCGGCACCCAACCCACCGTCATCGCCGCCCCCGGAATCCCCCGCCGCGCCACCCCCCACCCCTACCTCGACCTGAACAGCATCCGCTCGGCCTGACCAACCCAACCTATGGTTATATAGACCAAAACTAGGAGGGGTGATGGCTGTCGAATCTGTGGAGCAGCTGTGCCAGGCGATCGCGCAGGGTGCTTCGCCGAAGTATCTGGCGTTCTGGGGGCATAGCCCACGTCGGGACGGAACCATCGGGTCGAGCAGCCTGAGTCAGTGGTGGCCCGCGACATTCGTTGTCGACGGTGTGGAATTCGCCAGTGCCGAGCACTACATGATGTGGCGTAAGGCGATGCTGTTCGAGGATCCGGCGACCGCGGCGAAGGTCCTCGGTGCCGGCCATCCGAGCCAGGCGAAGAAGCTCGGTCGGCAGATCCGCGACTTCGACGAGAACGTGTGGGAGCGTGCGCGGTTCGACATCGTGGTCGCGGGGAGTGTGGCCAAGTTCGGGCAGGACGACGCACTGCGGAGATATCTGGTCGGTACCGGCTCACGAGTGATCGTCGAAGCCAGTCCGGTGGACCGGATCTGGGGGATCGGGTTGGCCGCCGACGATCCGGGTGCGTTGAATCCTGTGCGGTGGCGGGGACTCAACCTGCTGGGGTTCGCGTTGATGCGGGCACGGGATGAACTGGTTCGCCGATAGGTGGGTTGCTGGGCGCCGTTACTTGTCGGAGGGTGTTGTTAGTCTGTGGCGGACGGGCGGTTCGGGAGGAATCGGGCGTTCATGATGGGTCGGCTTCGAGGCGCGGAGTCGGTATTTCGACGGGGAGAATCTCTGATGTCTGTTGTGGGCAAATATGCCCTTGGTGTGGCTGCAGTCTCCGCGGTGGCGGCGTTCACCGTGGTGAGCGCGGGGCCTGCTTCCGCGGGGGCCAGTGGGGTGGCGATCGCCGAGGTGCCGGGGTACACCGCTGTGTCGCGCGATGGTGGATTCCAGGCCGCGGCGGGCGATCTCTATGGGGCGCTGGCGTTGTCGGCGGGCCACGCTGTGGTGGCCTCGGCGGTGAACTACGGAAGCTGGGCGGCGGCGACCCAGGCCGCGCTCGACGAGTGCGGTGTGCGGGACTGCCAGGTCGTCGTCGGGTTCCGCAATGCCTGCGGTGCGGTGGCGCAGGGCGCGGACTACCGCTTCGGCTGGGCGTGGGATCACTCCCTGGCCGCGGCCGAGCGCTCCGCGGTGGATGTGCTCGGCATCAGTGCGGCACCGTTTCCTGATCCGGGTTCGGCGTCGCCGCGTGCGGCAAGCGTCATCCTGTCGGCGTGCACTGCGAACATCTAGACAGATCCAGTAGTGGGGGGGGGGGGGGGGGGCCGGGGGCCCCCCCGCGTAATAGGGGCGGCCCCGATAGGTGGGGGGGGCGGGGGGAGGAGATAACAACGAGAGCACA
>NZ_JBHXNK010000002.1:0-209070 GCF_042719755.1 Nocardia sp. NPDC058519 | reverse complement strand
GCGCTTCCCGCCCCCGGGGGGCGCTCCCCCCCTATCACCTCCCCCCCGCTTGTGGGCGCCGGGCCCCCCCCCCCCCCCCCCACTACTGGATTCAGCGGCGCAGCACTTTTCTGGCGAGCCAGTTTCCGAAGAATTGCACGCCTTGCACACCGGCGATGATGATCAGCACCGCCACGATCGTGACCTGCCACTGGAATTGCTGATATCCGTAGACGATGGCGAAATCACCGAGTCCGCCGCCACCCACAGTGCCCGCCATCGCGGAGATATCGACAATCGAGATCACCACAAAGGTGTAGCCGAGGATCAACGGCCCCAGCGCTTCCGGGATGAGCAGCGTGAGAATGATCCGCAGTGGTCCCGCACCGACCGCACGCGCCGCCTCGATCACGCCGGGATCGACCGTCACCAGGTTCTGCTCCACGATCCGGGCGATCCCGAACGAGGCCGCGACGATCATCACGAACAGCGCCGCCTCCGAGCCGATCGTGGTGCCGACCACCTCCAGGGTGACCGGGCCGAGTGCGGCCAGCAGGATGATGAACGGAATCGGGCGCACCACATTGACGAACACATTGAGCACGAAGTAGATCGGCCCGTTCGCCAGCAGTCCACCCTTGCGGGTCGTGTAGAGCGCGGTCCCGAGCACCAGCCCGATCACCCCCGCGACGACGAACGTCACGCCGACCAGATAAACCGTGGTCCCGATCGCCTCGAACAGCGTGGGCCGCAGCTTCTCCCAGTTGGTCTCCATCAGCCCGCCTTCCGTTCCAGGTCGGCGACCACGCGATCCAGCGCGGCATCGGGCCCGTGCAGCGACAGGGTGACGCTGCCGAAAGTCTTGTCCTGCAACGTACTCACCCCGCCGTAGACGATCTCGAACCGCACGTCGGCGGCGGTAGCGGCGGCCAATGCCGCCCCGATCCCGCTGTGATCGTCGATGTCGACAGTGACCAGCCTGCCCCCGTGCAGCTCCCGCAATCGATCCAGCTCCGCCGCGTCGGGCCGATTGTGCAGCACGGTCGCCACGAACGACCGTGTCGGCGCGGCCTGCGGTGCGGCGAAAACATCGAAGGTGGCCGCCAATTCGACGATCCGCCCCTCGGCGAGCACCGCCACCCGGTCGGCAACCGCGCGGATCACATCCATCTCGTGGGTGATCACCACAATGGTCACCCCGAGCTCGGCATTGATCTTCTTCAGCAGTCGCAGCACCTCGCCGGTGGTTTCCGGGTCGAGTGCGGAGGTGGCCTCGTCGGCCAGCAACAGCGAGGGCGAGGTCGCCAGCGCTCTCGCGATCCCGACCCGCTGCTTCTGCCCACCGGAGAGCTGATCGGGGTAGGCGCGCGCCTTGTCGGTGAGCCCGACGAATTCGAGCAACTCGGCCACCCGGGCCTTGCGCTCGGCCCGTTTCCAGCCCGCCACCTTCAGCGGATACTCGATATTGCCTGCGGCAGTGCGCGATCGGAACAGGTTGAACTGCTGGAACACCATGCCGATATCGCGGCGCAGCCGGCGCACCGCCGACTCCGGCACCCCGGTGATGGGGGTGCCGGAAATCGTGACGGTGCCCGAAGTCGGCTTGTCCAGCGCGTTGATCAGCCGCACCAGCGTGGACTTGCCCGCCCCGGAATAGCCGATGACGCCGAAGATCTCACCCGGCTCGATCCGCAGGTCGATGTCGTCGAGTGCGGTGTGCCGATCGTTGCCGCTGCCGAAAACCTTGGTGACGGACCGGAATTCGACGGCAGCGGGTTGCGCACTCACTTGGTGGTGCGGATGCCCTGCTGCACCCGGTCCAGGATCTGTTCGAGCTCGGCACCTGGCCGGTTCACCGCGACCGCGGTGCCCTTGGTGGTCTCGGCGTGCGCGGTGGCCACCGCCGGATCTTTCCAGATCTCGACCAGCTTCAGATACGTCGGATTCGTCTTGTCCGCGGCCCGGCTGACGATCACATTGATGTAGGGCTCGGCGGCCGGATTTTTCGGATCATCCTTGTACAGCGCCGATTTCGGATCGACGCCCGAACGCTCGAGGAAGGTGTTGTTGATGACCGAACCGTCGACCGAGGGCAGTGACAGCGCGGTCTGGGCGGCGTCCACCGGCGTCACCCGCACCTTGGAGGCGCCCTTGTCGATGTCGGCGGGGGTCGGCTGGGCCGAGGTGCCGGTGATCTTCAGCAACCCGGCGGCCTGCAGCACGAACAGCGCGCGCGCCTGGTTGGTCGGATCGTTGGGAATCGCGATCTCGCCACCGGCCGGGATATCGGCGAGTGCCTTGTGCTTCTTCGAGTAGAGCCCCAGCGGCACAATGTACGTCGAGCCGATCGGGGTGAGCGTGTCCGAGCTGGCCACGTTGTACTGGCCGAGGAACTGCAGATGCTGGAACAGATTGAGGTCGATCTGATTCTGCGACAGCGCCGTATTCGGCTGCTTGTAATCGGAGAAATTGGTGACCTTCAGCGTGATGCCCTGCTCTTTCGCCTTCTGTTCGAAGACCTCGAATGCCCTGTCCTTGTCGGTGGTGCCGATCCGTACCACCGTGCCCGACGCGTCATCGGAACCGCACGCGGTCAGGGTGAGGGCCGCGGTTGCTATCAGCACTGGGATCGCCAGTGTCCGACGGAATTTCACTTGTACTCCCGAATTGCTCGCAGAAGATGAACTCGGTCATCCAAGCTGTCGGCACGACCCGCCGACAACGGTTTGACTTGGCGTGAGCGAAATCCTCGCAAACAGTGGGACGCCCGTCTAACTTACGGACATCAGCGGAGCGGGTGCTCGACCGACAATCTGCCGCGGCGGACGAGGTCGCGTTTGGTGATCGGCGGCAGTGTGGCGTCGTCGTCCGGGGCGGCGGGGTTGGGCCGCACCAGCAGTGTGACGGTCGCGGCGGGCACGAACCCGCTGCTGGTCATCAGCGCGGCCGAGGCGCTGTTGCGGTCCTCGACATCGGTGACGATATGGCGGGCGCCGCGCGCGAACAACGCCTCCGAGCACACGTTCACCAGCCGCCGCGCGATCCCGTGGCCTTGCATATCGGGGGCGACCGCGATCCATTCCAGATACGCCCAGTCGTCGCGATGCTCGAACTCCATCGACCCGAGCACGAACCCGACCACCCGGTCGGAGTCCAGGGCCACCCAGCAGGCGTTGTCGGGGCTGTCGAGGTGCTCGGCGACGGCCGTCAGCGACCACGACGTGTAGGGCTTGATGGTGGTGTCGAAGACCTGATGGCCGAGGTCGAGGACTTGACGCAGATGCCCCAATCCCATCGGCACGACAGCGATGGCGGTGTCCATAGCCGCCAGTGTGCCCTACGCGCCCTTGCGGGTCGCGGTCTTGGACGCGGTGGATTTGCTCGTGGCGGCCTTGCGCGGTGCGGCCTTCTTGGCGGCCTTTTTCGCGGGCTTCTCCGGGGCGGCTTCCCGGCGCCCGCTGGCCTCGAGACTGCGTTGCAACGCGGCGACCAGATCCACGACTTCGGCATCGGCCTGTTCGACGGGCTCGGTTTCCGCGGCGGGCTCGACCTTGCCGGTGCCGCTGGCGATCGCCTCGTCGAGAAGTTTCTGTAGTTCGATCTGGTATTCGTCGGTGTATTCGGAAGGGTCGAAATCGCCCGACATCGACTCGACGAGAGTTTCGGCCATCTTCAGTTCTTGCGGGCGCGGGGCGGGCGCGTCGTCGAGCGACGGGAATTCGACGGCCCGCACCTCGTCGGGCCACAGCAGCGTCTGCAGGACCAGCACGCCGTCCCGCACACGTAATGCGGCCAGCCGGGTCTTCTGTCGCAGCGTGAAATGCACGAGCGCGGTCTTGTCGATGCGTTCGAGGGTCGCCGCCAGCAATTGATAGGCCTTCGGCGTCGCGGAATCCGGTTCGAGGTAATAGCTCTTGTCGAACAGCACCGGGTCGATCTGATCGGACGGCACGAATTCCAGTACCGGAATCTCGTGCTTCTCCGCCGCGGGCAGCTTCGAGAAATCGGCGTCGGTCAGCACCACCTGCTCGCCATCGGGCGAGGTGTAGGCCTTGTCGATATCGGCGAACTGCACAGAATTGCCACACACCTGACAGACCCGGTCATATTTGATCCGGCCCCCGTCCTTGGCGTGGACCTGGTGGAACCGGATGTCATGGTCCTCGGTCGCGGTATAAACCTTGACCGGGACATTGACCAGCCCGAAAGCGATCGAGCCCTTCCAGATCGATCTCATGCACCCCATCATGGTCGAAATGTCGCGCGGGGGCGAGCAAGCGATCCCGAATAGGTGCTGGTCCGTGATCCGCCGGAGCTTGAAATCGTTGCGTCTGATCCAATCAACGGGTGGGTGTGGAGGTGATCGTCTGTGGGCTCGGTCCGGCGGGGCGGGCTGTTGCTCATCGTGCGCTGGCCGCGGGGCGCAGCGTCACGGTGATCGATCCGCATCCGGACCGGGTGTGGATGCCGACCTATGCGGCGTGGGCCGATGAACTCCCGGAGTGGCTGGATTCCGGCGTGGTGGCGGCGGCGGTTGAGGCACCGACGGCGTGGGCGGTGGGCGAGCATCGGATCGATCGCGTTTATCAGGTGTTCGATACGGCGGCGCTGCAGTCGTCGCTGACGCTGGACGGCGCGACCGTGCTCGCGGACCGGGCCGTGGAGGTGGACGGGCGAGAAGTGCGGACGGCCGGTGGCCTGACCCGCACCGGTCAGGTGGTCGATGCGCGGGGGTTGGCGCGATCGGCGCGTCGCGCCGAGCAGACCGCGTACGGCGTCGTCATGGCCCGTGACGAACTCGAGCGGACGCTGTTCATGGACTGGCGCCTCGACAACGGCGCCGATCCGGACGACCCACCGTCGTTTCTGTACGCGGTACCGCTCAGCGCCGGCACCGCGCTGTTCGAGGAGACCTGCCTCGCCGGTCGACCGGCGCTCGCGCCGGAGGTGCTGCGACGCAGACTCGAACACCGGCTGCGTGCGCGAGGGATCGCGCTCACCGGAGCCGAACCTGTTGAGCGAGTGCGGTTTCCGGTGCAGGGAGGTAGACCTGGCGGTGGTCGATTCGGTGCGGCCGGTGGTCTGACCCATCCCGCGACCGGATACAGCGTCGCCGCCGCACTCGCCGCGGCGGACACCGTCGTCACGGGTGGCACGGTATGGACTCCGCGAGCGCGGGCAGTGGCCGCCCTGCGCCGCGCGGGACTACGTGCGCTGCTGGCCCTTCCGCCCCGCGAGGTCCCGGTGTTCTTCGAGGTGTTCTTCGGTTTGCCTGCCCCTCTCCAGCTTTCCTACCTGTCCGGCCACGGCGACCTCCGCGGCACCCTCGCCGCGATGCGCGCACTGTTCGCCGACCTGCCTCCGAATCTGCGTCGCGCTGTCGCGGCCTCGGTCATCGGTGCGTCCGGTCGGTAGCCGAAGAGCATCGGCTCCTCGCCGCGAGGCGGCGTGCCGGACACTCCTGGGCGTTCACCGCACTCGACTCACAGAGCCCTTGACGCCGCCGGTGGAGGTGGCGAGACGGTCGCCGTGCCGGGGTGGCCGAGACCGGTAGCCGACGGGGAAGAACAAGGGTGTGCCAGAGGCCCGGCGGTGCCGCCACGAAGTTGCTACGATCGCCTCGCGAACGCGCCGACCCGCCAACAGGATCGGGCCGACGAGGCGGACGGCCGGAAGTGATTCGAGCCCCCGCACGTCGATATGCGTGCCGCTCGGTTGTGTGACGAGTTAGGGGACAATCCGGTGTTCGAATTCACCAGGCGGCGCAGCTGCTGGGTGCTCGGCGTTTTCGCGGTGCTCGCGGTGGTGCTCGGCGCACTGGGTGCCACGCTGTTCGAGCGGGTGGAGGGCGGCGGATACACCGACCCCGGCAGCGAATCCAGCCGTGCGCTCGAGGTGTTGCGCGACGAGTTCGGGCAGGCGCCGCCGAACCTGCTGCTGCTGGTGGAGACCGAGTCGTCGGTCGAGGACCCCGAATCCACCGCGGCCGCAACGGCATTGGTCGCCAACCTGCAGGAACGTGCCGGTGTCACCGAGGTGATGTCGTATTGGACCTCCCACCAGCCCGCGCTGCGCAGTGTCGACGGCAAGCAGGGTCTGATCGTCGCCAGTGTGCTCGGCAGCGAACGCGAGATCGACGAACGCGTCACCGCCATCTCCGAGGAGCTGACGGGCAGACAAGGATCGTTGCAGGTCAGGGCGGGCGGATTCGCCATGCTCATGCACGAGACCGTGCAGCAGAGCAAGACCGACATCGCCAAGGGCGAAGCCATCGCCTTCCCGCTCACCCTGATCGCGCTGCTGTTCGTCTTCGGCGGCCTGGTCGCCGCGAGCTTGCCGCTGCTCGTCGCGATCGGCACCGTGCTCACCACCATGGGCGCGCTGTGGTTGCTCACCCTGTTCACCCCGCTGTCGGTCACCGCGACCAATGTGGCGACGCTGCTCGGCCTCGGTCTGGCCATCGACTACAGCCTGCTGATCGTCAACCGCTACCGCGACGAGCTCGCCGACGGCCGCACCCCGGCCGGCGCGGTGGCAACCACCCTGCGCACCGCGGGCCGCACCGTCGCGTTCTCCGCGCTCACCGTCGCGGTGGCGCTGGCCGGATTGCTGTTCTTCCCACTGCTGGCGATCCGGTCGATGGGGTACGCGGGCATCGTCGTCGCGGCGCTGGCCGCGCTGGTGTCGCTCACCGTGCTGCCCGCCGCGCTGTTGCTGATCGGCACACGCATCGACAAGGGTCAGCTCGGCTGGTGGTTCCTGCGCGCCCCACGCCCCGCACCGGGCGAGGGCGCCTGGCACAAGCTCGCCACCGCCGTGATGCGCAAGCCGATCTCGATCGGACTTGCTGTCACCGCCCTGCTGCTGTTGCTCGGCGCGCCGTTCCTCGGCGTGAAACTCGGTTTCCCGGATGAACGAACCCTGCCGGAATCGATGAACTCCCGTCAGGTCACCGAGATCGTGGCACGCGACTTCAGCGAGAGCGACCAGCACACGCTCGTCGCGGTGCTCCCTGAAAGTGCTTACAGCGCGGCGGGACTCGACACCATCGCCCGTGCCATGTCCGACCTGGACAATGTCCGCCGCGTCGACACCGCCACCGGCAGCTACGCCCAGGGCGGGCTGTTCGTCGAACCCACGGCGGTCAACGCGCGCTTCCGTGTCGAGAAGGCCGTCTACCTGTCGATCGTGCCGACCACCGGCGACAGCGATGCCCTCGCCGGACTGGTCGAGCAAGTGCGCGCGGTGCGCACGCCGAGCGAATTGCTGGTCGGTGGCGTAGCCGCGGCCAATGCCGACTCAGTCGCCGCCATCGAGAACGAACTGCCATGGGCGCTCGGCTTCGTGGTGATCATGATGCTGATCGTGCTGTTCGCGCTCACCGGCAGCGTGGTGCTGCCGGTGCTGGCGGTGATCCTCAGCGCGCTGAGCCTGACCGCGACCTTCGGTGCGCTGGTGTGGATCTTCCAGGACGGGCACCTGTCCGGGGTGCTCGGCTTCACCGTCACCGGGGATCTGTCCGCTACGGTCCCGGTGATGTTGTTCGCCGCCGCCTTCGGGCTCGCGATGGACTACCAGGTGTTCCTGCTGTCGCGGATCCGGGAGGAATACGACCGCACCGGCAAGAACGAGACCGCGGTCGCGCTCGGTCTGGAACGGGTCGGGCGCATCGTCACCGCCGCCGCGATCCTCATCTCGCTGGTGTTCCTCGGCTTCCTTGCCTCCGACATCACCTTCATGAAGGCGTTCGGCATCGGCCTGCCGCTGGCGGTGATCGTCGACGCCACCCTCGTGCGCGGATTCCTGCTGCCCGCCGCGATGAAGGTGCTCGGCGACGCGAACTGGTACGCACCGGAATTCCTGCACCGCCTGCACGACCGGTGGGGCCTGGACGATAGTGGCTCGGTGCGATCGCCGAAACGTGAAGTGGTGGTGCGTGATCCGCTCGCCGCCGCCAGGCCCGAGGAGATCGTCGTCGTGGATCCACTCGCGCGAGCTGAGGCGGCGCGGGCCGAGGCAGCGCGGGCCGAGGCGACGCGGATCGAGGACAGCACCGGAGCGCGGGAGAACGCGCGGGCGCAGGAAAGTCTTTCGGCGTCGGCGGGCAGCCGCGAGACCTCGGACTGACCAGGCGCCGGTCTGATTCAATAGCACAAGGCCGAAGGGCGGCACCGGTTCAGTTCCGGTGTCGCCCTTCGGCATCCATGCGATGTCTCAGATGCCGCCGGTGGAGAGGAACCCGCCGTCGACCCGCACACAATCACCGGTGATCCACGCGGCCTCGTCGGACACCAGGAACGCGATCAGCCGGGCCACGTCCTCGGGTGCGCCGAGCCGCTTCATCGGGTACACGCTCGCGGCGCGCTCCTCGTCGTCGGAATACAGCGCATCGGCGAACTTGGTCTTGACCACGCCCGGCGCCACCGCGTTGACACGGATCTTGGGGCCCAGCTGCCACGCCAGCTCCTCGGTGAGCCGGATCAGCGCCGCCTTCGACGCGCCGTAGGCCGAGATCACGCCGGACGACCGGATACCCGCGACGCTGGCCACGTTCACCACGGCGCCGCCGTGCTCGGCCATCCACGCGCGGTAGGCCTGCTGTACATAGCCGAGCGAGGCCACCACGTTCACATCGAAGATCTTGCTGACGCCGCCCAGATCGGCATCCATCAGCGGACCGTAGACGGGGTTGATGCCGGTGTTGTTGATCAGGATGTCGAGCGAGCCGTACTCGGTGACGGCTCTGGCCACGGCCTCGGCGCGCGCGTCGGCATCGCCGGCATTGCCGGCGAGAGTGCTCACCTGACCCTTGTGGCCGAGCGCGCGCAGCTCGGTCGCGGCGACCTCGAGCGGTTCGGGTTTACGGGCGGTGATCAGTACGTTCGCGCCCCGGCTCATCAGTTCGGCCGCGGTCGCGAGCCCGATGCCGCGACTGGCTCCGGTGACGAGAGCGGTGCGGCCAAGTAGATCGGTAGTCATGGCACGAGAGTAACCACGCTCACATCGGGCAGCGCCGGGTTCGGCTTCCGGGGACGTCGACGGTAAAATAAGTGGTTCTTGCCGAAATACCTTTCCCGTTTGTCTTACTCTGAGGAGAACTCTGTGATCACGGCGACCGACCTGGAGGTCCGGGCCGGAGTCCGCACCCTGCTCTCGGCCCCTGGGCCGGCGCTGCGGGTGCAGTCCGGCGACCGGATCGGACTGGTCGGTCGCAACGGTGCGGGCAAGACCACCACCCTGCGCATCCTCGCGGGCGAGGGTGAACCGTACGCCGGAAAGATCACTCGCTCCACCGACATCGGCTACCTGCCGCAGGACCCGAAGGAAGGCGATCTCGATGTGATCGCCAAAGACCGGGTGCTGTCGGCGCGCGGGCTCGACGTCCTGCTGCGCGACATGGAGAAGGCCCAGGTCGAAATGGCCGAGGTCGCCGACGATGCCGCGCGCGACAAGGCGATTCGCCGATACGGCCGCCTCGAAGACCAGTTCTCCTCGCTCGGTGGCTACGTCGCCGAAAGCGAGGCGGCGCGCATCTGCAACAGCCTCGGCCTGCCAGACCGTGTCCTCGACCAGCAGCTGCGCACCCTCTCCGGCGGTCAGCGGCGCCGCATCGAGCTGGCCCGCATCCTGTTCTCCGCGTCCGACGGCTCGGGTGGGCGCTCGGACCGCATCCTGCTGCTCGACGAGCCGACCAACCACCTCGACGCCGACTCCATCACCTGGCTGCGCGGGTTCCTGCAGAACCACGACGGCGGACTGATCGTGATCAGCCACGACGTGGAACTGCTCGGCGACGTGGTCAACAAGGTGTGGTTCCTCGACGCCGTGCGTGGTGAGCCCGACGTCTACAACATGGGCTGGAAGAAGTACCTCGACGCCCGCGCCACCGACGAGCAGCGCCGCGTCCGCGAACGCGCCAACGCCGAGAAGAAGGCGGGCGCGCTGCGTCAGCAGGCCGCCAAGCTCGGCGCGAAGGCCACCAAAGCCGCTGCGGCACACCAGATGGTGCGCCGCGCCGAACGGTTGATCAACGAGCTCGACGACGTGCGCGTGAGCGACAAGGTCGCCCGCATCCGGTTCCCCGAGCCCGCGGCCTGCAGCAAGACTCCGCTGATGGTGAAGGACCTGACCAAGCTCTACGGTTCGCTCGAGATCTTCACCGGCGTGAACTTCGCCGTCGACAAGGGCAGCCGCGTGGTGGTGCTCGGGCTCAACGGTGCCGGTAAGACGACCATGCTGAAACTGCTCGCCGGTGTCGAGACGCCGACCGCGGGTGGCGTCGAGCAGGGGCGCGGGCTCAAGGTCGGCTACTTCGCCCAGGAGCACGACACCCTCGACGATCAGGCCTCGGTGTGGGAGAACATCCGCCACGCCTCCCCGGACGCGGGGGAGCAGGAGCTGCGCAGCCTGCTCGGTGCGTTCATGTTCACCGGGCCGCAGCTCGACCAGCCCGCGGGCACGCTGTCCGGCGGTGAGAAGACGCGTCTGGCGCTGGCCGGGCTGGTGTCCTCGGCGGCGAACGTGCTGCTGCTCGACGAGCCGACCAACAACCTCGACCCGGTCTCGCGCGAGCAGGTACTCGAGGCGCTGCGCACCTACGCGGGCGCCGTGGTGCTGGTGACGCACGATCCGGGCGCGGCCGAGGCGCTCAACCCGGAGCGGGTCATTCTGCTTCCCGACGGCACCGAGGACCACTGGTCCGCCGAGTACGCGGAGCTCATCGACCTCGCCTGATCTGTCAGGGCGCGGAGGCGGTAGCGCAGCGTCACCACGCGGCGCCCCGGAGTCAGGCGAAGGTCAGACACCGCCCAGGGGCCGGTGTGTCGTGCGTGAAACGCGGTGTCGGGGAGGAACTCGCCGGTATCGCGTGAGTTTGATCACTGTTTTCGTTGATCACCGAGTGCGGAGTGTCTAGCCTGGAAGGAGTGCTCGGCGACTCGGAGGAAGCCATGAGCGACAGTGCCAGACAGGCCGCTAGGTCGGCCAAGGGTAAATCGACGATCGGCAAGGCAGCGCTGGGCAAGGGCACCCGGGTAACGGGCAAGTCCCGCGACCGGCTGCAGTCCCAGTTGAAGAAGCAGTACGAGGCGGGCGCGTCCATTCGCACCCTGGCCAGGTCCACCGGCCGCTCGTACGGCTTCATCCACAATGTGCTGGTCGAGTCACATGTCGAACTGCGTGGGCGCGGCGGCGCCAACCGGCGCAAGAATCCGGCCGACTGAGCCGCGCGTCGTCGACGCCGGCCGCTACCAGCCTGCGACGGCTCCGTCCCCGCGGACCAGCAGATTCGCCAGGCTGGCGAACAGCGGCAGCCCCGTCTTGATCTCGAGGTAGGCGAACTGCCCCTGCGGGTTCACCTCGAGGAAGTAGTACTCGCCATCGCTGCCGAGGCGCAGGTCGACGACGCCGAAGCTGAGTCCGAGCGCGCCCATCAGGGTCGCGAGGGACTTGCTGACCGACGCCGGTAGCCGATCGGGCGCGAAGGCGACCGAGGTGTCGAGGCGCGAGTCGATGCGGCCGACCCCCGCCTGGGAGTCGATGCGCACACTCCACGCGACACCGTCGACCCACACCACCCGCAGATCGCAGCTGGCTTCCACATAGTCCTGGAATGTGGTCGGCGTCGAGCGGATCGAGTCGAGTCTGCTCAGCTCGGGCCCGGTGATGATCCTGGTCTCCGAGAACTCACCACGGCCGGTGCCGGTGCGTTTGTAAACCACCGGACCACAGCGGGATTCGACGAAGCTGCGGGCCTCGTCCGGGTCGTTGGTGATCAGCGTCTCCGGGATCGTGAAACCCGCCCGCTGCGCGGTTTCGAGCTGCACGATCTTGCGCGTCGCGGTGCGTTCGGCGGCCGGATCGTTGACCCAGTAGGCCGGGATCGACCACAGCATGCCCTGCAGGAATCCGTCGCATTCGGCCTGGCGGAACTCGTCGTCGGCGGCGCGCACGCCGTGCGGCACCCGGCACGGGTGCGGCCTGCGCCACCACACCGCGCGCACGTCGTCGAGACCGTGGACATGAGAGAGCGCGCGGTTGGTGCCCGCCTTGTCGAGCCGGAAACTCCCTGTCTCGGAAGGGAAGTCGCGCAGGTCGAGTCGAATCGGGTCGAGCCCGTGGTGTTCTCGCAGGGTCGACGCCAGCGCATCGGCGTGCAGGTCGTCGGTTTCGGAGACGATGAGCACGGCGTCGGTAGCGCCTTCCATAACTTCTGTGCCGTTTCAGTCGAGGCTGTCGCAGTTGATGCCGTCGTGGAAGGTGAACGTCGCCCCGGTGACACCACCCCGTTCGGCGATGCGCAGTTTCGTGGCCCAGCCGCGGGTGGCGCGGGCCAGCTGCTCGTCGCCCAGCGCCTCCGACGGTTCCGGCGCGAGGGTGATCGGCCGGTCGACCAGCTCGACGCGCATGCGCCGGGTGAAGTCGGCGGTGGCGCCGGGGCGGATGTCGACCCGTACCTGACGTTCACCCGCGCCCGCGCGGTCTTCGGTGAGTCGCACGATGTCGTTGCGGTCGAAAGTCCAGGTGCCACCGTCCACGCGCACCGAGATGTCGCGATCGGACTCGGCCACCAGCAATCCGCGCAAGGCGGGGCCCCGATCCCGGGACAACGCGGTTGCGGGGAGGTGGATGGCGTCGGTCATGGGCACTCACTCCGATCTTCTCGTCTGCTCGCGATTTGCCAGAACCCCAAAAGGTGCTTCGGATCATAGCGTGAACGCGTGGCCCGCCGAGCGGGTTCGCAAGATTTGCGGAGCGCCGGGCAAACCGCCGAGCGGCGCGTGATCGCCTTGCGGGGAAAGAATTTCGGACAACTCGGATGCGCCAACTGTGTTCTCATGGGCAATCTGGCAGCAAACGCAGATGACAACGGCGCGGCAGGCGTCCCCGGGTCTGTGCCGGATGTTGCCTGCCGCGCCGTGTGCGGTCTCTAGAGGCCGAGCAGTTCGGGATTCTCGGCGAGCTCGCGGAAGTGCTGGGCCGGGTCGGCGACGAGTCGTCGGGCCGTCAGATCCATCGCGCCGGCCACGACGGTGATCTCCGCGGCGACGGTACCGTCGAGCTTGATGATCTGGTGATGGAACCGGAAGACCTTCTCGCCGTCCCGCCAGTCGAAGGCGCAGGTCACGGTGACCTCGTCGCCACCGCGCAGCTCACGCTTGTACTTGATGGTCGACTCGAGTACCACCGCGCCGACGCCGCTGGCGATGAATTTGTCCTGCGGGATGCCCGCCGCGCGCAGCAGCTCCCATCGAGCGTGCTCGCCGTACTGGTGGTAGACGGCGTGATTGAGATGGCCCTGGGTGTCGAGCTCGTAGCCGCGGACGAGGACCGGTACGGAGAACGTCATACGGCGTAGAACCGGCTGCTCCGGTCGTGTTGTTCCCGATCCTGGTGCAATCTCGGCCACAGTATCAGGGCTGGTGCATGACGGGTCAGGCCCGATGGGCGTTGCGTTCGGCCCACCAGGCGGGAGCGTCGACGAAGTGATTGTCGAATTCCTCTTGGGCGGCGACGAATTCGTCGTGGGTCGCCTCGCCGTGGATGAGGCGGTCGAGCAGGCGGAAGTACTCGAAGCGTTGGACGCCGGGCATCAGGGCGATGAGGATGCGCGCGCCGCTGTCGGGGGTGGCGCCGAAGGCGTGCGGCATCTGTCGTGGGACGACCAGCGAGCCGCCCGCGCCGACGGTGAGGATGCGATCGCCCGCCATGACCTGGAGTTCGCCGTCGGCGACATAGAACAGCTCGTCGGAGCGGGTGTGGAAATGCGGTGCGGCGCCGTCGGCGCCCTGAGTCATGGTGACCTCGAGCGTGCTGACCGCGCCGTCGCTGGCATTCGCGTCGGTGAGCAGGCGCATCCGCACGTTCTCGGTGCCGAGGGTCTCGGCGTCCTCGGGCAGGCAGAGGGCGATGTCGCGGGCGTTCGTCATGTCTTTTCCATTCGCCGGTTGATAATTCGCTACCGAACTATATCTCAGCGAATAGAATCGTGTCCATGGATGAACGCGAACCGGATGTCGTCGATGCGATCACGGCCCAGTGGCAGCGGGAGCGACCCGATCTGGAGCTCGAGGCGATGGCGGTCTTCGGCAGGCTCGGCAGGCTGATGAACATCGCCATGGCGCGGATCGAAAGTGTGTTCACCACACACGGTTTGCAGCGCGGTGAGTTCGATGTGCTTGCGGCACTGCGCCGTTCGGGGACGCCCTTCGAACTCAACCCGTCGGTGCTCGCCGATACCCTGATGCTGTCGCGCGCGGGGATGACCGGCCGGATCGACCGGCTCGAAGCGGCGGGCCTGGTTCGCCGCATCGCCGATCGCGAGGATCGGCGCGCCGTGCGCGTGGCGCTCACCGAGGAGGGGCGCGCACTCGTCGACACGGTGGTCGTGGCGCACACCGAGAACGAGACCGCGATGCTGTCGGTGCTCGAGCCCGCGGATCGTGCCGCCCTGGACCGGATCTCGCGAGCCTTGCTCAGTGGTTGGGCGACCTGACCCGCCGATCCCTGTCTGCGAAATGACCGCCGATGAGGATCCCGCCGCGCGCAATCGGCGAAAAGTTCGGCGGCCATGGAGGCGGGAATCGAACCCGCGGCATCCGTCCTGTGGAGTCGGCGTTCTACCTGCTGAACTACTCCATGGCCGACTCGAGCGTAGCTCAGGATTCTCGGTGTCGTCGTGACGGTGCCGTGAGATCGATTACAGCGGAACAGAGTTCGCTTGGAACGATGACATTTGCCATCGGATTCCGTAGACATCGACATCTACTCGGCACACGGGTCGGGCTGTGATTCTCAGTCGAGAGACCGACGACTACGAGAATGGAACGCCATGCACAAGCTTGTCCGGCTCCGACTTGTCACTATCGCGCTCACCGCTACCGCCGTGGTGGTCGCGGCCGGGTGCGGGAGCGATGTGGGATCAGCCTCGGCGCCGACGACCGCTGTCGCGGTCAAGCCGACGATCGTGCTGGTGCACGGATCGTTCTCCGACAGTTCCAGCTGGGATACGGTCGCCGGATTGCTGCGCGGCAAGGGCTATCAGGTGGTCCAACCGGAGAATCCGCTTCGCGGTCCGAGTTCGGACGCGGCCGCTGTCACGTCGGCGATTGCGAAGATCGCCGGGCCCGTGGTGCTGGTCGGGCACTCCTACGGCGGTGCGGTGATCAGCAATATCCACCGGCCCGATGTCAAAGCCGCGGTGTTCATCGCCGGTTTCGCGCCGATGAAGGGGGAAGCGGTACAGGAACTCTCGGATCCCGCGAAGTACCCGGGCAGCAGGATCGGTCCGGCATTGCTGATCCAGCCCACCGACGCCGGGGCGGAGGTGACGCTGAAACCCGATCAGTACGGTGCTGTGTTCGCGCACGATGTCGATGCCGAGGTCGCGTCGAGCCTCGCCGCGCGCCAACGTCCTACGGCGGCAGCCGCGCAGGCCGAGCCGAGCGGGGAGCCGTCGTGGGCGTCGGTCCCGTCGTGGTATCTGGTCTCGACCGAAGATCAGATCCTGCCGCCCGCATCCCAACGATTCCAGGCCGAGCGTGCGAAAGCTCGGGTCAGTGAGGTGAAGTCGTCGCACGCCTCCCCGGTGTCGCATCCCAGCGAGGTGGTGGCGACGATCACGGCCGCTTCCGACTGAGTGGTGGCAGCGCGAACCCGGCGGCATATCGGCGGTCGGGTTCGTCGGCCGGGCGATGTCACAGCCAGCCCGCGTTGCGTGCGATGCGGATCGCATCGATGCGGTTGCGCCCACCGATCTTGGTGATCGCGTTCGACAGATAGTTGCGCACGGTCGCGGGCGACAGGAACAACGTCGTCGCGATCTCGTCGGTGCTGATCCCCGTCTCGGCCGCTCGGATGACCTCGGCTTCGCGGGCGGTCAGCGGACTTGCGCCGGTCTCCAATGCCGCGGCGACCAGGTCGGTGTCGATCACCCGCTCACCTGCGACGACCTTGCGGATACTGTCGGCAAGCGTCTGCGCAGGCGCGTCTTTGACGACGAATCCGCGCACGTGCGCCTGCAACGCGCGTAGCAGGTAGCCCGGTTGGCTCAGTCCGGTCAGGATCAGCACCTGGGTTTCGGGCAGTTGTTCGTTGATGAGCGCGGCGACGCTGAGGCCGTCGAGACCGGGCATGTCGATGTCGAGCACGGCGATATCCGGTCGGGTGCGGGTGATCTCGTCGATGACGTGGTTGCCACTGTCGAGTTCGGCGACCACCTCTATGTCCTCCTCGCGGGTCAGTAGGGCGACCAGCGCACCCCGGATCATGTGCATGTCCTCGGCGACGAGCACGCGAATCATGGTGTCCCCCCTGGGAGTTCGATACGCAGACGGAAACTGCCGTCACTGCCACACCGCGCGGACACGGTTCCAGACAGAGCGGAGGTGCGCTCCGCGAGTCCGGACAGCCCGTGTCCGGTGCCTTTCGTGCGGTGCGCGCCGTCGTTGACGATTTCGAGGAAATACGTTCCCTCGCGCCGACCTGCCACGATCGAGCAGGTGCGTGCGGTGCTGTGGCGCAACACGTTGGTGACGCCTTCGCGAGTGGCCCACGCGAACGTGTTGTCGACTTCGGGTGTCAGCGCAGGCAGGTCGAGTCGGTGGTGGGTGTCGATTCCGGCGGCAGACAGTAGCGCGCAGGCACCGACGACTTCCGTGTGCAGCGAGATGGTGTGTTCGCCGAGGGTGACCCGCCGCATCGCCTGGAGAGTGTCGCGGGTGAGCTCACCGATGCTGTGTATCTCCGACTGTGCCGCCTCCGGATCGCTCGGCAGCAAGGCGGTGGCCAGGTCACCTTTGAGCGATACCGCCGAAAGGCTTTGTCCGAGTAAGTCGTGCAGGTCCCGAGACAACCGCAGCCGTTCTCGGTCGGCTGCGAGGTCGGCGAGCAAGGTGCGTGTGCGGTCGAGTTGGTGCACCGCGCGGACCAGGTGAGTCACGCCGACGAGGCAACCTGCGAGCGCGGTGAACACAACCACGACTTCGATGGCCGGGACAAGATGTCGGGAGTCGACACCGGTGACCGCAGTGCCGACAGCAGTGACCACTATCGGTGCTGCGACGAGCAGGCCACGCGGCACGCCGCGCAACAGCAGCGCGGCGGAGGCGACGAAGTACACCTGGCTGATGCCCCACGCCGTCGGCGACCAGATCATCGGGAGATAGACGAGCGCCGCCGATAGCGCGAACGTCGCAGGCCACCCGCGCGGACGGCGGTCGTCGGTACTCACCTGATGGTCCGTGCCGTCGCTGCCGAAGCTGTGGGACGGGCCGACCATGCTGAACGCGTGGTACAGGTGGACGGCAACGAGCCCGGCCGCGAGCGCCCACCACAGGACTGCGGGTCCCACCTGCTCGGTTCCTGCGAAAGTCGCCCGCGTCGGCGGGAGAAGGCCGGTCGCACAGGTCGCACCGATGAGCAGCGATCGTGCGGTTCGCGGCGTCGCGAGCCAGGGGCCGACCAGCGGGTGCGCGACCTCAGTCATGTCGAACCGGCGATGCGGGAACAGTTTTCGGTTCGACGGTTGCGGTGGCGGTCCGGGCGAAGCTGGTGGAATCGGCGGCGCCGATGGAATCGGCGGAGTTGCCGTCGCTCGACAAGCCGACGGTGCAGCTGAGCAGCCAATGGGCGTCGACCTGATGCACGGCGATCAGCACGGGGCCGGTCGGGCCATCGCGCAGCAGCCCGGCGAGCACGCGGCGTAGCTCGGCCCGCAGGGGGTCTCGGTAGGGCGTCGGCGGTCCGGCCGCGGGCAGGTCGATGCGGGCGTCGATACCTGCCGCCGTCAGCAGTGCTGCGGCGGAGATGATCTCGCGGCGGAAGTCGGGCTCCTGGAAGCTGTGGATCAATCCTCGCGCCTGTGACAGACCACTCCGTGCGGTGGCGACGAGCGTACCGAGTTCCGTGCGCGCTGCCGCCGCGTCGCCGCGGGTAGTGAATTCCGCTGCCCGATCACATGATTCGGCGATCGATTCCAGCGCTGTCTCGACAGTTCGGGTGATCGCTGCGTCGATGCGCAGCCGCTCCTTCGCGACGGCTTGCTCGGCGAGCACCGCCGCCGCACCGCGCAATCGACGCAGCGCGACGACCATCCACACCAGGGTGTAGACCGCGACCACCTGCATGCCGGTGGTCACCGCCAACCAGATCGTCTCCGGCGCCGACGCTCCGAGCAGGGTGGCGAGCGGTGCGACAGCGGCGACCAGCGCCAGCGCGATCGGCATCGCGAGCGCTGGTCGAAGTGTCAGTGCGATGACCACGGCGACGAGATGCACGCTGTTCAACCACCCGGCGCCCACCAGCGGTGACGCGCCCATGACCAGCGTGGCCAGGACCGCGGACGTGCGGTGTGCGGCGGGTGGAATCGCGTCGCGGACGGCGCAGGCGATGTGCCGCAGATAGATCGGCAGGCACACCGCCAGCAGCGCCGCGGTCACGGCCACCGTGGTCCGGGAATCGGTGGTGGTGATGGTCGCGAGCAGCGTCAGCGCGCCGAGTGCTGCTGCGGCGACAACCGTTCCCGCCGCAGCGACATCCACGGCATCGCGTGGCACCCGCACCGATCGGTCACGCGGCACATCGCGCGCAGCACCGGGCCACGGTGTCTTCGCCCCGGACGCATGCTCGAGCACGACCGCCACCACCCCTGAGTGTTGCGTGAATCAGGACCACCCCGGAGACCAATGTAGGCCACATCCACCACCCACGCAGGGACCGGTGGACGCCGCTCACAACAGGCGGGTGTGGCGTCTCAGGATTCCTTGCGCCGCACCGAGGCCTCGACGAGATCCAGTACGGCGGAAAGGTTTTCGTTGGTGTGGCCCGAGGCGATGCGGGCGATGAGACCATCGAGAACCAGGTCGAGGTAGCCGAGCAGGACGTCGGTGGGGACGTCGTCGCGCAGGGCGCCCGCGGCCTTGCGACGCTCCAGGCGGGCGAGCGTCGCGGCGGTCAGTTCGGCCGAGCGCTGGGTCCAGCCCGCGCGGAATTCGGGGTCGGTGCGGACTCGGCGGGCGATCTCGAGGCGGGTGCCGAGCCAGTTGAATTCCTCGGGGCGGGCGAGCATATCGCGCATCACCTGGACGATGCCCTGGTTGGCGGCGACCTCGGCCATACGTTCGGCGTCGTCCTTGGCCAGGGCGAAGAAAAGAGCGTCCTTGTCGCGGAAATGGTGGAAGATCGCACCGCGGGACAGGCCGATGGCCTCTTCCAGGCGGCGCACGGTGGCGCCGTCGTAGCCGTATTCGGCGAAGCAGCGTCGTGCACCGTCGAGGATCTGGCTGCGGCGGGCGGCGAGGTGGTCGTCGCTGACCTTGGGCATGATTCCTCCAGCTAGCGGATACACGGACCCCCGCCCCGGCGAACCGAGACGGGGGCTGTCGCATTATTCACGGGCAAATGAATGCCCTTATGGCGCAACACCTTACGATGCTGCGCCACCGGGTCGAACAATCAGCCGCGGATCATGTTGCGCAGCACGTACTGCAGGATGCCGCCGTTGCGGTAGTAGTCGGCCTCACCGGGGGTGTCGATGCGGACGACCGCGTCGAACTCGGTGACCTTGCCGTCTTCCGCGGTGGCGGTGACCTTGACGGTCTTGGGGGTGACACCCTCGTTGAGGGCGGTGATCCCCGCGATGTCGAAGGTCTCGGTGCCGGTCAGGCCCAGCGACGCGGCGGACTGCCCGGCCGGGAACTGCAGCGGCACAACGCCCATGCCGATGAGGTTGGAGCGGTGGATGCGCTCGAACGACTCGGTGATGACGGCCTTCACGCCCAGCAGGCTGGTGCCCTTGGCGGCCCAGTCACGCGAGGAGCCCGAACCGTATTCCTTGCCACCGAGCACGACCAGCGGGATGCCCGCGGCCTGGTAGTTCTGCGAGGCGTCGTAGATGAACGCCTGCGGGCCACCGTCCTGGGTGAAGTCGCGGGTGTAACCACCCGAGACGTCATCGAGCAGCTGGTTGCGCAGCCGGATGTTGGCGAAGGTGCCACGGATCATGACCTCGTGGTTACCGCGACGCGAGCCCAGCGAGTTGTAGTCCTTGCGGGCCACACCGTTGGCGTCGAGGTACTGCGCGGCGGGGGTGCCGGGCTTGATCGGGCCTGCCGGGGAGATGTGGTCGGTGGTCACCGAGTCGCCGAGCAGCGCCAGCACGCGAGCGCCGGAGATGTCGGTGACGGGGGAGGGATCCATCGACATGCCGTCGAAGTACGGCGCCTTGCGCACGTAGGTCGACTTCTCGTCCCACGCGAAGGTGTCACCCTCCGGGGTGGCCAGACCCTGCCAGCGCTTGTCACCGTCGAAGACGGTGGCGTAGGAGTTGCGGAACATGTCCTGGCTGATCGACGCCTTGATGGTGTCGTCGATCTCCTGGGCCGAGGGCCAGATGTCCTTCAGGAAGATATCGTTGCCGTCGGTGTCCTGGCCGAGCGCGTCGGTCTCGAAGTCGAAGTCCATCGTGCCCGCGAGCGCGTAGGCGATGACCAGCGGCGGGGAAGCCAGGTAGTTCATCTTCACGTCGGGGGAGATGCGACCCTCGAAGTTGCGGTTACCCGAGAGCACCGCGGTGACCGAGAGGTCGTTGTCGTTGATCGCGGCCGAGATCGCCTCGGGCAGCGGACCGGTGTTACCGATGCAGGTGGTGCAGCCGTAGCCACCGACGAAGAAGCCAAGCTTCTCCAGGTAGGGCCACAGACCGGCCTTCTCGTAGTAGTCGGTGACGACCTGCGAACCCGGCGCCATGTTGGTCTTCACCCACGGCTTGGTCGCGAGACCCTTCTCCACCGCGTTGCGGGCGAGCAGGGCGGCGCCCAGCATGACCGACGGGTTGGAGGTGTTGGTGCAGGAGGTGATACCCGCGACCACGACAGCGCCGTGATCGAGCACGAACTTGTTGCCGTCTTCGCCGACGACCTCGACCGGCTTGGACGGACGACCGTTGGCACCCGAGGCGGCCGAGTGGGCCGGGGTGTAGGTGTCGTCGGCGGCGTTGGCCGACACGGCGACCGAGTCCGACGCGGGGAAGGACTCCTCGCCTGCCTCGTCCAGCGCGGTGAGCTCACCCTCGCCGACGTAGTTGACGATGTCGGAGCGGAACGCGTTCTTGGAGTCGCTGAGCAGGATGCGGTCCTGCGGGCGCTTCGGACCGGCGATGGACGGCACGACGGTGCCCAGGTCCAGCTCCAGGTACTCCGAGTACGCCGGCTCCTTGTCCGCGTCGTGCCACATGCCCTGTTCCTTGGCGTACGCCTCGACGAGCGCGAGCTGCTCGTCGGTGCGGCCGGTCAGGCGCAGGTAGTTGATGGTCTCCTCGTCGATCGGGAAGATCGCCGCGGTGGAACCGAATTCGGGGCTCATGTTGCCCAGGGTGGCGCGGTTGGCCAGCGGCACCTCGGACACACCGGCACCGTAGAACTCGACGAACTTGCCGACGACGCCGTGCTTGCGCAGCATGTCGGTGACGGTGAGCACTACGTCGGTGGCGGTCACGCCGGGCACGATCTCACCGGTCAGCTTGAAGCCGACGACGCGCGGGATCAGCATGGAGACCGGCTGGCCCAGCATCGCGGCCTCGGCCTCGATGCCACCGACGCCCCAGCCCAGCACGCCCAGGCCGTTGACCATGGTGGTGTGTGAGTCGGTGCCGACACAGGTGTCGGGGTAGGCCTGGCCGTTGCGGACCATGACGGTGGGGGCCAGGTACTCGATGTTGACCTGGTGGACGATGCCCATGCCGGGGGGGACGACCTTGAAGTCGTCGAAGGCACCCTGGCCCCAGCGCA
The DNA here is from genome assembly GCF_042719755.1 of Nocardia sp. NPDC058519. Taxonomy (NCBI): domain Bacteria; kingdom Bacillati; phylum Actinomycetota; class Actinomycetes; order Mycobacteriales; family Nocardiaceae; genus Nocardia; species Nocardia sp. NPDC058519. Next base: position 187,306 of record NZ_JBHXNK010000002.1, on the reverse strand, counting down.
GGAACTGGTAACGCTCGCCGTTGCGCTCGTACTCGAGGTCGACGTTGCGCTCCAGTGCGTCGGCGCGGCCGAAGACATCGAGGATCACCGAGTGGTCGATGACCATGTCGGCGGGGGAGAGCGGATTCACCTTGCTCGGGTCGCCACCGAGGGTGGTGACGGCCTCACGCATGGTGGCGAGGTCGACGATGCAGGGCACGCCGGTGAAGTCCTGCATGATCACGCGCGCGGGGGTGAACTGGATCTCGACGCTCGGCTGTGCCGAGGGGTCCCAGTTCGCGATCTCGCGGATGTGGTCGGCGGTGATGTTCGCGCCGTCCTCGGTGCGCAGCAGGTTCTCTGCCAGCACCTTCAGGGCGTAGGGCAGCTTCTCGGTGCCGGGAACAGCCGAGAGACGGAAGATCTCGTAGGAGTTGCTTCCGACCTCGAGCGTGCCTTTGGCGCCGAAGGTATCAATCTTCGTCACGTCAGCTCCACTCATGTGTGAGGGTGTGCCGCCGGCGGGGCTGTGCCGGCGACTCGCGTCTTCGGAGGGGGTATCCGGCGCCGTGAGACGCCGGTTTCCTCGCCGTACGAGCCTAACAGTACGCTTGTCCTATGAAATACGCGGGGGCCGTCGGTGGTGCCGTGTAGGCGTAGTCGAGCGCTATGTCGCGTACTGTGCCTGACGAGCGAAGTCGGGGAAGACGCAGTGACGCTCACCTTGGCAGTGTTGGACGCCCGTCGCGACACCGGCGATCGTGGCTCGACAGACCGGATGGAACATGACCACTTTTGCGCCGATGGCGGCCGAACTGCCGCCGAACACCGTGCTGAGCAGCGTCGCGTCCGACCTCGCCGACAATCACGTCGCGGCCCCCAAGGGTCAGGATCAGGAGAAACTGGCGGCGATCGTCGCACAGGCGCGATCCGAGGGGATCCCGCTCAGTGTCGTCATCGTTCCCGGTAATCCCGGCCACGACTCGAGCCTACGTGATCTGGCCACCGAGGTCGGTGACAGCACGCACGGCACCGTCGCGGTGTTCAGCGACGACTGGATCGGTACCTACAGCGACAGCATCAGCCGGGTTCGGCTCGAGTGGGCCGAGGACTCGGCCAAGTACAAGGGCAACCATCCCGAGGAGGCCGTGCAGGCCTTCGTCAACCGGCTCGAGCAGCCGGAAGGCGTCTCCTGGGGGGTCATCACCGCGGTGTTGATGACCCTGATGGTGCTGGTGATCGCCGGGCTGTACCTGGTCAAGGTGCGCCGCGGTCCCGATGTGGAGGCACCGGCCGCCGCCGCGTCGCCGCGCATCGATGCGAGTTCCACCAACTAACTGGTTTCACTCCAGTCACATTTCCAGACCAGTGGTCTGTTCTTTCGGGTAGAAAACTGTCCCGCGTCAGGCAAATTCTGAGCAATCGATGAATTGTTGCCGCGCGCCACTGTGGCAGATGTTTCCTTTGGGAACTATGTGTCGTACGGTTGCGGTGATCGCGATCGTGAATGCAGTGGTACAGGGGGCATTGGTCGACTCTTGTGGTCGGTGTTTCGGCTGATGTGCCGGTGGCGTATGTCGAGTCGAGATACTCGGAGGTGCCGTGCGCGGTACAGGCAGGCAGGACGAACCAGGTCTATTACGGATAGCGATCGGTTTGCTGGCGGTGCTGGTTGTACTCGGCGTCGCGGGACCGGTCGCGGCGGTACCACCCCCGCCACCCAATCCGTCCGACGGCGAGATCGCGGGCGCGGGCGCACAGGTCGACGCGCGGGTGAGCGAGATCGGCGTGCTGATCAATCGCGTCGCCGCGGCTGATCAGCAGTTGCGCGAACTCGACGACGAGCTCGCGGGCAAACGCGAAGCGGTCAACCGGGCGCTCGTCGACCTGCAGACCGCGCGCGACGCCGCCGACGCGGCCGCGGCCGCCGTCACCGACAGCCAGACGCAACTGGCCGACGCGGGCGTGAAAGTCGTTGCGGCACGACAGGATTTCGATCAGGTCGCCACTCAGGCCTACGTGCGCCCCGCCAACAGCTCGGTCGTCACCTACCTCGCCTCCTCGACCCCAGATGCCGCGATGGACCGCGCACAGGTGCTCGGCATGGTGTCGAGGAACCAGCGACAGATCCTCGACGATCTGCGCCGCGCCCAGGTCGCCCAGGCCAACCAGAATTCCGCCGCCCGCCAAGCCAAGGTCGACGCCGATACCGCCGCTGCGGGCGCGGAACGCCAGCGCGACGCCGCCCAGACCGCGGTGAACATCGCGAAAACCGAGTTCGACACCCAGGCCGTGGCTCGCGACAACCTGCGCCGCGACCGCAGCGCCGCTCAGTCCGCCCTCGACGTCGCCCGCTCGACCGTCGCCGGACTCCAGAGCCAGCGCGAGATCTTCCTGAGCTGGGACGACCAGCGCGAAGCCGAGGTGCTGGCCCTGCTGGCCGCGGCCAACGCCGCCGCCTCGCGCGCCGCTGCCGACAAAGCCGCCCGCGACCGCGCCGCCCAGCTCAACGAGGGCAAGCGCCCGCACACCGACCTCGAGTCGACCCCGGCGTCCCCGCGCAGAACCAAGCCGCGCCCCTCGCAGCCACAGGTCACCGGTTCGGCCGCGGTCGAAACGGTGGTCGACCGCGCGATGTCGCAACTCGGCGTCACCTACGCCTGGGGCGGCGGCGACGAGGACGGGCCCACCCTCGGCATCCGCGACGGCGGCACCGGCGACGCCCACGGCGACTTCGAGAAGGTCGGCTTCGACTGCTCGGGCCTGATGCTCTACGCCTTCGCCGGTATCGGCGTCTCGCTGCCGCACTACAGCGGCTACCAGTACAACGCGGGCACCCGGGTGAACGTCGAGGATCGCGAACGCGGCGACATGCTCTTCTGGGGCCCCGGTGGCAGCGAACACGTGGCGATGTATCTGGGCAACGGCAAGATGATCGAGGCCCCTGAATCCGGGGATGTCGTGAAGATTTCCCCGGTCCGCGAAGACGGCATCATGCCGTACGCGGTCCGCATCGTCACCGGCTGAGAGCGTATCGCCGCTGGTGGGGGGCGAAATCGGTGCGATGGGCGCCACACTCGCCGCCGCGGGTGAGTGCCGTCACGCACATGACGAATCCCCGTCTAGTACTGGCCGGTTGCGGCGCACCGGGCGATTCAATGGAATAGTTGGTGCCGCACGCACAGGACCAAAGCGAAAGCGGGGATGTTGGTGACTTCGACGGAAGGTGTGAGCGGGCCGAAGCTGGCGAAGGACGCCGGTACGGCTGCGCCGAGCACCCTGGAGCGTGACGTCCAGACTCTCGAGAAGGCGATCTACGAGGTCAAGCGGGTTATCGTCGGTCAGGATCGGCTCGTCGAGCGTTTGCTCGTCGCCGTGCTGGCACGCGGACACGTATTGCTCGAAGGTGTGCCCGGCGTCGCGAAGACTCTTGCGGTGGAAACCTTCGCCAAGGTCATCGGCGGCTCGTTCTCCCGGGTGCAGTTCACCCCGGACCTGGTGCCCACCGACCTCATCGGTACCCGCATCTACCGGCAGGGCCGCGAGGAATTCGACACCGAGCTCGGCCCGGTCGTCGCGAACTTCGTGCTCGCCGACGAGATCAACCGCGCACCGGCCAAGGTGCAGTCGGCACTGCTCGAGGTGATGGCCGAGCGCAAGCTGTCGATCGGCGGCAAGACCTACCCGATGCCCGATCCGTTCCTGGTCATGGCGACCCAGAACCCGATCGAGAGCGAAGGCGTGTACCCGCTGCCAGAGGCGCAGCGCGACCGCTTCCTGTTCAAGGTCCTCGTCGACTACCCCTCGGTCGAGGAAGAGCGCGAGATCATCTACCGGATGGGTGTGAGCGCGCCCGAGCCGAATCAGATTCTCGAGCCCGAGGACATCATCCGCCTGCAGAAGGTGGCCGCCAACGTCTTCGTGCACCACGCGCTCGTCGACTACGTGGTCCGCGTGATCACCGCGACCCGCACGCCCGGCGAATTCGGCATGGACGATGTGGCGAGCTGGATCTCCTACGGCGCTTCCCCGCGCGCGAGCCTCGGCATCATCGCCGCGGCGCGCTCGGTCGCGCTGATCCGTGGCCGTGACTACGTGGTGCCCCAGGACGTCGTCGAGGTGATCCCGGACGTGCTCCGGCACCGTCTGGTGCTGTCCTATGACGCACTGGCCGACGAGGTTTCGCCCGAGGACGTCATCAAGCGGGTGCTGCAGACCGTCGGTCTGCCGCAGGTCGCTCCGCAGGCCGTCAACGGTCAGGCCGCCCCGCAGCCGGTGCCGCAGCCGCCCGCCCAGCAACAGCCTGTGCCGCAGCCGGTGAACGGGCAGCAGTCCCAGCCCGCCGGCTCCGTCGCGCCCCAGTGAGTGCGCCGGAACCCGTTGTCCGCGTGCCCATGTCGTCTCACGCTCCGCCCTCGTTCCGTGCCGGTGAACTGACCGACCCGAAACTGGCCGCCGCGCTCAAGACCCTCGAATTGACCGTGCGGCGCCGCCTCGACGGCGTGCTGCACGGTGACCACCAGGGCCTGATCCCCGGTCCGGGTTCGGAACCGGGGGAGGCGCGGCTGTATCAGCCGGGTGACGATGTGCGGCAGATGGATTGGTCGGTCACCGCCCGCACCACCCATCCGCACGTGCGGCAGATGATCGCCGACCGCGAGCTCGAGACCTGGCTCGTCGTCGACCTGTCGTCCAGCCTGGACTTCGGCACCGGCCGGGTGCACAAGCGCGATCTCGCGATCGCGGCGGCCGCGGCGATCACCCACCTCACCTCCGGCGGCGGCAACCGGATCGGCGCGGTCGTGGCGACCGGTCAGGATCTGGTGCGCATTCCCGCCCGCAGCGGGCGCATGCACGCCCAGACCCTGCTGCGCGGTATCGCGACCACCCCGCACGCCCGCGACGGTGTGCGTGGTGATCTCAAGGCCGGGATCGAATCGCTGCGCCGTCCGCAACGCAAACGCGGTCTGGCCGTGGTGATCAGCGATTTCCTCGGTGACGTGGACTGGCAGCGTTCCCTGCGCGCGATCTCCGCGCGCCACGACCTGCTCGCGGTGGAGGTGCTCGACCCGCTCGACATCGCGCTGCCCGACGGCGGCGACGTGGTGCTGCACGATCCCGAATCGGGGCGCACCCGCGAGTTCAGCGTCACCCCCACGCTGCGTGCCGATTTCGCGGCCGCGGCCGGAGCCCAGCGTGAGCAGGTGGCGCAGGCGCTGCGCAGCTGCGGCGCGCCGGTGCTCACCCTGCAGACCGATCGGGACTGGATCGCCGACGTGGTCCGGTTCGTGTCCACCCGGCGCCACAGCCTCGGCGCCCCGAGCGGGCGGGTGCCTCGCCAGTGAGTATTTCGCATTTCACGGCCGTCGTCTGGCTCGGTTTCCTCGCGGTCGTCGCTCTGCTCGTGCTCGGCTATGTGCTGGTGCAGCGCGCCAGGCACAAGCGGATGCTGCAGTTCGGCAACATGGCCATCCTGGAGCGCGTCGCCCCGTCGCGACCGAGCCCGATGCGCCATGCGCCGATCGCGCTGATCCTGGCCGGGCTTGTCCTGCTCACCATCGCCGCGGCCGGTCCGACCGCTGTGCAGAAGGTGCCGCGTAACCGCGCGACCGTTGTTCTGGTGATGGATGTTTCGCTGTCGATGGAGGCCACCGATGTGCCGCCGAACCGGCTGCAGGTCGCGCAGAAGGCCGGTAAGGAATTCGTCGAAGGCCTGACCCCCGGCATCAACCTCGGTTTCGTCACGTTCGCGGGCACGGCCTCGGTGATGGTGTCGCCGACCACCAACCGCGAAGCGGTCAAGCACTCGATCGACAACATCAAGCTGGCCGAGCGCACCGCCACCGGCGAGGGCATCCTCACCGCCCTGCAGTCGATCGACACCCTGGCCGCCGTGCTCGGTGGCGCCGAGACGCCCCCACCCGCGCGGGTGGTGCTGATGTCGGACGGCAAGCAGACCGTGCCCGACGACAAGGACGTCGACAACCCGCGGCACGGTTTCACCGCCGCACGCCTGGCCAAGAACAAGGGCATCCCGGTCTCGACGATCTCCTTCGGCACCGAATGGGGCACGGTCGAGATCCCGGACTCCGACGGCAAGGGTTCGCAGCGGGTGAAGGTGCCCGTGGACAACGACTCGTTGCGCGAGATCGCCGAGCTGTCCGGCGGTGATTTCTACACCGCCTCGTCGCTGGCCGAACTCACCGCGGTCTACGACACCCTCGAGGAACAGATCGGCTACGAGACCACGCGTGGCGATGCGAGCAGGCCCTGGCTGTTGCTCGGCATGCTGGCCATCGCGGCGGGAGTCGTTGTCAGTTTGCTCTATCGTCAACGCCTGCCCTAGCTCCCACCGCCCCGCCTTGTGAGCTGTCGCAACGGCGCGACCCTGACGCGGGGCGCACGAATCGGAACAGATAGGTTGGACCCTATGTCGAACGTCACATCCCGGTCGGTCCTGGTCACCGGCGGTAACCGCGGTATCGGTCTCGCCGTTGCGCAGCGTCTGCTGGCCGACGGCCACAAGGTCGCCGTCACCCATCGTGGATCGGGGGTGCCCGAGGGTCTGTTCGGTGTGAAATGCGATGTCACCGACAGTGAGTCGGTCGATCGTGCGTTCACCGAGGTCGAGGAGCACCAGGGTGCGGTCGAGGTGCTGGTCGCCAATGCGGGCATCACCGACGACACCCTGCTGATGCGCATGACCGAGGATCAGTTCGAGCGGGTCATCGACGCCAACCTCACCGGTGCGTTCCGCTGTGCCAAGCGTGCCAACCGGGCCATGCTGAAGGGTCGCTGGGGCCGGATGATCTTCCTCGGTTCCGTGGTCGGCATGGCCGGCCAGGCCGGTCAGCTCAACTACGCCGCGTCCAAGGCCGGCGTCATCGGTATGGCGCGGTCGCTCACTCGGGAGCTCGGCTCGCGTTCGATCACTTCCAACGTGGTCGCCCCAGGCTTCATCGAGACCGACATGACCGCGGATCTGCCTGAAGATCTGAAGACCATGGCGAAGAAGTACATTCCGCTGCAGCGTCTCGGCCAGCCGGAAGACATCGCCGCTGTGGTCAGCTTCCTCGCCTCCGAGGACTCCCGCTACGTCTCCGGCGCCGTCATTCCGGTCGACGGCGGCATGGGCATGGGTCACTGATCCACCGACAACTCAACTGATTTCAGGAGAACCGAAAACTCATGGGCGGACTGCTCGAAGGCAAGACCATCCTGGTCACCGGCATCATCACCGACTCGTCGATCGCGTTCCACGCGGCCGCGATCGCGCAGGAGCAGGGCGCGAGGGTGATCATCACCGGTATCCCCGACCGCCTGCGGCTCATCGACCGCATCGCCAAGCGGCTGCCGCAGGAAGTGCCGCCTGCCATCGGCCTCGACGTGACCAACGAAGAGGACCTGGCCGCGCTCACCGAGAAGCTGCGTGAGCTCGCGCCCGAGGGCATCGACGGCGCGCTGCACTCCATCGCGTTCGCGCCGCGTTCGATCATGGGACCCGGCGCGCTGCCGTTCCTCGAGGGCCCCGGCCCCGATGTCGCCAAGTCGTTCGAGATCTCCGCGTGGAGCTACGCCTCGCTCGCTCGCGCCGTGCTCCCCGTCATGAACGAGGGCGGTTCGCTGGTCGGCATGGACTTCGATCCGCGCGTGGCCATGCCGTACTACAACTGGATGGGCGTGTCCAAGGCCGCGCTGGAGTCGGTGAACCGCTACGTGGCGCGTGAGGTGGGTGCGGCCAAGAAGGTGCGCTCGAACCTGATCGCCGCGGGCCCGATCAAGACCCTGGCCGCCAAGGCCATCGCAGGCACCGCCACCGACGATGCCAAGCAGCTCGTGCAGCTCGACCAGTACTGGGACGGTGCGTCGCCGATCGGCTGGGACGGCAACGACCCGCGCGCGGTCGGCAAGTCGATCGTGGCACTGCTCTCGGATTGGCTGCCCGCCACCACCGGCTCGATCATCTACGTCGACGGCGGCGCCAGCCACAACATGTGGTTCCCGGAGAACATGTCCCTGAGCTGATGCCGGACGCCCTGCTGCTGCTGTCCTTCGGTGGCCCCGAAGGTCCCGAGGACGTGATCCCCTTCCTGGAGAACGTCACTCGGGGCCGCGGGGTACCTCCCGAACGGCTCGCCGAGGTCGCGCAGCACTACCTGCATTTCGGCGGGATCTCGCCGATCAACGCGTTGAATCAGCAGATCATCGCCGCGGTCGAGGCCGATCTGGCCGATGCCGGGCTGAACCTGCCGGTCTACTTCGGCAATCGCAACTGGCACCCGATGGTCGAGGACACGGTCGCGCGGATGACCGCCGACGGCGTGCGCTCGGCGCTGGTCTTCCCCACCTCGGCATGGGGCGGGTACTCCGGCTGTCGCCAGTACGACGAGGACATCACCCGAGCCCGCGCCGCGGTCGGTGACGACGCCCCCGAACTGGTGAAACTGCGCCAGTACTTCGATCATCCGCTGCTGATCGAGTCCTTCGCCGACGCGATCACCGCTGCGGTGCAACAGATTCCGGCCGATCGCCGCGCTGGTGTGCGTCTGGTGTTCACCGCGCATTCCATCCCTGTCTCCGCCGACGTGACCGCGGGCCCGCCTGCCGACGGCGGGCGCCTCTACAGTCGCCAGGTCGCCGAAGCCGCCCGATTGTGTGCCGCGGCAACAGGGTTCGCCGATCATGACGTGGTGTGGCAGTCGCGCTCGGGCCCACCGCAGGTGCCGTGGCTCGAACCCGACATCGTCGACCACCTGGATGTGCTGCACGGCAAGGGAATCGACGCCGTGGTGGTGTGCCCGGTCGGTTTCGTCTCCGATCACCTCGAGGTGATCTGGGACCTCGACAACGAAGCGTCGACCCGCGCCGCCGAACTCGGCATGGCGTTCGCCCGCGCGGGGACCCCCGGCACCGACCCACGGTTCTCCCGGATGGTCGTCGAACTGATCGCCGAACAGGTGCGTGGCGGTCCGGTGCGTGAACTCGGCGAAGTCCCCGGTTACGGCTGCACCGTCGACGGTGCCCTGTGCGCTCCGGGTTGCTGCGAACTGCCCGCGCGCCCGGTCCGGCGCTGAACACAACCGGATAACCATTCATCGGTAGGCCCTGGTTCGAGGAGTAGCCTTTCCACAGTTGCGCTCGACTGATCGGAGGATTTCCGATGATCTCGACACCGCCGCGCCGCGCCGCCGGGTTCGCCCTTGTTCTGACTGCCGCCGCGCTCGGCCTGACCGGGTGCGGCAAGGACTCCGGCTACCAGACCCAGCCCCCGCAGCCCACCGAGCCCACGATTTCGCAAGCCTCGGTACAGGAACTGTGCGGCATCCTCGACGGCCAGAAGGGCACGTGGAAGGCGCTGGGCCCGAGGGTGGCGAGGGTGGCGTTCACCGGCGCGATGAGGTTGTGGACAGTGAACGACACCGTCGCCAATGCCGCCATTTCCTACAATCGCCGCATCGTCGACACCGTCACCATCCGCACCTGCCCGCGGGTCCGCGACGCCACGCTCGAGTCGCTGGATGTCCCGGACCTGAAGGCCGCTCTCGGCGGATTCTGAACTGGCACTTCCCACTTCGGGTCGGCTCTGCGTTAGCATCGCCGCGGACCTTCGCCCGAAGGTCCGGTGACGCTACGGGGAGGGCCCGATGAACTATGCCGATATGACAGCGACCGCACTATCCCGGGGAGGTGGTCTGCTCACCGGCGATCGCGGACTCGCGGGCGACGCGGAGGCGGTGCTGGCCCGTCGTGGGGGCGGCAGCAGCGTGAGCGTCGGTGGCGGTTTCCCGGACTGGGTCTGGTACCTGATCATCGCCGTGATCGTGCTCATCGTGGTGATCGTGCTGATCCGCAAGTTCGGCGGTTCCTCGAATCAGGCTGCGCCACATCAGATGCCGCCATACCAGATGCCGCCGCAGCAGATGGCGCCCCAGCCGTATCCGGCCCAGTATCAGCAGCCGTACCCGCAGCAGCATCCGTCCGGCCCCGGTTATCCGCAGGCCCAGTACCCGCCGCAGTATCCACAGGGTCAGTACCCCCAGCCCTATCCGCAGCAGCAGCCGATGCCGTACCCGCAGCAGGCGCCGTACCCGTACCCGCAGCAGCCGCAGTACCAGCAGCCCTATCGTCGCTGACGAATCGGCTCCGTCGGATCCGGCGTGCGCCGCGGCTCTGCGCGGCGCCTCGAAGTCGGCAGGTCTAGCCGTCGCGGCGGGCGGCGGCGTGGACCGCGACGAGGCGGGCCTCGCGGATCGTGTTCCACAGCGGGCGCAGCAGGGATTCGTGCGCGCCGATCGCGGTGGCCGAGGTGGGCGACGACGCCGGTTCGTGCTGGGCGACCGTGAGGATCGCGGCCACGTGATCGGCGGTATCGAGAATCCGCTTGGCGCGCAACGGGATCGAGTCGGGGTAGGCGTGGCGCGAGTAGGCCGCGAGCTGCGCCTCGATCTGCTCGCGCGGATCGTCGTCACCGTTGCCGACCGAGGTGGTGTGCAGCTGCATGAGGGCGTCGGCGGCGTCGCGGACCGATTCGCGCATCGTGTACTCGGCCTCACCGAGCGACATATCGTGACCCGCGATGCGGGGGAGGTCGACGCCGTAGACGGTCCACTGCAGGGTCTCGTCGTCGTCCCACTGTGGGATCAGGCCGGTGCCCGGCTCACCGGGAACGCCGAGCAGCAGGCCTTCCTCGGCGTCGATCGCGTCGGCCGCGAAGGCGGTGCCGACCGGCAGTCCACGCACGTCACCCGGCGCGGGCAGGACCAGGCGCAACTGCGCACCGGCCGGAGCCATCGCCTCGCGGATCACTTTGAGCAGTGGCATGGCGCCGGAGCCGGCGTCGCCGCGTGAGGTCCACGGCAGATCCGTGCGTCCGCCGGTGACCGGGTCGCCCGCCGCGATGGTGTGGCGCGGCGCCCAGGCATGCAGTGCCTCCAGCACGTCGTCGGGCGCGCTGGTACCGGCCAGCCAGGAGCCGGCCCACAGCGTCAGCGTGGCACTGGGAGAGCACATAATCATCGAGCATAAAGGTTCGCCGACGATCGCGTGCGCGCACTGAGGCCGCCGATGGTGTCTACGCGGGCCGTTGTTTTCGGTGCGAGGACCCACCTGACCTGCTGTGTGATCACTGCGGCTCGGTGACGAAGTCGATGAGCCGTTCGACGGCGCCGATGAGCGGGGATTCCAGATCCCGGAACGAGCCGACCGCATCGTAGACACGGCGCCAGCCCTGCTGTGGTGTTCCCCAGCCGAGGCGCGCGCAGATTCCGGTCTTCCAGTCCTCACCGCGCGGCACCGTCGGCCAGGCCTCGATGCCGAGCGCGGCGGGGCGCACCGCCTGCCACACGTCGATGTACGGATGGCCGGTCACCAGCACATGCGGTCCGAGGCCGGTGGTCAGGTGCGTCTCCTTCGAGCCGGTCACCAGGTGGTCGACGAGCACCCCGACCCGCGCGCCCGGCCCGGGTTCGAACTCGGTGAGCCGGGCACCGAGATTGTCGAGGCCCTCCAGATGCTCGACGACCACGCCCTCCACCCGCAGGTCGTGGCCCCATACCCGTTCGACCAGCGCCGCGTCGTGCACGCCTTCCACCCAGATCCGGCTGGTCCGCGCGACTCTTGCGCGCAAGCCCTCGACGCGGGTGGAGCCCGACGCCGACCGGGTCCGCTGTTTCGGCGCGGCGGCGATGGGCCGGGTCAGCGTCACCGGTTTCCCGTCGATCAGGAAGGCCGCTTCCCGCATCGCGAACAACCGCACCACACCGCGCGCGTCCTCGAGTTTCACGAACTCGCCGTCGTAGCTGCGGTCGAAACCGACTACGGCACCGCAGAATCCGCTCGCCGCGTCCTCCACCACCAGGTCGCGCTCGGCACTCACCGTCGGCACCGGCTTCTTCTTGGTCCGATCGTGTCCGGAATAGATATCGCCGTAGCTGTCTCGTGCACTCACGCCCCGAAACTACCGCGCACGTAACCCACTTCGCCGCAGCGCCGCACCGGACCCACTGATCACGCGAGGCCGCCCGTAAACGGGTCATCAGGGCTACGCTGGCAGTGTGGCCGCAATAGTCTGGCTGATCGCGGGCATCGTTCTCGCGGCGGCGGAAATGCTCACCGGGGATCTCATGCTGCTCACGCTGGGCGTAGCCGCACTCGGCACCGCGGGCGTCAGCGCCGCTACCGGCCTACCGGTGTGGGGCGACGCGTTGGTGTTCGCCGCGATGGCCGCTGTGCTGTTCCTCGGAGTGCGCCCGCTGCTGCGGCGCAAGTTCGGTACCCCGCCGCCCACGCCGACGAATGCCGATGCGCTGCCGGGCAAGTCGGCGTTGGTGCTCGAGCAGGTGGCCGAGTATTCGGGTCAGGTCAAGCTCGGTGGCGAAGTCTGGACGGCGCGTCCGCTCGACCCGAGCGAAGTGTACGAAGCCGGTGTGACTGTCTATGTGATGAAGATCGACGGCGCGACAGCTGTCGTCTGGAAGGGTCCCTAGAACATGGTTGCCTTGATCGTGGCCGCCGTCCTCGTCCTGTTGGTCGTGGTGGTGGTTTTCAAATCGATCGCGCTCGTCCCGCAGGCCGAGGCGGCGGTGATCGAACGGCTCGGGCGTTATTCGCGCACCGTGTCCGGTCAGCTGACGTTCCTCGTCCCGTTCGCCGATCGCGTCCGCGCGAAAGTGGATCTGCGTGAGCGGGTCGTGTCGTTCCCGCCGCAGCCGGTGATCACGCAGGACAACCTCACCCTGCAGATCGACTCGGTGGTGTATTTCCAGGTCACCAGCCCACAGGCCGCCGTCTACGAGATCAGCAACTACATCGCCGCGGTCGAGCAGCTCACCGTCACCACCCTGCGCAACGTGGTCGGTGGTATGACCCTGGAAGAGACGCTGACCTCGCGCGATCAGATCAACAATCAGCTGCGCGGTGTGCTCGACGAGGCCACCGGCCGCTGGGGCCTTCGCGTGGCCCGGGTGGAGCTCAAGTCCATCGATCCGCCGCCGTCGATCCAGGAATCGATGGAGAAGCAGATGAAGGCCGATCGCGAGAAGCGCGCGACGATCCTCACCGCCGAAGGCAACCGCGAAGCGCAGATCAAGACCGCCGAGGGCGCCAAGCAGGCGGCGATCCTGACCGCCGAGGGCGGCAAGCAGTCCTCGATCCTGTCGGCCGAGGGCGAACGCCAGAGCCGCATCCTGCGCGCACAGGGTGAACGTGCCGCCTCCTACCTGCAGGCCCAGGGGCAGGCGAAGGCGATCGAGAAGGTGTTCGCCGCCATCAAGAACGGCAAGCCGACTCCGGAACTGCTTGCCTACCAGTACATGCAGACCCTGCCGATGGTGGCCAAGGGCGACGCGAACAAGGTGTGGCTGGTCCCCAGCGATTTCGGTAAGGCCCTGGAAGGTTTCGCCCAGAACTTCGCCACCAAGGGCGAGGACGGCGTCTTCCGCTACGAGCCGTCCGCCGACGAAGCTCCGGTGAAGATCGAAGACGACGCCGACGTCGCCGACTGGTTCGAAACCGCCTCCGACCCGAAGATCGCCGAGGCCGTCCGCGCGGCGGAAGCCACCGCGCGCACCCCGGTCGAAGGTTTCGATACACCGGTGGCGCGCCCGAAGACCTCGGTGGCCAAGGCCGCCGACCCGGAGCTGCCGACCCCACCCCCGATCGCCCCGCAGGAACAGCAGGCGCCTCGCCCCGACGACCCGTACGGTCGCCCCTGGCAGCCGCCCCATCACGGCTGATCTCGCCGATCCGACCAGTGAACGGCCCCGACGCGAAGGCTGCGTCGGGGCCGTTCTGTTCTCCTCCGAAGCTCGAGAATGTCGGTCCGCCAAGGGATTCGGCGCGGTCGCGTCGCGTGCCCCGCAGGTATCGTCGGTCGATGAGGAGCTCGACAGTGCGGCGATTGGGTGGGTTTCGCCGTCCGTTCGCGATAGTGATCGCGATCGTGGTGGCGGTTGCGGTCGCGGGCTCGCTGCCACGGTGGTGGTGTGGTCGCGATGCCGACGAGTGGTATCGAGGTGATCCTGGACGGGCACGCGGTCTCGCCGAGGAAGTGGTGGCTTTCGAAGCCGACGACGATCAGTGGCGTGCCACCGGCGGGCGGGATCGGTTGGTCGGGATGTGGGGGCTGCTCGCGCACCAGATGACCGCGCTGGGATTGGCGCAGGTCGCGCTGGAGCATCCCGAGTGGCGCGAACGGTACGCGCCGGTCGTCACCCGTGCGGCGACCAAGAGTCTGTTGCCCCAGTTGCGCGCCGAATTCACCTCTGCTTGGCAGGACAGGGACGGATTGGCCGATCTCGACAGTGCGGACGGACACGCCTACCTCTCCTACCCCGCGCTCGCGCTCGGCATGGCGCGCTTGGTCGATCCCGCGTTCCCCGCCGACCTCGCGGTCCAGCACGATGCGCTGATCGCCGCCTTCGAGCGGCGGCTACTCGCCTCGCCGACCGGGCTGCTCGACACCTTTCCCGGCCGGGCCTACCCGACCGATGTGGCGGCGGTCGCGGCGGCGATAGCGGTCCACGGTCGGGCCACCGGCGCCGACCACACGGCGGTGATCGCGCACTGGGCACAGCGGGTACGCGCGGTGCAGATCGATCCTGGCACCGGGCTGGTGATCCAACGGATGGGTGTCGACGGGCAGGCCCAGGACGCTCCGCGCGCATCGGGAACCGGATTGGCTGCCTACTTCGCCGGTTTCGCCGACCGGGCGCTCGCCGAGGAATTGGCGGCGGCGCTGTTCCGCCAGGAGCGCGGTGTTCTCGGCTTCGGTGCGATCGAGGAGTACGGCGACGGCTACGACGGCATCGGCGACATGGACAGCGGCCCCCTGATCCTCGGAATATCGGTGTCGGCCACCGGTTTCGCGCTCGCCCCGGCCCGCGCCTTCGGTCACCGCGACAGGTTCACACGCCTGTTCCGCACCACGGAGCTCTTCGGTCTGTCGCTACGCAGCGGGACCCGCTTGCGTTTCGCCACCGGTGGCGTGATCGGCAACGCCCTGCTGCTCGCCTTCCTCACCTCCGGCCCGGAACTGGCCCGATGAGCACAGCCCGGCTGTTCGCTGTCTGGCGCCTTGTCCGTGTGCCGACAATCCTTGTCGCGGTCTACTTCTCCCTGCGATGGGTACTGGCGATCCTATCGGCCAGACAGGGGTTCGGTTCGCCCGACGGCATCGGTCTCGGCTTCTCGATTGTCGCGACAGTGACGGTGTCACTGCGCATCGTGCTGCTGGTCATGGTGCCGGCTGTGCCGGCGTACCACCTCGTGCTGTGGGTGACTGCGCGCATGTCGCGGCGAGACGGTTCGCGTGCCCCGGCGGCTCACCGGACGACCAGGGCTTCGTGAGAAGGGGTGGTTGTAGTTCAGTGGGGGAGCGGGAGGAGTTCGACGAGGGAGCCTCGGCCGGTGCCGGGCGGGAGGATGGCCAGGGCTTGGCAGGCGATGAGGCCTGCCAGGTGGGGGGTGTGGGCGGGGCCGGTGCTGCGCCAGACGCCGCCGGGGTGTTGTTGGACGCCGACTATGCGGGTGGCTTCGCCTTCCATGACGCCCGCGTCGGAGAGGCGGCCCCACATGGTGGGGCCGGGGGAGCGCAGAGTGAGCGCGTCGACGATGGCCGGACCGATGGCCAACAGGGCCGCGACGGCGGCGAAGGGGTTGCCGGGTAGGCCGAGGAGAACGCGGCCATCGGGGAGCTGGGCGACGAGAGTGGAGCCGCCGGGACGGATCGCGACGCGTTCGACGATGATGCGGGCGCCGAGGTCGGCGAGCAGGGTGCGCAGGTGGTCGGCGGCGCCGCGGCCGGTGGCGCCGACCATCACGACCAGGTCGGCGTGGGATTTCAGGGTGAGCCACGAGCGCAGCAGGTCACGGCTGTCGGCGAGATGCCACAGGCCGGTGCTCTCGATATCGCAGCAGCGCAGGAACTCCGGGAGCACGGGGCCGAGAGAGTCGCGGGTCTCGCCGGGGCCGAGCGGGCCGACGGCGCGGATCTCGTCACCGGTCATCACCACATCGGCTCGCAGAGGCCCACGCACGGTGACGGTTTCGGCCTCGGCGCTGAGCGCCGCGGAAGCCAGGGCCGCCGAGACACGGGCACCGGCGCGAGCCAATTCTGTTCCGCTGCTCCAGTGTTCGCCTTGGCGGCGGGTGTCGTCGCGCACCGGTGCGCCGGGCGCGCGCATCACGACCGGCTTGCCGGACACGGTCGTGGTCACGATGTGTTCGTCGCGCAGGGTCGCCGTGGTGCCCAGCGGGGTCGCGGCGCCGGTCGCGATCCGCACCGCCTCGCCGGGGGCCAGGACCACCGAGCAGCCACGTCCGGCGTAGCTGACCTGCTGGTGCAGCCGCCACCACGGTCCAGGGCCCGCGACCGCGTAGCCGTCCATGGCGGCGCTGTCCACCCGCGGCAGGGGCGTGCCCGCGGCGAGGGCCAGGGCGAGGGTCGCCCCGACCGCCTCGGCCACGGGTCGCTCCCGCACCGCGATCGGTTCGAGATCCGCGGCTATCTGCGCGCGCACCCGACCCAGCCCACACTGCACTGCCGGAACTACGCCCACCCGTGCGCTCGTCACCACGTCTCGCCTTCCGAGGAACCGTCACCGACACTGCGACTCATGGTGCGCACCACCGATTGCCTGCGATTTTCTTGGCAGTTGCCTCGCGATGACGTTGTGCTCACGCAAGCGCACCCCGCACGGTGCGTAGTTCGGCGTCACGTACGTGCCCGTCGCTCGCGTGCGGGACGGGCTCCGGCCGCTCAGACGCTGGTGCGCCGCATCGACCCGCGTGTTCGGGCGTCGGACCGCCGCCGTTTCCTCGGCACCGGTGGTATCCGGGTCACGCTTCGGTGAGCGCGTTCGCGAGTTCGGCGGCGCGGTCGGCGATTGCGGTGCCCAGGTCGGCGGTGGTAGCGGTGCCGCCGAGGTCCGGTGTGCGGACCGTCCCCGCGGCGAGCACATCGCAGACCGCCCGGTCGACGGCAGCCGCAGCGGCGTGCTCGCCGAGGTGGGACAGCAGCATGGCGCCGGCGAGGATCTGGGCCACCGGGTCGGCGATGCCGAGGCCCGCGATGTCGGGTGCGCTGCCGTGCACGGCCTCGAACATCGACGGTGCGTCCGCCGCGGGGTTGATATTGCCAGAGGGCGCGAGCCCGAGTCCGCCGGTGACGGCGGCGGCGAGGTCGGAGAGGATGTCGCCGAACAGGTTCGAGCCGACGATCACGTCGAGGCGGTCGGGGTGCAGCACGATCTCCGCGGCCAGCGCGTCGACGTGCATCTGCCGCGTCTGCACCGACGGATACTCGGCCGAGACGCGCTCGAAAACACTGTCCCAGTAGGGCATCGAGTGGATCAGGCCGTTCGATTTGGTCGCCGAGCAGAGCTTTCCCGAGCGTTCGGCGGCGCGGTCGAAGGCGTAGCGGATGATCCGTTCGCAGCCGGTGCGGGTGAACACCGATTCCTGCAGGACGAATTCGTCCGGCCTGCCCGGGTTGTGGATGCCGCCGATCTCGGAGTACTCGCCCTCGGAGTTCTCGCGGACGATCAGGATGTCGAGGTCGTCGGCGGTGCGGTCGCGCAGTGCTGATTCCGTGCCGGGCAGTAGCCGCACCGGCCGCAGGTTGACGTACTGGGCAAAGGCGCGCCGCAGCGGAATCAGCAAGCCCCACAGCGAAATATGGTCGGGCACCCCGGGGAATCCGACGGCGCCCAGCAGGATCGCGTCGAACTCCGCGAGCTGCTCCGGCCCGTCGGCCGGCATCATCGCACCGGTCCGCAGGTAGTTCTCACACGACCAGTCGAACTCGGTCCAGCTGATTCCCGGCAGGACCCGGTCGAGCACCTTCACCGCCTCGATGGTCACGTCGACGCCGATTCCGTCTCCTGGAATGGTCGCGATCCGGTATGTGCGCACGCTGTCTCCCTAAACCTTGACGCCGATGTATTTGGTCTCGAGGAATTCGTCGATCCCGGTGAACCCGCCCTCGCGCCCGAGCCCCGATTCCTTCACCCCGCCGAACGGCGCGGCCGGATTGGAGACCACGCCCTGGTTCAGGCCGACCATCCCCGTTTCGAGAGCTTCGCAGACGCGCAGCCCCCGTCGCAGGTTCTCGGTGAACACGTACGCGACCAGCCCGTAGGGGGTGTCGTTGGCGCGCGTGATCGCTTCGTCCTCGGTGTCGAAGGTGCCGATCGCGGCGACGGGCCCGAAGATCTCGGTCCGGCACAACTCTGCGTCGTCCGGGACGCCGGTGAGCACGGTCGCCGGGTAGAACGTGCCGGGACCGTCGATCGCCGTGCCACCGAGCAGCACCTCGGCACCGCGTCGGCGTGCGTCGGCCACCAGGTGCTCGACCTTGGCGACGGCGTCGGCGTCGATGAGCGGCCCGACAACGACGCCCGGCTCGGTGCCACGGCCCATCGGCAGCGCCGCCATCCGCGCGGCCAGTCGTGCGGCGAACTCCTCCGCGATGCCTCGCTGCACGAGAATCCGGTTCGCGGCCGTACAAGCCTGGCCGATATTGCGCATTTTGGCGGCCAGCGCACCCTCGACCGCTTCATCGAGATCGGCATCGTCGAACACCAGCAGCGGTGCGTTGCCGCCCAGTTCCATGGAAGTGCGCATGACCGTGCGGGCGCACTGTTCCAGCAGGAGCTTCCCGATGGCGGTCGACCCGGTGAAGGAGAGTTTGCGCGAGCATGGATCGGCGATGAGCGGTCCCATCAGCGCGCCGGGGTCGGCGGTGGTGACGACATTGACCACCCCGGCGGGCACCCCCGCATCGGCCAGGATCGCCGCGAGCGCCAGCATCGAAAGAGGAGTCTGCTCGGCGGGTTTGACGACGCAGGTGCAGCCTGCGGCCAGGGCGGGCGCGATCTTGCGGGCACCCATCGCCATCGGGAAGTTCCACGGCGTGATGAGCAGGCTCGGCCCCACCGGCTGTTTCGTCACCAGAAACCGGGAACCGCCCGTCGGCGCGGGCATGTACCCGCCGTCGAGGCGAACGGCCTCCTCGGCGAACCAGCGGAAGAACTCGGCGGCATAGGCGATTTCACCGCGCGCCTCCGTGAGCGGTTTGCCCATCTCCAGAGTCATGATCAGGGCGAGGCGTTCGGTGTCGGCGAGCAGTGCGTGGTGCGCGCGCATCAGGATGTCGCTGCGGGTGCGTGCCGGGGTGTTCGCCCAGTCCGCCTGTGCCCCGGCCGCGGCGGTGAGCGCGTCGAGTCCGTCGGCCGGGGTCGCATCGGCCACCGCGCACAGCTCCGCGCCGGTCGCGGGGTCGAGGACGGGCAGGGTGGCAGGGGAGTCGTGCCAGCGGCCGCCGATGAACAACCCCTTCGGGACGCTGTCGATCGCGGCGCGTTCGGCTGCGCTCAGGTTGTCGAGCAGCTGCGCGCTGCCTCCGGACTCGTCCATGCGGTGTCCTCACTCCCGACGCAGTGGATCAACCATTGCTGTGACCCCTGCCGCCATGTTATGCATATTGTCAACAATCCGACAATAGACAATCTGGGGAGTCTTTGATGACCGAGCTGTCTCCCGTCCTGAAGCAGGCCACGCCCGTCCATGTCGACCACGGCGCAGGCTGCTACCTCTACGACACCGACGGTCGCCGCTACCTGGATTTCACCGCCGGGATCGGCGTCACCAGCACCGGGCACTGCCATCCCACCGTGGTCGCGGCCGCGCAAGCCCAGGTCGCCAGCCTGATCCACGGCCAGTACACGACGGTGCTGCACCGGCCGCTGCTGGAACTCACCGAGCGGCTCGGCACCGTCCTGCCCGAGGGCTTGGACGCGCTGTTCTTCGCCAATTCCGGCAGCGAGGCGGTCGAGGCGGCGCTGCGCCTGGTCCGCCAAGCCACCGGGCGGCCGAACGTGATCGTCTTCCACGGCGGTTTTCACGGCCGCACTGTCGCCGCCGCGACCATGACCACCTCGGGGACCCGGTTCTCGGCCGGGTTCAGCCCGCTGATGTCGGGTGTGCACGTGGCCCCGTTCCCGACCGCGTTCCGCTACGGCTGGAGCGAGGAGGAAGCCACCGACTTCGCGCTGCGCGAGCTCGACTATCTGCTCGCCACCCTCACCTCGCCCGCGGAAACCGCGGCGTTCATCGTCGAACCGGTGCTCGGGGAAGGCGGCTATATCCCCGGCAACACCCGGTTCTTCCACGGTCTGCGCGAGCGCGCCGACCGGCACGGGATCTTGCTGGTCTTCGACGAGATCCAAACCGGCTTCGGCCGGACCGGAAAGTTCTTCGGCCACCAGCACTTCGACGTTCGCCCCGACGTGATCACCATCGCCAAGGGTCTGGCCAGCGGCTTCCCGCTGTCGGGCATCGCGGCGTCGCGGGAGTTGATGGCGAAGGCCTGGCCGGGGTCACAGGGCGGGACCTACGGCGGCAATGCCGTGGCCTGTGCCGCCGCCGTCGCGACTCTCGAGGTGATCGAGGCCGAGGGGCTCGTCGACAACGCCGCCGTACGCGGCACACAGCTGCTCGCCGGTGTCCGGGCGCTCGCCACCAAGGCGATCGGGGATGTCCGCGGGCTCGGCCTGCTCGTCGGCGCCGAATTCACCACGGCGACAGGTGAACCCGACACCGAGACCGCGTCCGCCGCGCAGAAGTCGGCCGTCGACAAGGGATTGCTGCTGCTCACCTGCGGTGCGCACATGAATGTCGTGCGCATGATCCCGCCGCTGATCGTCACCGACACCCAGGTGAAGGACGCCCTGGGTATCTGGTCGGAGGTTCTCGCCGAGCTGTAGTCCGCACCGACCACGCGCTGTCGCACCGCACAGGAAGCAGGACCCGATGGCCCGCTACATGAGCATCACCCTCACCAAAGCCGGCGTCACCCGCCGCGCCCGCCTCCTCGACGACGAAGCTCCGCTCACGTGCGCCGCCGTCTGGGACGCGCTCCCGCAGGAGGGCGACGCCTTCCACGCCAAATACGCCCGAAACGAGGTCTACGCACTCGTGCCACGCATCACCGCCGCGCCGCATCGCGAAAACCCCACCGTCACACCGATTCCCGGCGACGTCTGCCTCTTCGATTTCGAGCCGTGGGAAATCGGCAACCCCGCCTACGGCTACGAACCAGGCTCGGCCGCCCACCACGCCCAGGGCGCGACCGACCTGGCCCTGTTCTACGGCCGCAACAATTTGCTGATCAACGGCGACCTCGGCTGGGTTCCCGGCAGCGTCTTCGCCACCATCGAGGATGGCCTCACCGACCTGGCGACGGCCTGCAACGGGCTGTGGTTGCGCGGTGTCGAGGGCGAGACGTTGGCCTTCGCCCGCGCATGAGCAGGCACTACGGCAAGACTTTCGCTTGTCGCCGGTGACATTTTCGGCGCCGCCGAACAGATACGGCGGCGCCGAAATGGTCTATCAACTTCAGGAGTTCAGAACGAACTCGGCGTGCCTGGCGACCGCGAGAATCAAATCGTCGGAATGACGTGGTCCGACGATCTGTAAGCCCACCGGCATTCCGGCGCGAGTTCTGCCGACCGGGATGCTGATGGCGGGCTGCTGGGTCATGTTGAACGGGTAGGTGAACGGGGTCCAGTCGGGCCAGCCGTTCAGCCCGCTGCCCGGCGGCACATCGTGTCCGGCTTCGAACGCGGTGATCGGCATGGTCGGGGTGATCAGGACGTCGTAGGCCATATGGAAGTTGCCCATCGTGATGCCGATTTCGGCGGCGACGTGGCGGGCGTCGAGATAGTCGATGGCGCTGACGGATTCACCGCGCGCCCACACCTCGGCCAAACCGGCATCCACCTTCTCGCGCGACCCGGCGGGGAACTTCGCCAGCATGGTCGCCGCGCCCGCGGCCCACAGCGTTTCGAAAGCCGCACGCGGATCGGCGAATCCGGGATCGACCGCATCGATGGTCAGATCGGCCTCGGCCAATCGCGCCACCGCGCTCTCGACGATCTGGGCGACCTCGGGGTCGACCTGCGCGTACCCGAGCGTGGCGGAGTAGCCGACCGACAGCCCGCGCACATCGCGCTGTATCTGGCTGCGGAAGGTCGTGAAGGTGGGCGCCAACGCGGTCGGGTCGCGCGGATCGGGCAGCGAGAGGATGTCCATCAGCAGCGCCGCGTCCTCCACGGTGCGCGTCATCGGTCCGGCGTGCGCGAGCGGGCCGAACGGGCTGGCCGGGTAGAGCGGAATCCGCCCGTGCGTGGGTTTGAAACCGACGATCCCGCAGAACGAGGCCGGAATTCGGATGCTGCCACCCCCGTCGGTGCCGACCGAGACCGGCGTCATCCCACCCGCTACCGCCGCCGCGCTGCCCCCGGACGACCCGCCTGCCGTCGTGGCCGGATCGGCGGGATTGCGGGTGACCCCGGTGAGTGGACTGTCGGTGACCCCCTTCCAGGCGATCTCCGGTGTGGTCGTCTTACCGACGAACACCAGCCCGTCCTCGCGCAGCCGAGCGGCGACCGGACTGTCCACCAGCCACGGTCCGCCCGCGTCGACACAGGTGGAACCGCGCAGGGTCGGCCACCCCTCGGTGAGAAAGATGTCCTTGATGGAAATCGGCACACCGTCGAGCAGCCCGCGCGGATTGCCCGATTGCCAGCGCGCCTCGGAATCCTTGGCCTGCACCAGCGCCCGATCCGGATCCACCAGACAGAACGCGTTGAGCGCGCCGTCGCGGGCGGCGATGGCATCCAGACAGGCCTGCGCGGCCTCGACGGGGGAGAGCTGGCCGACCGCGTAGGCAGAAACCAGCTGAACCGCCGTCATCACGGTGGGATCGGTGGGGAGATCGGGCTGCGTCATGGCGGGCTCCTTCAGCCGGGCACGTACCCGAGCGTCTTGTCGACAACGTTGTTCAGCGGCAGACCGGCCGCCCACCTGCCGAAGTTGTCGGTGAATGCGCGGACGATCTCGGTGCGCCAGCCGTGGAAATCGCCCGAATTATGTGGCGTGAGCACCACATTCGGCAGATCCCACAGCGGGTGACCGGCAGGGAGCGGCTCCGGGTCGACCACGTCCAGTGCGGCCGCGGCGATCGAACCGTTGCCGAGCGCGGCGACGAGATCGTCGGTAACCACTAGTTCCCCGCGCCCGACATTGACAAACCTGGCATGCGGTTTCATCGCCGCGAACGCGGCGGCATCGAACATGTGCGTGGTCTGCGCGGTGAGCGGCGCGATCGCGATCACGTAGTCGGCGCCGGGCAATTCGGCATGCAGATCGTCGCTGATGGTGTCGAAATCCGGGTCGCCGGTGCGCGCACGGCGCCCTACCCCGCGCACAGTCATTCCCGCGGCGCGCAGCAGTCGCGCGATGGTCCGGCCGATCGAGCCGGTCCCGACGATCAGCGCGGTGGCGCCGGCGACGCGTTCGGACTCCCGGTGCCGCCACTCGTGCCGCTGCTGGAGCCGGATCGACCCCGGCAGGTCCTTGGCGAACGAAATGATCTGTCCGAGAACATATTCTGCGATGGCCGCGTCGAAGACATTGCGGGTATTGGTGACCACCACATCAGATGCTCGCAGTTCCGGGAACATCACCGGATCCACGCCGACGCCACCCATGTGCAGCCAGCGCAAGCGGTCGGCGCTGTGCCACGCACCGGGTACGGCGCGAGACTGGAAGTCGTAGACGAACAGCACATCGGCGCCGCGTAGCGCATCGGCGAGCCCGTCGGCCTCGGTGTAGCGCACGTCGGCGCGTTCGGCAACGGGGGCCATGAGGTCCGATTCGGGCACACTGTCACGATGTAGGACGGTGACAATCGGCCCGTTTTCCACATTGACACCGTACGATCAGATCGTATGATTGTCAACAATCCGATCGTGTTCGGAGGTCTGCCCGGCTGAGCGCGAGAGGGGCCGCAGTGGAGTTCAGCTTCCCGGACATCGACGGGCCGGTAGCCCAACGAGGCATCGGCGTGATCGCGCCGTTCGACCTCGCCCTCGAACGGGAACTGTGGCGGTGGGCGCCCCTGGAGGTGAGTCTGCATCTGGCCCGCACCCCTTATGAACCGGTGCCGGTGTCGCTGGCCATGGCCGAGCTGGTGTCCAACCCGCTGCACCTCACCGCGGCCACTCACGACGTCCTGCACGTGGAGCCGGAAGTCGTCGCGTACCTGTGTACTTCGGGCAGCTTCATCAACGGACTCGCCTACGAACGATCCCTGCGGGAAACCATCTGCCTGGCGGGCGCACCCGACGCGGTGACCACCTCCGGTGCCCTGGTGGAGGCGATCAAGCACCTCAACATCACCCGGATGTCGGTGATCACGCCCTACGACGAGGTCCTCACCGGCAAGCTGCACGACTTCCTCGACGAAGCGGGATGCGCCACGATCAGGTCCGATCACCTCGGGCTCGGCGGCGGTATCTGGAAGGTCAACTACCGCACCATCGCCGAACGGATACTCGGTGCCGACGACCCACGCTCGGAAGCGATCTTCGTCAGCTGCACCAACCTGCCGACCTACGACGTGATCGAGCCACTGGAACAGGCACTCGGCAAACCGGTCCTCACGGCCAATCAACTGACCATGTGGGCATGCCTGGGTCGCATGAAATTGCCCATGATGGGCCCAGGAAAGTGGCTGGTCGATGTCTTCTGAACGAATGCAGACGCGACATTCTGCCCAGGAAAGTGGCTCGTCGATGTCTTCTGAGCCAATGCTGACGCGACATTCTGCCCAGGAAAGTGGCTGGTCGATGTCTTCTGAACGGAGCGAGATGCATATGCCGACAATCGGATTCATCTATCCCGATCACGCCGCCGAGGACGACTACCCGCGCGCCGCGGCCCTGCTCGACGCCGCGTTGCCGGTGGCGCACATCTACGGCACCGATCTGCACGCGATCGCCGAACTGCTCGACCTGGGCAGCCCGGAGAAGCTGCGTCACGGTGCGTCGTTGCTGGCACCCGAGGAACCCGCCGCCGTCGTCTGGGCGTGCACCTCGGGCAGTTTCGTCTATGGCCCCGAGGGCGCTCGCGGTCAGGTCGAGAGCCTGGCGGAGGCGGCCGGAGTACCCGCCTCGAGTACGAGTTTCGCGTTCGTCGAAGCGGCGCGGGCGCTCGGTGTGCGGCGGGTGGCCGTCGTCGCGAGCTACCCCGAGGAGGTGGCGCGGTTGTTCGTCGACTTCCTCGCCGACGCGGGCATCGAGGTGGTGTCGATGTCGAGTGCCGGCATCGACACCGCCGCCGAGGTCGGCACCCTCGACCCCGACCAGGTCCTGACCCTGGCCGTCACCAACGACCACCCCGACGCCCAGGCACTGCTCATCCCGGATACCGCCATGCATACTCTCGAGGTGCTCCCGAAACTCGAAGCCGCGCTCGGTAAGCCGGTGCTCACGGCGAACCAGGTCACCATCTGGGAAGGTTTGCGGCTGGCCGGGGTCACCGCCTTCGCCCCTGAACTCGGCGCGTTGTTCGCGGAGGAGAGCCGGCATGTCGATCATTGATTTCGAGCCGGTCAACCAGCAGTCCACCGCGGAGATGATCGCCGGCCGACTGCGCGAGGCGATCATGCGCGGTGCGCTCGCCCCCGGCGCCCAGCTCGGTGAAGCCGATCTGGCAACCAGTTTCGGCGTCTCCCGCGGACCCGTGCGCGAGGCCATGCAACGCCTCGTCCAGGAGGGCCTGCTGTTCAGCATCCGCAACCGCGGCATCTTCGTCATCGAACTCACCACCGACGACGTCGTCGACATCTATCGCGCCCGCACCGCCCTGGAAGGCGGCGCACTCGACCTCATCCTCGACGGCCGCCGCGACATCGCCTACGCCGCACTGCAACCCAGCGTCACCGCCATGCGGCTCACCGCCGAAGCGGGCGACGCTCCCGGGGTCTCCGACGCCGACCAGGCCTTCCACGAAGCCCTCGTCACCGCCGCCGACAGTTCCCGCCTCGTCCGGGCCGCCCGCACCCTGCTCATCGAAACCCGCATGTGCCTCGGCGCGCTCCAAACCACCTACCCCGACCTCCGCGAACAAGCCCGCGAACACGTCGAACTGCACGAAGCGATCGGCACCGGCTCGCCCGAGCGGGCGCACGCCCTTCTCGTGGAACACATGGACGACGCCGTGCGTCGCCTGCGTGCGCGCTAGTTTCAGGTCAGCGGCACTGCCTTCCACCAGTCGAGCAACTGTGTGGTCGATGGGCAGGGCGGGGCAGAATGGGCTCGGTAAGGACACTCCGATTCCCCCAGGAGCTCTTGTGGACAGCGAACAGCGAATACGCGCACAGGCTTTCGTCGACCTGCACCGCGCGGGTTGTTTCCTGCTGCCGAATGCCTGGGACGCGGGCAGCGCCCGGATTCTCGAGTCGGTGGGATTTCCGGCGATCGCCACCACCAGCGCGGGCGTCGCGTTCTCCTTCGGTCGCCCCGATCACGATTTCTTCACCGAGCACGGCGAGCACGGTCGCGTCGATCGTTCGACGATGATGCGCCGGATCCACGAGATCACCGCCGCCGTGCGGGTACCGGTCAGCGCCGACCTCGAGGAGGGGTACGGCCCCGACGTCCAGGAAGTGGCGACCACGATCTCGCTCGCGATCGACGCCGGTGCGGCGGGCGGCAATATCGAGGACTTCACCGGCGACCGAACCACCCCACTGTTCGACGAGGTGCACGCGGTGGACCGGGTCCGGGCGGCGCACGCGGCGGTGGCTGCCAGCGGTGAACCGTTCGTGCTCGTCGGTCGCACCGACGCTCTGCTCGTGGACGCGGGTCTCGACGAAGCGATTCGCCGTGCCAACTCCTACCTCGCCGCGGGCGCGGACTGTGCCTTCGTCCCCGGGGCCGCGGACGCCACCACGATCGCCACCCTCGTCGACGCGCTCGACGGACCACTCAATGTCGTCATGGGACTGACCGGTGGCGCCTTGTCGATGGCCGAACTGGCCGACCTCGGCGTCCGCCGGGTCACCGTAGGCGGCAGCATCGCGCGCCTGCTCTACCGCCACCTGCTCGACGCGGCCACCGAGCTCGCCGAGCACGGCACCTTCACCTACGGCAACACCCAACTCACCCAATCGGCTCTCAACGCCCACTTCGCCGATCGAACCTGAGACCCGATCCGTGCCGGCGCCTGCTGATCTCGATCAAGAGGTGGGCCGGGCACCTCGCAGGTCGAGGAGCATGCCGAGGTAGCCCAGTTCCTGGCTTTGGGATTGGGCCATCGCGCGGGCGGCCTGCTTTACCGGGCCCGAGGTGAGGAGCGTGTCGGCGGCGCGGGCCATCGTGACGCCGCCCGCGTGATGGCGGTACATCAGTTGCAGGAAGAGGATTTCGGCGTCGGCCGCGCGGGCCGCGGCGAGGGTGTCGAGGTCGGCCGTGGTGGCCATGCCGGGCATCGTGGCCGAGGCAGTGGTCGAGTGCTGGTGGGCTCGGGCCATCCAGGTCATCGGCACAGCCGCGGTGGGTGCGGCGCGGGCGAGCTGGGTCCAGCCGAGCAGCGTGCCGATCTCCACCCGCTGGGAGTCGGCGATCTGATCGGCCAGCCTGCGCACAGTGGGGTCGGCGGCCGGGTCGAGGCGTTCGGTGAGGATCAGCGCCTGCTGGTGATGGGCGGTCATGTCCTGGACGAAGCCGAGCTCCGTCGCGGTGAGAATCGGAGCGGGCGTGGCTGTCTCGGTGACGAAGAGCGGTCGCAGGGCGGCACCGAGCGCCAGCAGGAAAAGGGTGGCGGCGCCCGCGAACGCCAGGCGGATCACCCGGTTCACGGTCACGACCCGACCGTGGACTGCTGATTCGCGGGCGGTGTGTACACCTCGTTGTCGAGTTGCAACACCATGAACCCATTGTCGGAGCAGGTGACATACAGCTGATCGCCACGCCACTCCGGCGGCGAAAGGCACCAGTCCGTGGACAGGTCACCGAACGCGATATCGCCTGCTCGGGCGGTCAGCACCTGCGCTGGATCGAAAAGCCCCTCGGCCATCGCCCGCAGCGCGGCCGGGGCGCTCATCAGCGGGATCCCGATGATCGAGGCCAGCGCGTGGGGTGAGTTCCAGATCTCGAGGTTACGGCCGGTCCTGGCAGGCGGGTTGAAGTAGGCGATCTCGCGGATGCCGCCGGGATCGCGGACGTCGAACACCCGGATACCGGAGGAGATCCAGCCACAGGCCAGCGCGGTCGGGTTGTCGGGACGGTCGGCGGTGCAGTAGTGCGATTCGTAGGAGAACGCCGAACCGCCCATCGAAGAACCGATACCGGAGTCGATATTGGCGGGCAGGTTGATCTCGAGTTTGATCTTGGCGGTGATGCGGGGCGCGCTGTCGTCGGAGACGTCGATGAGTTTCACCCCACCCGAACCGCCCTCGTCGACGGTGAACAGATGGGGCACGCCGTCATAGGTCACGGGCACGCTGTGCTGGGTGGCCCACCCGTCGGTCCAGAAGGTGCGGCCCAGATGCGGCACGTACGGATTCGGGTCGCGCCGTTGCACCGCGCTCACATCGAGCACGGTGAAGCCGCCCAGCGCGGAGATGTAGAGCCGGTTCCCATCGGTGCTCACGCCGAGCCCGTGTGCCTCGAGCCCCGTCAGTCCCTGCCAGATCACCCGGGGATTCGCCGGATCGGTGAGATCGATCGCGCTGAGAAATCCGGGCACAAGGCCCGACGCCCAATAGGTGCGACCATCGGGCGAGAAGCCGCCTTCGTGCGTCGTGATCGGCAGTGGCATCAGCAGATTCGTGCCGGTCCCCGGATTGAGCAGGCGCGGATGCGCGCAATCGGAGACGTCGTACACCGACAGGTATCCGGCGCCCATGCCCACCGGCACGCCCGTCCCGACCAGCAGTTTGCGAGTCGTGTTGACCTTCAACGTCTCCCAGGTCCCGGCCAGCATGGCGGGCTCGGCGAGCGTCGCGGTCAGCCGCGGCGCGGTGGGATCGGAGACATCGAGGACCTGTACGCCGGGGTGCTCGCTGAGCATGTTCCCGGGGAAGAAGGTGCCGACGTAGGCGCAGTGCTCGAAACTGGTGGAGGTGATGCCCGCTCCCCGCCCGGCGTAGCCCCCGATCATGGACATATTGCAGCGATAGCCCTGGGTGCTGCGCCCACTGTCTCGGTCAATCGCCGGTACATCACCCTGCAACCCGGTCTCCGGCAGCGATCCGGGCCCGCAGTCGGCGCGCGGCACCGCCGTTCGGCCCACCTCGAGAAATTCGTGCACCGCACCGGTCAGGTCCGCACCGAAATCCGCGGACGCTCCCGACGGCAGGCCGAGCGCCACGAGTGCGGTTATCGCGGCAGCTGCCACATACCGGATTAGAGAATGTCGCCGGTCAGGAGGCTGTGGTGCGTTTGCCCCTGGTTCGACCGGCCGGATCGTGGCCGCGGCGCTGAATGGTGTGTCGGTGCGCGGTTTCGGTGGCATCGTTGCCCTCCCCAATCAATGCTGCTGACAACACAACTGGCTCAGACAGTTGTGCCGTGTCACGAATGGTAAGCCGGATGAATGGTTGCGGAAGGGTGTTTCGGGGAACAGGGTGTTGGGCGGGCTCGTGCTTACCTCGGGCGGCCGCCCATACGCTGTACGGTTGCTCTGCACGACCAGCGTCAGTCAAGGCGGGGAGTTTCCGCGATCGGAGAGGACTCGGATCCATGTCGAACGATGTCGTAGGAAGTTCCGGGGGCACACCGTCGCGCCGGGAAGTGGTAGCCGGTGGGTCGCCAGGCAAATCCAGGCTGGATCTGCTCATCTTCTGCGCCACCGCGATCGGTGCACTCGCCTTCGTCGCCTGGGGTGTCTTCGACGACGAAAGCCTCGCCTCCGCCGCGAGCACCGCTCAGAAATGGGTCATCACCAATACCGGCTGGTTGTTCGTGCTCACCGCGACAGCGTTCGTGATCTTCGTGATCTGGCTGGCGATCAGCCGCTACGGCCGGATCCCGCTGGGCGACGACGACGAGAAACCCGAATTCCGCACCGTGTCTTGGATCGCGATGATGTTCAGCGCGGGCATGGGCATCGGCCTGATGTTCTGGGGTGTGGCGGAACCGCTGTCGCACTTCGTGAATCCGCCGCCGCACACCGCCGAGCCCGGTTCCCCGGCAGCCGCCGAGGTCGCCATGGCCACCACGCTGTTCCACTGGACCCTGCACCCGTGGGCGATCTACGCCGTCGCGGGTCTGGCCATCGCCTACGGCACCTTCCGAAAAGGCCGCTCGCAGTTGATCTCCGCGGTGTTCCGGCCGCTGCTCGGTCACCACGCGGACGGTATCGGTGGCCGTGTCATCGACATGATGGCGATCTTCGCCACCCTGTTCGGCTCGGCCGCCTCCCTCGGCCTCGGCGCGTTGCAGATCGGCGCCGGCATGGAATTCAACGGCTGGATCGACAGCATCGGCAAGATCGGCCTGGTCGCGATCATCGCGGGCCTGTGCGTGGCCTTCGTTCTGTCGGCGGTCTCGGGTGTCGCGCGCGGCATCCAGTGGCTGTCCAACATCAATATGGTGCTTGCCCTGGCGATCGCAGCATTCGTGTTCATCGCGGGGCCGACGTTGTTCATCCTCAATATGCTGCCGACCTCGCTCGGCGACTACATCGAGAGCCTGCCGACCATGGCTTCGCGCACCGGCGCCGGTGACGACGCGATGCAGGCGTGGCTGTCGAGCTGGACGATCTTCTACTGGGCCTGGTGGATCTCGTGGACGCCGTTCGTCGGCATGTTCATCGCGCGGATCAGCCGCGGCCGCACCATCCGCCAATTCGTCACGGGCGTGCTGCTGGTGCCGAGCGTGGTGAGCCTGCTGTGGTTCGCGATCTTCGGCGGCGCGGGCATCGCCGAACAGACCAAAGACGGTGCGCTCACCGAACCCGACGGCTCGGTGGACTCCAACTTCGCCCTGTTCCACCTGCTCGACCAGTACCCGATCACGTCGGTGACCACGGTCGTCGTGATGATCCTCGTCGCCATCTTCTTCGTCTCCGGTGCCGACGCGGCCTCCATCGTGATGGGCACGCTGTCCGAGCGCGGCAACATCGAACCGTCGAAGTGGGTTGTCATCTTCTGGGGCGCGGCTACCGGCGCCGTCGCCGCGATCATGCTGGTGATCGCCGATTCCGACAATCTCGGCGGTGCTCTGACCGGCCTCCAGGCGTTGACCACAGTGGTGTCACTGCCGTTCCTGGTGGTGATGGTGGCGATGTGTGTGTCGCTGTACAAGGACCTGCGTGACGACCCGCTGATCGTGCGCGCCGACCGCGGGATCGAACTGGTCGAGATCGCTGTGGATCAGGGCACCGAGATGCACGACGGTGATTTCTCTCTGGTCACCGAACCGTCGCCGGACAAGCCCGAAGATGCCCCTGTCGGGACCGAAGAACGGGGCTAACCCTCTACGTCGATCCTGGCCTGCGCTGATGACAACTCGGCGCAGGCCAGTCGCATGCGATCTCGCAGTGTGTCAGCGGATTCGGCGATGGCTGCCTGGGTGCGAACGTAATCGGCTCGGCCGGTAGGGGTTTCGATGCGGACCGGCTCATAACCGAGGTCGGACAGATCATAGGGACTGGCTCGCATATCGAGTTCGCGTGCGGTGCAGGCGAGTTCGAAGCAGTCCAGCAGCAGATCCGAGGAGATCAGGGGCGCGAGTTTGAAGCCCCACTTATAGAGATCCATATTCGCGTGCAGGCACCCCGGCTGCTCCCGCTGCACCTGGTCCGCCCGCGTGAGCGGTTCGGCATTGCGCCCCACCGCCTCCGGTGTGAAGAACCGGAACGCGTCGAAGTGTGTGCACCGCAACGACATCGACTCCACCACCGCATCGGTGCCCGCGTGCCCCAACCGCAGCGGAACCTGCTGGTGGCGTACATCCTCGGTGCGATAGACCATCGCCCATTCGTGCAGACCGAAACACGACAACTGCGCCGGACGCCGCGCGGTGGCGGTGAGCAGTCCGGACACGAACTCGATGGTGTCGCGCCGTTTGGCCAGATAGGCCGGGTCGGCGGTGAACACGTTCTGCTCGCCGGGAAGCTCGTGATACCCCCGAGCGCCCCGATAGTCGCCCGCGTCACGCAGTGCGACCCCGAACCCCGGATGCCATCGGCGCAGCTGCGAAGGCTTGTTGCCGTAGTAGGTGAACAAGAAATCCACGACCGGATGGGTGGTGCCCGCCGCCCGACGCTCGAGATACGGCCCGACCAGCCGATCGAGCCGGTCACGGTGCGCGCGCGCAGCGGCCCGCCACTCGACCGCAGGTAATACCCGCAGGTCGAGAGCGTGGACGAGGTCGCCGTGCGTGCTCACCGGGTCATTATCCCGCACCGGTCCGCAGCAGCTGATCCCACCGGCGCTCGCTGACGAGCTAGGAGTTGCCATAGGCTCCGAAGGGTGGGTATCGGACGCGCGCTGCCCGCTATCGGACGCTCTATCGAAGGACTCGGCCCGCAAGGTCGTGCCTGGGGTGGATAGGTGACTCGGTGTGATCGTGGGACAGGGGCGGCCATCACAACTTGTCGCCGATGGTTCTCGTGCCATCGGGTTGGCCCCGGTCGGCGCCGGGCTGGGTGTGCGGTTCGACGGGCTGTGGTCGTGGCTGTGCTGGGTACACGCCGACGGGCTCACCGTCGCGCGGACTTCGCAAGGGCCGCCGCGGCCGTCGGCGCTCGCCGCGCGCGGCGGTCTGCCCGTCGAGTTGACGCGGGATGCGGCCGTATCAGGGGAGGTGCTCGGGCTGACGACATCGGGGATCTGGCAGTTCGGATCTCCGGAATCACGACTGGTGCGGGTGATCCGTCCCGAGCCTGATCGCCCGGTCACCGTTGGGCCAGGGGCGACGGTCCTGGTCGTCGGATACCCGGCCGAATCCCTGTCTCCTGAGCGCATCGCGTGGTACCGGTCGGCGATCGATGCCGGTGACCGGCCGGTGGTGTCCGTCCTCGACGCTTCGCGCCCTGATCGCGACAACGAGCTGGCTTTCGTTCTCGACGGGCACCACGCCCTTGCCGCTTACCTCGCGGCCGGGCAAGAGCCGGTGCTGCGATGGCTGTCGTGCGAGCCGATCGCCGCCGAGGCATGGTGCTGGCATCCGTCCGGTCGGCCGGAGACCGGTTGCTACTGCGATGACGGCGACTGGTCGGACTGCGTGTGGGCCGACCCGCTCGCTATCGGGTCGGCGGACTTGGCGGAGGCCCTGCGTGCGCAGCCACGCACGGAACTCCTGGCTCGCCCGATCTTCGCCGCACTCGCAGCCCGCGAGAACCTGAGCAGCCATGAAGTCGGCGAGCTGGTGGAAGTGTCCGAAGGGATGGGCCTGATCGAGGTACTGGGCTCACGAGAGGCGCGATGCGGTCTGCTTCGGCTGCATGGGCGGTCTGCGATCGGTGCGGCAATCGTCAACCGCGGCACGCTTTTCCAGCTGTTCGCTCGGTTGTCTCCCGAGGTCCGTCCCGCCGGTATCGAGGCGCTCGGAGACTGGCTGGCGGCGCCGGAACTGGACCATGATTACGGCGGGTCACCGTATCCGACGCGCGTGCTGCTCGACCGATTGGATCCGGTGCTGCGGTTGCTCACTCCAGGCTGCTACGAGGTCGCGATCCGGACCGACCGGACATTGAGCGCCAACGATGTCGACCTCCCCGCAGATCCGTTGTGGCCGTGGCCGCCCGGGACGGTGCAGACCGTCTACGGCGCCAACGGCTCGACGCTGATTCCCACCGGCACCTGGCCGCCTCCCGACGCCGAGCGTGTGGCCTGGTATCGCGACGTGATGGCAGCAGGCGGCAAGCCGTTGGCGGTCGTGCTCGCACCCGGTCCAGCAGGATCGGGCACGGGCACCGTCGCGCGGTTTCTCCTGGACGGACACCATAAGGTCGCTGCAGGCGCCACCGCGTTCATCGAGATCGCGCCGGTACACGGCTCCCTCGTGGACGAGGAATTCCAAGCCGTTCTCGCTGACCCCGGCTACTCTCTCCGTCCCGAGGACTTCTGAGAAGCTCTGCCACAGTGCGGATTCGACGACGTCATTTCACCCGAGCGCCCCGCGACACCACGCCAGGTGCGCTGACTGGAGCGGCGAGTGATCCGGCGAGCATGTCGATGATCTCTCCCCATGCCTGCGCATCCCCGGCCCGCGCGTCGCCCGCCTCCGCCGCACGTTCGTGATCGGCCAGGAGCGCGAAAAGCATGGTGGTCAACGCCCGCAATCGTCGCACCCGCAGCCGTGGTGGCAAGGTGGTGAGCTCCCGGTCGAGGCCCTGCATGATGACGCGCACCGAAGTGCGTCCCGCACTGCCGAGATTGGCCGCATCGGAGACCGCTGGATGCGGGTGGATCTGCTCGAGAAATCGCGCGTAATGCCGAATCCCGTGTTGTTCGGCGAGCTCGAACATCGGCACCACGAGGGCTTCGAGTAGCCCGTGCAAGCCCGGCGGCCGACCCGAACCCGCTTGTTCGGCGAGCAATTCCAGCCGCCGCACCTCCAGCGTCGCCAGCCGGAACTCGACCACCGCTTCGATGAGCCCGTCGCGGGATCCGAAGTGATACTGGATCGCCGAATTATTCCGCTGACCTGCGGCGGCGGCGATATCGCGCAGCGGTACCGACCGTCCGTGCTCCGCGATCAGACGCTCCGCCGCGACGATGATGCGTTCGCGCGCTGCTGTTGCTGCCACAGCCCGAACTGTAGCCGTTCACCAGCAGAAATGAGAACCACTCCTTGACAGTTAAGCGAAATAGCTTAAAACTGCTGTGTGACCGCAGACACATGCGGCCATCTGAGAGAGGAGCTTGCGCCATGATCCTGGATGCCTTCCGGCTCGACGGTCGCGTTGCCATCGTCACCGGAGCGGGCCGCGGCATCGGCGCGGCCACCGCGCTCGCACTGGCCGAGGCCGGTGCCGACGTCGCCATCGCCGCCCGCACTTCCGAGCAGCTCGATGAGGTCGCCGGGAAGATCCGCGCGCTCGGCCGCCGCGCTGTCACCGTACCGGCCGACCTCTCCGACCTGGCCGCGGTGAAAGCCTTCGCCGACACCGCGGCCGCCGAACTCGGCGGCATCGACATCGTGGTCAACAATGTCGGCGGCGCCATGCCCAATACCTTCATGACCACCTCTCCCGAGTTCCTGGAAGAGGCTTTCCGCTTCAATGTGTCCACCGCGCACGCCCTCACCCAGGCCGCGGTACCGCACCTGCTGAAGTCGGACGGCGCTTCGGTGGTCAACATCTCCTCGATGTTGGGCCGAACCGCCGGCCGTGGCTTCCTCGCCTACGGCACCGCCAAAGCCGCGCTCGCGCACTGGACCCGGCTGGCCGCCACCGACCTGTCCCCGCGCATCCGGGTCAATGCCATCGCGGTCGGCTCGGTCCTCACCTCCGCACTGGAGATCGTCGCGGGGCAACCGGAGATCAAGGCCACCATGGAAGGCGCGACGCCGCTGGGCCGACTCGGCGAACCGTGGGAAATCGCGGCTGCCATCGTCTACCTCAGTTCACGCGCGGGCGGCTACATCACCGGAAAGATCATCGAAGTAGACGGCGGCATCGAAAGCCCCAATTTCGAACTCGGCCTGCCCGACCTGTGATCCACTCCGGCACAAAGGATCTGATATGACCTACCGCGTAATCCAATGGAGCACTGGAAATGTCGGTGCGCGAGCACTGCGTTCCATCATCGCCGGGCCATGAAACCCGACTGCATCGTGCACACTGCCCATGCTGCTGCAGCCCGGCATCCTCACCGTGGGCAACCGCACTATTGCCAAGGGTGCCACCGCCGCCCTGCGTTTCCAGGTCACGGTATCCGCGCCGACCGCGAGGTTCTGACGCTCGAGCACGTCGCCCGCCTGCACCCCGACCTGGTCACTGATTGGCCACAGCCGACCGGAAAGGGTTGCTAACGGGTGTGGGCAAGTGTGCCGCCCTTCCAGGCGGTGGTGAAGGCCCACGCGGGAGGCCTGCCAGGGCCGAGCCTGCTCTGAACGCGGAGGTCCTGCATGGCTTTCGGGATCAGGTGATTCCTGGTGGCTGGTTCGTTGTCGTACCCCAGTGCCACACTGTGGGTGATGCAGCTGCGATATAACTTCCGCCTCTACCCCACTGTGGGGCAGCAGCAGTCGTTGGCGCAAGCATTCGGATGTTCCCGGGTCGTGTTCAACGACGCCCTCGCCATCCGGCAGCAGGCGTTCCGGGAGGGCCGCCGGGTTACTGATGCGGAGCTGTCGAAGTTGTTGACGGAGTCGAAGAAGACTCCGGAGCGATCGTGGTTGGGTGGGGTATCGGCGGTGGTGTTGCAGCAGGCCCTAGCGGATCTGAATACCGCCTACCGCAACTTCTTCGGCTCGGTCACCGGCACACGGAAAGGGTCGAAGGTCGCGGCGCCGCGGTTCCGGTCACGGCGTGACAACCGGCAGGCGATCCGGTTCACCCGAAACGCCCGGTTCACGGTCACCGCCGGGGAGAAGTTGCGGTTGCCCAAGATCGGGGACGTGAAAGTGGCGTGGTCGCGTCGGCTGCCGTCGGAGCCCTCGTCGGTCACGGTGATCAAGGACGCGGCGGGACGCTATTTCGCGTCGTTCGTGGTGGAAGTGGAGACCCGGACGCTACCCGAGGTCGATGCCGAGGTGGGTATCGATTTGGGGTTGACCTCGTTCGCGGTCCTCTCCGATGGGCGGGTCATCGAGAACCCGCGGTTGTTCCGTCGGGCCGAACGCAAGCTCCGTAAAGCCCAGCAAGCACTCGCACGGAAGCAGAAGGGCTCCAGCAACCGGGGCAGGGCGCGGATCAAGGTTGCCCGCGCACACGCAAAGATCGCCGATCAGCGCCGCGATTTCGCGCACAAACTGTCCACGACGATTGTCCGTGATAACCAAGCGGTGTTTGTCGAGGATTTGTGTGTGCAGGGGTTGGCGCGGACCCGTCTGGCGAAGTCGGTGCATGACGCTGGGTGGTCGATGTTCACCCGCCTGGTCGGGGAGAAAGCGGCCCGGCACGGGCGGTATTTCGCCAAGGTTGACCGGTTCTACCCGTCGTCGCAGCTGTGCTCGGCATGTGGGGTTGTCGATGGTAAGAAGCCGTTGCATGTGCGGTCGTGGACGTGTCGGTGCGGTGTCAGCCACGACCGGGATGTGAACGCCGCCAAGAACATTCTCGCCGCTGGTCAGGTGGAGAGGTTAAACGCTTGTGGAGTGCGGGTGAGTCCGGGACGTGTTCCGGCGCTGCGCGGTGAAGCAGGAACCCACCGAAAGCGCCCGAGGGCGCTGGTAGGAATCTCCGTCCTTTAGGGCAGGGAGGATGTCAACGAGTCGAAATCCAGGGCGAACCGGACTATCAACTGGATCTACAGCTCTCCAGCAACGGCGACCACGCTCTCGCTGACGTGGTCGGCACCGCCGCCGTGGTCGAAGCCAGCACCGGCTTGCTGACCGCAACCGACCTTCCCCTCACCACCGGCCGCGGACTGATGTAGCCGGGAACCGAGGCTCGAACCGCCGGGTCGTCGCCTGCCGAATCTAGAACACGTTATAGTTTGACTAGAACACGTTACAGTCGACGGCGACGATGCGGTCGGCCTCTGCTCGGAAGGTGAGACAAGTGCGGACCTGGGACGATGCAGCCGATGTCGTGGTCGTCGGATA
This sequence comes from Nocardia sp. NPDC058519, assembly GCF_042719755.1. Classification (NCBI taxonomy): domain Bacteria; kingdom Bacillati; phylum Actinomycetota; class Actinomycetes; order Mycobacteriales; family Nocardiaceae; genus Nocardia; species Nocardia sp. NPDC058519. The sequence goes on along the minus strand of NZ_JBHXNK010000002.1, from coordinate 149,759 downwards.
CGGCGGTGCGGGGGTGGCCGCGGCGCTGGCCGCGCGGGAATCCGGCGCCGAGGTCTTGGCCGTTGACCGGTATCTGGGTGGCGGTGCCACGGCGCTGTCGGGTGGCATCGTGTACGCGGGCGGTGGCACGTGGGTGCAACGCGACGCGGGCATCGATGATGACGTTGACAATATGCTCGCGTATCTGGAGGCCGAGGTCGGTGACGCCGTGAGCGCCTCGACGCTGCGCCGATTCTGCGAGGAATCCCCGGCGATGATCGACTGGCTGACCGAGCACGGCGTGCCCTTCCAGCCCTCGGTGTGCCCGTACAAGACGTCCTACCCGACCGACGACTACTACCTGTACTACTCGGGCAGCGAAAACTCCGGTGGCTACCGGGATCTCGCGAAACCGCGCCAACGCGGTCACCGCACTCACGGTCCCGGTGTCTCGGGCAAGGCGCTGTTCGGGCCGCTGGCGAAGTCGGCGGCCGGGCACGGCGTTCGCGTCCGGACCGGCACCAGGGCGACTCGGCTCGTGGTCGAGGACGGGCGTGTGACCGGCATCGAGGTGGTCACGATCGACAGCGCGCCCGCGGCGGTGCGCCGTCGATTCGCCGCCCTCGCCCGGATCTCGGCGAAACCTGGTGTGTATCACCAGGGTTTGCGCCGGGCGGTGGAAGCGCTGCTGGCCCGGATCGAGCGCAAACACGGACGGCCGGTCAGGATCCAGGCGAAATCCGGGGTCGTGCTCACCACGGGTGGGTTCATCGCGAACGGGGAGATGGTCGCTCGGCACGCCCCCGCGTATCCGTGGTCGCAGGGCCTGCCGCTGGGCAGCGCGGGTGACGACGGCAGCGGCATCACCATGGCGCTCGACATCGGTGCGGCGAGCGGCAAGATGGACGCACTCTCCACGTGGCGTTTCATCGCTCCGCCCAGCGCGTTCTTCGGCGCTGTCGCGGTGAATGCCGACGGCCGACGCATGATCGACGAGTCGCGCTATGGCGCGGCTCTCGGCGCGGCCATCGCCGCCAGTCCGGGTCACCGCGCATGGCTGCTCGTCGACTCCGAACTCGAGGCCGAGGCCCGCAGGCAGATCGGCACACAGTCGGTGTGGTTCCAGCGCATGCAGACCGAGCGTTTGCTCCGGATCGGGCGCGTTTCCGGTAGCACCGTCGAAGAGGTTGCGGCCCGTGCCGGGATCGACCAGGCCGCGCTGCGGGAAACCGTGGACGCGCACAACCGGGCCATCGAACTCGACCGCCCCGATCCGCTGGGTAAGCCCGACGACATCCGCCGCCCTGCTCGCACCGGCCCGTTCGCCCTGCTGGACATCTCGTTCAAGGCACGGGTCAGCTACCCCATGCCGATGCTCACCCTCGGTGGTCTGCTGGTGGACGAGGACACCGGGGCTGTGCGCGCCGAGAGCGGGGGAGTTGTTCCGGGGCTCTTCGCCGCCGGGCGTGCGGCGGTCGGCGTCTGTTCGAACTCCTACATCAGTGGACTGTCGCTGGCCGACTGCATCTTCTCCGGGCGGCGGGCGGGCACGCATAGCGCCCAGCCACTCCTGCACAAGGGGTAGGAACTGCGCCTGCCCGACCGGTTGGTCTCAGCGGTGGGGAAGTGGAAGCGGCCCAGCTCGTTTGATCCAGTCGGCGACGATCTCGGTGTGCACCCGATTCACCCCGGGTAGTGCGCCGATGCTGTCGGCGAGATAGTTGTGTAGCGCTTCGGCGTCGGTGAGTTCGAGGATCGCCAAAACGGTGCCGTCGCCTGTCGTGGTGGCGGCGAAGGCGACCTCGGCGTGGGTGCCGAGAGCTTCGGTGACGGTCCGCAAGGACGCAGGACGAACATCGAGCCGACAGATCACGTCGATGCTGCGGCCGTACAGCTTGGGATCGACTTCGACTTCGAACATCAAAACGCCGTGGGCGGTGAGCTCGGTGATCCGGCGGCGCACAGTCGATTCCGCAATGCCCGACGCTCGAGCGAGTCGCGCGACGCTCATCCTGCCGTCGGTGGCCAGCAGCGTCAGCAGGCGTTGGTCATCGGTGTGCAGGGGTGTGGGCTGTGCGGGGTGATGGGGCTCGCGCAGAGCGTGCTGTTCCTCCGGGGTGAGGGCTTGGAGCCGACCCGGCCACCCGCCGACACCTGCGACAGGGGCGAGCAGCCGTTGGGCCGTCACGGCGCCGACGTGCGGCATTCGGCGGAGCTGGGCGAGCATGTCGAAGTCTGTCGACGTGGTTCGCAGGATGCAGAACAGTCCGCCGGTGCCTGCCAGTGAGGCGATCCAGGAGGTATCCGCGCGCGCGGCCAGCGTCCGGGCGACCGCGTCGACCGAGGCCGGTGCCGGGGTGAGCTGGATGATCCAATCCGCCCGGTCCGGCCGGTCGTGGCGGGTGATACCGACGACGCGCAGGATCAGCTGCGAACGCAACCGGTGATAGCGGCGGGAGACACCGCGCTCCGACATTCCCAATACAGCGCCGATACGGGCGAACGAAGCGCGGGGGCCGAGTTGCAGCGCGTGCAGCACCCGCCGGTCGTCGGCATCGAGGCTGACTGATTCCACCACAAACGGTCACTCTAGCGGCCGTATCAACCATCAAGGTGCCACATGAACGACGATCTTCCGTGCACTGAGCACAGTGGGTTCGTGGCCCACCGACGGGTCGCCCGGCGCCGCCGGACTGCTCGATTCCGAGGAGAAGAACCCTTGCTGACAGTTCTGCCCATCCGTTACGTTGCCGACGTGGCGGTCTCGCGCCGCTTCTACGAAGGCCTCGGGCTCACCTATCGCGCCGACAGCAGCGTCGCCGTCTGGGCACAGCTCGACGCGGCCGCAGGCGCGGTCGGTGTCCACGATGCCGCTGTCTCGAAGGGCCGGGCGCCCGGGACGGTCGAGCTCGGCTTCTCCACCGACGAGCCCCTGGAGGACGTCGCCGCGCGGCTGGCGGCCGGCGGCTACGACTACACCCTCGTCGAGGAGGACTTCGGTCGCAGCATCCGGGTCACCGATCCCGACGGAGTCGTGATCCAGATCCAGGAGATCGACCCCGAGACCGTTCGCCGCTCGCAAGCCCTGCTCTGAAACCGAATCGCCCGTGTGGCCCGGTGCCATCGTGCGGCACCGGGCACGGCACTCGTTCGGCGATGCGGTGGGAGGGGCGCTAGGTCCGCGGGGTCCAGACGCCGGTGGCCGCCGCCGCTTCGGCGAACTCGCTGAAATCGCGCGGTGCACGGCCGAGCGCGCGCTGCACACCGTCGGCGGTCGCGGTGTTGCGGCCGTCGAGGATCGTGCCGAAGAGGTAGACGAGCAGGGTCGACATCTCCTCGGGCAGCTGGTATTCGCCCAGTGCCGCAACGAATTCCGAGTGTGAGATCGGGATGAAGGCGATCTCTCGGCCGGTGGCGGTCGCGATCTCGCCCACCGCGTCGGTGAAGGACAGCGCCCGTGCACCGGTGACCTCGTAGATCTCACCGGCATGACGAGGATCGGTGAGCGCGGCGACGGCAACCTCGGCGATGTCGTCGGCGTGCGCGAACGGTTCCGGTACGTCACCGTTGGGCAGGGCGACCGTGCCCGCCAGCACGTCGTCGAGGAATGCGCCCTCGCTGAAGTTCTGCGCGAAGAAGCTGCACCGCACAACAGTCCAGTTCAGGCCCGAATCCTCCACGATCAGTTCGCATTCGCGCGCCTCCGGCTCGCCGCGACCCGACACCAGCACGACCGATCGCACGCCGGCCGACCGTGCGGCCGCGCTGAACGCGCGAATGGTGTCCGCTGCCCCGGGAACAGCGAGATCCGGCTGGTAGGACAGGTAGATCGAGTCGACACCGGCCAGGACCGGCGCCCAGGTGGACCGGTCGGTCCAGTCGAACGGGATCGTCGCGGCGCGCGAGCCGCGGCGGACCGGGTGCCCAGCGGCCTCGAGCAGTGCCGCGACGCGGCTGCCGGTTTTGCCTGTGGCGCCGGTGACGAGGAAAAGCTGCTGGTGGGAAGCGTTTTTTGTCATGAAACAAGTACATCGGCCGGACGCCGAGGGCAACATAGTCGTGTCGCTCGCGAGCATGCGCCGTCGTCTACGAGTGAAAAACCTCCGCCTTGAATTTGCCGAGGACGACACAGCGGCGGTTGCGAAGCCCGCAACCGCCGCTGTGTGTGATGTCGAGCTGGAACTCAGTCGGCGATGCGGTGGGTTCCGTCGCGGACGGTGCCGACGAACTCTTCGATCAGATCCTCCAGCGCGACCACACCGACGGTGTTACCGCGGCTGTCGACCACCCGGCCCAGATGGCTGCTGGTGCGGCGCAATCGGGCCAGCGCTTCGTACAGCGGAGTCCCGGTGCTCACAGTGGGCAGCGGGCGGATGTCGGTGCGGGGGATGACGGTGTCCGGGCCCGCGTTGTCGTCGGCGACCTCGTCGAGGACGTCCTTGATGTGCAGGTAGCCCACCAGGGAGCCGTCGGAGGCGCGGACCGGGTAGCGGGAGAACCCGGTCTCGGAGACCGCGGCCTCCACCTCTCCGAGGGTGGTTCCGCTGCCGATCAGCGGCACCGATCTGGCCTGGGCCAACGGCACCATCACATCGCCGACGACCTGATCGGAGGTGCCGAGGGCCTGGGTGAGCCTGCGGTGTTCCTCCTCGTCGAGGAGGCCCTCGGAGCGGGACTCGCCGATCATCTCGGCCAGCTCCACCGTCGATACGGTGGCGTCGAGTTCGTCCTTCGGCTCGATCCGGAACATCCGCAGCGTCATGTTCGCGGCGAGGTTGTACAGCGCGATCAGCGGCCGGGCGATCCGCAACCACAACAGGTGGATCGGCACCAGCAGCAGCGCCGAGCGTTCCGGACCGGCCAGGGCGATGTTCTTCGGCACCATCTCGCCGAGCAGGATGTGCAGGATCACCACGATGGTCAGCGCGAGCGCGAAACCCACCGGGTGCAGCAATTGATCCGGCAGACCGAGCAATTCGAACGGGCGCTCGATCAGGTGCGCGATCGCGGGCTCGCCGACACGGCCGAGCAGGATCGAGCAGATGGTGATGCCGAGCTGGGCCGCGGCCAGCATCATCGACAGGTTCTCGCCTGCTTCGATCACCGTCTGCGCCTTCTTCTTCCCCTGTGCGACAAGGGCTTCGAGGCGGTCACGGCGGGCCGAGATGAGCGCGAACTCGGCGGCGACGAAGAACGCGTTGCCCGCAAGGAGCACGACGGTCAGGAAGATTCCGAACAGGTCACCCATGAGTGTGCTCCCGTGCCGAGAGGTTGGCCGCGTCGACGGGGATCAACCGCACCCGGTCGATGCGCCGTCCGTCCATGCGTTCCACCCTGGCGACCCAGCCGCCACCGGAACCGCGGGATGCGGGCAGCACCACTTCGTCGGCGGTCACCGGGATGCGGCCGAGCTGGGTCAGTACCAGCCCGCCGAGGGTTTCGTACTCGCCCTCTGGCGCGTCGTAGCCGGTCGCGCGCGACACCTCGTCGATGCGCATCAGACCCGAGCAGTCCCAGCCGTCGGAGACCCGGCGCACATCGCGTTCCTCCTCGTCGTGCTCGTCGCGCACGTCGCCGAGGATCTCCTCGATCAGGTCCTCCATGGTCACCATGCCCGCGGTGCCGCCGTATTCGTCGACAACCAGTGCCACCTGCATGCCGTCGGCGCGCACTCGCTCCAGGACCTCGTCGCCGTCCAGGCTGGCGGGCACGATCGGCACCGCGACGGCCAGCTCGCTGAGCGGGATCTGCTTGCGCAACTCGCCCGGATGGGTGAACGCCTGCTTGACGTGCACCACGCCGAGGGTGTTGTCGAGGTCGCCGTCGATCACCGGGAACCGGGAGTAGCCGGTGCGCGCCGAGGCGGCGATGAGGTCGGCGATGGTGTCGTCGCGGTCCAGCGATTCGACCTTCACCCGCGGTGTCATCAGATCCTCGGCACTGCGTTCGCCGAATTCCAGCGAGCGGTCCATCACCAGCGCGGTGCGCTGATCCATCGCGCCACGCATGGCGGAGGTGCGTACCAGCGAACCGAGTTCCTGGGGCGAGCGGGCCGAGCGCAGTTCCTCGGCGGGTTCGATGCCCAGCCTGCGGACCACCCAGTTGGCGGAACCGTTGAGAAAGCGGATGAGCCATTTGAACAGGGCCGAGAACCCGACCATCGGGCCCGCGGTGAGCCGGGCCACCATCATCGGCTCGGCGATGGCGATGTTCTTCGGTACCAGCTCGCCGTAGATCATCGACAGCGATGTGGCGATGATCAGGGCCAGCGCCAATGCGATTCCGTGCGAGGCACTTTCGCTCAAACCGATGCCGCTCAGCAGCGGATCGAGCAGGCGGGCGAGCACGGGTTCGGCGATGAAGCCGGTGATCAGGGTCGTGATGGTGATACCGAGCTGGGCGCCGGACAGCTGGAACGACAGGGTGTGATGGGCCTGTTTCACCAGCCGTGACCGGGTGTCACCCTCGCGGGCGGCCGCTTCGACGGTGCTGCGTTCCAGTGCGGTGAGGGAGAACTCGGCGGCGACGAACAGTGCCGTTCCGAGGGTGAGAGCGATGAAGCCGAGCAGGCTGAGCACGGTCAGAACGATGGACATCCTCAGCACCACCCGAGTGGTGCGGCAGGGAAACCGGGAGATCGAACAGACGCTGCGGAAAGGAGGACGCCGGGTTTGTCACCCGGCTCCGTAGAGGAGCCCTCCTGTGTGGCGCCCTTGGACGCGGGTGACAACTGGATCCTTTCGAGGCGGGGGTAGAGCATGTGCCGTGGTCGGCAACCCCATAGTAATCCGTGCCAACCCATGAGGTGTCGGCGGCGGGCGCCGGACACGGCAACGGCGGCCGATCGAAGGATTCGATCGGCCGCCGTGTGCGGGGTTCACCAGCCGCTTGGCAGCGGCCTGCCTTCGGCGAAGCCCGCGGCGGACTGCACGCCGAGCACGGCCTTGTCGTGGAATTCCGGCAGTGAGCGAGCACCGGCGTAGGTGCACGAGCTGCGCACACCCGAGCAGATGTGGTCGATGAGGTCCTCGACGCCGGGGCGCTCGGGGTCCAGACGCATCCGGGAGCTGGAGATACCCTCTTCGAACAGCGCCTTGCGGGCGCGGTCGAAGCTGCTGTCGGCGGCGGTGCGGGCGGCGACGGCGCGCTTGGACGCCATGCCGAAGCTCTCCTTGTACTTGTTGCCGTCGCGGTCGATGCGCAGGTCGCCGGGGGACTCGTAGGTGCCGGCGAACCAGGAGCCGATCATCACGTTCGAGGCACCGGCGGCCAGTGCGAGGGCCACGTCGCGGGGGTGCCGAACGCCACCGTCGGCCCAGACGTGCACGCCGAGTTCCTTTGCCGCGGCGGCACATTCGGCCACGGCAGAGAACTGTGGGCGACCGACGCCGGTCATCATGCGGGTGGTGCACATGGCGCCGGGGCCGACACCGACCTTGATGATGGTCGCGCCCGCCGCGGCCAGATCGCGGGTGCCTTCGGCGGAGACCACGTTGCCGGCGACCAAGGGCAGGCCGAGCCCGAGATCGGCGACGGTGCGCAACGATTCGAGCATTTTGGTCTGGTGGCCGTGCGCGGTGTCGAGGACGAGCACGTCGGCGCCCGCCTCGGCCAGTGCCTTCGCCTTGGCGGCGACGTCACCGTTGATGCCAACGGCGGCGGCGACGCGCAGCTTGCCGCCGCTGTCTACCGCGGGGGTGTAGATGCCGGCGCGGACGGTGCCGGTCCGGGTCATCACGCCCGCGAGGGTGCCGTCGGTGTTGGTGAGCACCGCGAGCTGGGCGTGGTCTTCGGCGAGGCGGTCGAAGATGTCGCGCGGGGACGCCTCGACGGGCACCTGGACGAAGTCGGTGAACGCCACCTCGCGCAGGCGCGCGAACCGGTCGACATCAGCGCAGGCGGCCTCGGTGACCACACCGACCGGCTTGCCGCCCTCGACGACCACGACCGCACCGTGCGCGCGCTTGTGCATCAGCGCCATGGCATCGGACACCGAACGATCCGGGTCGAGGGTGACCGGGGTATCGGCGGTGAGCGAGCGGCTCTTGACGAACGCGATGGTGTCGGCGGCGGCCGGGATCGGCAGATCCTGGGGGAGCACCACGATGCCGCCGCGGCGAGCGACGGTCTCGGCCATCCGCTTGCCCGCGACAGCGGTCATGTTCGCGACCACGAGGGGGATGGTGGTGCCGGACCCGTCGACGCTGGCCAGGTCCACATCGAACCGGGACGCGACATCGGTCCGGTTCGGGACCAGGAAGAGGTCGTCGTAGGTCAGGTCGTACGGCGGCTGGGGTCCCGGAAGAAATCGCACTTGATTGATAGTAGCCCTGTGAGCACCGCAGCGTGGGAATCCCGGCAGCGGGTCAGCGCGCCGGCTCGTCGGTGACCGCTCTGGTGTGGCACAGCGCCACCGTCGCCGCGCACATCACCAGGACGCAGGCGCCCACGACGACCAGGCCGAAACCGTCGGTGCGCAAGTGCTCGTCGAGGGCGGTGAGACCGAGGAACGCGGCGGCCATGGGTTCGGCGATGGTGGCCGCGGGCAGCGAGGCAGACAGGGGTCCGGCCTGGAACGCGCGCTGTTGCAGGTACACGCCGAGCAGTCCGGCGGCCACCAGCGTCCAGGTCTGCCACCCGCCGAGCACCGCGCCGATCCCGTCGCCGAACAAGGTGACCACGCGATCGGTGAGTGCCGCGGCCATCCCGAACAGGGCACCACCGGCGAGACCGAGTGCGAGCGCCTGTCCCGATCGGCTGGCGATCAGCAGTCCGGTGACGGTCGCGGCCACGATGACCCCGAGCAGAATCGCCAAGGGCACCAACCACTCCCGGAAGGGCGCTGTGTCCTCGCCCGCTGTCGGATCGCCCACGATCAGGAACAGCGCGAGCGCCGCGACGAGGACCAGTGCGGTCGTGGCGGCACGTGCGGTGATCCGTTTCCCGTTCAGTCGCGCGGACAGCGGCAGCGCGAAGACCAAGGCGCTCACCAGAATCGGTTGCACCACCAGCACCGCGCCGAAGGCAAGCGCGAGAACCTGCATCGCGTAACCACCGACATCGCCGACGATCCCGGACCACCAGCGTGGGCTGCGGAGCAGGCCGCCCAGCAGGGACGCGCCTTCGGGCACGGCCGCGGCCGCCCGCTGCTGTGCCACGGCACCCAGCGCGATCAACATGGCCGCGATCAGCGCGCACACGATGGTGGCGATCTCATGGTTCGTCACGGGCTCAGTGTGCGGGATCCGGGCCTTGTCGGCGCTGATCTGGGGACGGGAAGTCGCCGTGTTCGGGAACCCGGAAAAAGACGCGTGGCCGAACCGTAATCGGTTCGGCCACGCGATAACTCAGTTTGCCGTGCGGTTGCGGTGGACCGCGGGAGACGCCGGACGCGCGGCGCGACGACGAGAATTCGTCGGCGTGTCGCCACTGCGGGCGTGTCCACCGGCCCCCGCGGGCTTACGAGTACGCGACTCGTGCGCCGGACGCTCGCGGCGCGGAGCCCCACCACGTCCAGCCTCGGCGGCAGGTGCGCCACCGGTGCGCGGACGACGGGTACGCCCGCCACCGGCCGCCGACCTGGCCGGCTGCGCGGGTGCCACGGGGGCGGCCAGCGCGATGCCGCTGGGCTTGCGGGCACCGGTGATCTCCACCAGGTTCCGGTCGCCGGGGCGCACGTCGACACCGTCGGTCCGCACGCCCGCCTTGCGGGTCATCGCGGCGACGTCCTTGCGCTCCTCGTCGGTGACGAGCGTGACCACGACACCGTCCTCACCGGCGCGCGCGGTGCGGCCCGCACGGTGCAGGTAGGCCTTGTGCTCGGCGGGCGGGTCGAAGTGCACGACCAGCGAGACGCCGTCGATGTGGATGCCGCGCGCGGCGACATCGGTGGTGACCAGCACCGGCACCGACCCGTCGGCGAAGGCCGCCAGGGTACGCACGCGGTTGTTCTGGGCCTTGCCGCCGTGCAGCGAGCCCGCGTCGACACCGGCGCCGCGCAGCTGCTTGGCCAGGCGGTCGGCGCCGTGCTTGGTGCGCACGAACATGATGGTCAGGCCCTCACGCGCGGCGATCTCGGTGGCCACGGTGCGCTTGATGTTCTTGTCGCGCACGTAGAGCAGGTGGTGGGTCATGGTGCTGACCGACGCCTCGGCGGGCGCGGTCGAGTGGGTCACCGGGGCGTTCATGTACCGCTTGACGAGCTTGTCCACGTCACCGTCGAGGGTGGCCGAGAACAGCAGGCGCTGACCCTGCTCGGGGGTGCGGTCCAGCAGGCGGGTGACCTGGGGCAGGAAGCCCATGTCGGCCATGTGGTCGGCCTCGTCGAGCGCGGTGATCGTCACATCCGACAGGTCGGCGTTGCGCTGCTTGATCAGGTCGTCGAGACGGCCGGGGGTCGCGATGAGCAGGTCGACGCCGCGCGCGAGGCGATCGGCCTGGCGCTTGATCGGCGCTCCACCGACGACGGAGGCCACGCGCAGGCCCAGCGAGCGGGCTGCCTCTTCGAGGGCCTTCTCGATCTGGGTCGCGAGTTCGCGGGTCGGCACCAGCACGAGGCCGCGCGGGCGGCCCGGCTTGGAGGGGGAGCCCTGGGCCAGACGGGTCAGCATCGGCAGGCCGAAGGCCAGGGTCTTGCCCGAGCCGGTCGGGCCGCGACCGAGCACGTCGCGCCCGGCGAGGGCGTCGCCGATCGTGGCGGCCTGGATGGGGAAGGGCTTGTCGATGCCCGCGTTGCGCAGGGTCTGCACCAGTTCGACCGGAAGGCCTAGTTCGGCGAAGGTCGGTTCATTGGGCACGGCAGAGTTGGTCAAGGTGGCCTTTCGTTGGGCTGCGAATCGCGCCGAACGATGATCGGCGCCGATTACCCGAATACGCGCCTCGGCGTGGACGGGGTGCGGCCCAGCAGGAAGGACCGGTCTCTCAGGATAGGCGTGTTCCGCCGCTGTTGGGTAAACAGGCTGGTCAGGCAAGCGGTTGTGGCAATGTCTGTTTCGCCGCGAATCAGCGAGCGGCTTCGCGGTCGCCACGCGGGAAACCGCGGGGGAGCGGTGGCGGGGGATCGCCAGGTCAGCCGTGGAAGAGCCGGTTGAGTTCCTGCAGCCACGGCACCGCGACGGCCAGCGTCGGCACGACCAGAATCGCGGCCGAGCCGAGGTAGGCGGCGGTGGCGACTCTCACGTCTCCGGTGCTGCTCGCGAGCCGCTGGATGCGGATCAGCGTGCTCGGTCCGCCCGCGGCGAGCGCGCCCTGCGGTGCGGTGGATTTGGCGCAGGCGATCAGGGCGCGGGCGAGGGGCTTCGGGCCGGTGACCTTCACGGCGGAGTCGTCGGCGAGCAGTTCGATCAGCAGTTTCACCTGGCCGAGCGCGGCTTTGCTGCGGACCACCCGGGGAAAGGCCTCGTGGACGGCGGTGAACGCCTCGAGCACCAGATCGTGGCGTGCGCGCAGATGCGAGCGTTCGTGGCTCACGATGGCGGTGACCTCGGAGTCGTCGAGGCTGGTCAGCGTGCCTTCGCTGATCACGACCCGCTGCCGTAGGCCGGGCAGGCAGTAGGCGATGGGTTCGGTCGCGGCCAGCACCCGGATATCGGCGGCGCGGCGCACCGGGCCGCTCTGATCGAGCAGGTCGACCAGCATGCGATGGCGGGAACGGCGGCGCCGCGTGTGCACGCCGACGCGCACGATGGAGAACATCAGCCGGGCGCCGACCATCAAGGTCAGCGCGAAGACCAGCACATATACCGTCCACAGCGGCAGACCGAGCGCGTCGATCTCCTTGGTGGGCGAGGTGGTCGGCCTACCGTCGGGGCCGGGGACCAGCAGCAAGCTGGCGATGGCCAGCCCGGATCCGAAGGCGCTGAGCACGGCGGCCAGCGCGATCGCCTGCCACAACACCAGGGCCGCGCGCGGGCTCCGGTGCACCCAGGTAGCGCGACTGAGCAGCGCTGGTACCGGCCCTGCGAGAAGCAAGGCGAGACCAGCAAAGACTGCCGCGGTTGCGTTCATCGACTCTGCTCACTGCGTTGTGGGGCCAGGGGCACTCACCCCATTGTGAGAGCCGCCAGGGAGTCTAGCCGCTGTTTTCGTCGGATTCGAGCTTGGCGAGCGCCTCGCGCAGTGCATCGGCTTCGTCCTTGCCGACCTGCTCCACGAAGTGCACCAGCGCCGCGGCGCGGCTACCTGCGGCGTCGGCCTGTTGCAAGGCGTCGACCATCAGGCTCGCGACCAGTTCGTCGCGGCTGTGAACCGGTGCGTATCGATGCGCGCGATCGTCGCGTCGCTGTACGACCAGATCCTTTTTCGCCAGTCGCTGGAGCACCGTCATCACCGTGGTGTACGCGAGCTCGCGCCGCGCGGCCAGCGCTTCGTGGACCTGCCGCACCGTTAGTGGCTCATCGGCCGACCACAACTGGTCCATGACCGCTTTTTCGAGTTCGCCAAGACCTGCCATCCCACCGATTTTACGGCCTCAACGACAAACATGCGTACTACAGATTGTCGTAACGGGGTGTTTGCTGTGTGTCATTCGTCATAGTCGACCGCACCGCGCACATGCCGGGTCCCGATCGGGACGATCATCGGCCGCCCCGAGACCGGATCCGTGAGCACCGTGGCCTCGAGCCCGAACACCTCGGCCAGCAGTTCGGCAGTGACGATGTCGGCCGGTTTGCCCCGCGCGACGATCTTGCCCGCGCGCATCACCACGAGCTCGTCGCTGTAGCGGATGGCGAGGTTGAGATCGTGCAGCACCATCACCACCGTGCGCCCGTACTCGGCGTGCAGCCGGTCGACGAGGTCGAGGACCTCGAGCGAGTGCGCGAGATCGAGATAGGTGGTCGGCTCGTCCAGGAGCAGGATGTCGGTGCCCTGGGCCAGCGCCATCGAGATCCAGGCACGCTGACGCTGGCCGCCGGAGAGTTCGTCGAGGGTGCGGTCGGCCAGGTCGGCGATGCCGGTCTGGGCCAGCGCGGCGGCGACCTCGGTCTCGTCGTCGGCCGACCACTGCCGCAACCAGGACTGATGCGGATGACGTCCGCGCGCGACCAGGTCGGCGACGGTGAGCCCTTCGGGCGCGACCGGGGTCTGCGGCAGCATCCCGACCACCCTGGCCACGTTCTTGGTCTTCATCGACGAGATGGCCTTGCCGTCGAGCACCACCTGGCCCGCCCGTGGGCGCAGCAGCCTGCCCAGTGACTTCAGCAGGGTCGACTTGCCGCAGCCGTTGGGGCCGATGACGGTGGTGACCACGCCGGGGGCGATGTCGAGGCTGAGCTCGTCGACGATCACCCGCTCGCCGTAGCCGAGGGAGACGGCGTCGGCCGCGAGGCGGTGGGCGGGGCTGGTCATGAGAGCGTGGCCTTCCGGTTCATGCGGACGAGCAGGTAGAGCAGGAATGGTCCACCGAGCGCCGCTGTGACGATACCGACCGGCAGATCGACGGGAAGCAGTGCGCGAGAGATGATGTCGGCGCCCGCCACCAGCGCCGCGCCGGTCAGTGCCGAGGCGATCAGCGGTTCGCCGGGGGTCCGCAGCGCCATCCGGGCGATCTGCGGCGCGGCGAGCGCGACGAACCCGACCGGCCCGACGGCCGCGGTCGCCACCGAGGCCGCCACCACCGACGCCCCGATGAGCAGCGCCTGCTGTGACTGGATTCGCACACCGAGCACCCTGGTCGACTCCTCGCCCAGACGCAGCGCGGCCAGCGTCCGCGCGGAGACCAGCGACACGACGGTCACGACCGTCAGCGCGAGCACGGCGGGGACGACCCGAGACATGTCCGCCGAGTTCAGCGACCCGTTCAGCCAGATCTGGGCCCGCGCGGCGTCGGTGAGGGTGGCCCGGGTGAGCAGCCAGCTGATCACCGACATGAGCACCGCGTTCACGCCGATGCCGATGAGGACCAGACGGAATCCGGTGACACCACGGTCGCCGCCGCGTCCTCGGCCCCAGGCCAGGAGATAGATGACAACGGCGGTGAGCAGCCCGCCGGCGAGCGCGGCGAACGGAGCGCCGACGGTCGCGATCAACCCGGTCGTCGTGCCACCGCTGCCGACCAGCACCGCGACCGCTCCCACGCTGGCGCCGGTGGTGATGCCGAGGACATCCGGCCCGGCCAGGGGATTGTGCAGGATCGATTGCATCAGCGCGCCGGAGAGCCCGAGCGCGGCGCCGACCACCACTGCCGTGAGCGCTCGCGGCAGCCGCGATTCGATGATGATGAAGCGCTGGGAGCGGGACCCGCCGCCGCCGAGCACATCGAGGACGCGTCCGAGGGGGATGTGGGTGTCGCCGACGGCGATGTCGAGGCAGAACAGCACGAACACCGCCACAGCCAGCGCCAGCACGACACCGAGCATCACCGGCCGCAGCACCAGCGATACCGGCCCGATCCGCAGGGCGGGACGCACCTTCCGCAGCCCGGCGCCTGCCGCGTCTGCGCTCGTCGACTCCGGGTCGATCTGTTCGGTGCTCACTCGACCGGTGCTCGCCTGTTCGGTGTCGATGTTCGACTCGATCTTGCTCACAGCGACACCAACTTCTTACGACGCACCAACGCGATGAAGAACGGCGCGCCGACCGCGGCCAGCATCACCCCGACCTGGAGTTCACCGGGCCGGGCGACCACCCGTCCGGCGACGTCGGCGACGAGCAGCAGCAACCCGCCGAGCAGTCCGGAGTAGGGGATCAGCCACTTGTTGTCCGGTCCGGTGATGGTCCGCGCCATGTGCGGAACCACCAGACCAAGAAACGCGATCGGCCCGACCGCCGCGGTCGCCCCGCCGCTGAGCAGCACCACCGCGAACAGGCCGAAGGCCCGCGCCCGGGTGACGTCGACGCCGAGTCCGCGGGCGACATCGTCACCGAGGCTCAGCAGATTCAGGCTGGGTGCCGCGGCCACGGCCATGCCGATGCCGACCACCAGAAATGGCAGGACCTCCCAGAACACTTCCGCTTCGCGCCCGGCCACATTGCCGACCACCCAGAACCGATAGGTATCGAGCGCCGCGTTGTCGAGCACGATGATCGCGTTCGTCATCGCCTGGAGGAAGGCGGTGACCGCCGCGCCGGCCAGGATCAGGCTCAGCGGACTCGCCTTACCCCCGCCGATCGAGGACACCCCGAACACGATCACCCCCGCGATCGCCGACCCGGCGAAGGCGAACCAGATGTACTGCGCGGGCGCGGTGAAACCGAAAAGAAAGATGCTCAGCGCCGCCAGGAAGCCAGCGCCCGCATTCAGTCCTAACAATCCGGCATCAGCGAGCGGATTCCGGGTATACCCCTGGATGAGCGCGCCCGCGACGCCCAGCGCCATCCCGGCGATCAGGGCCAATGCGGTGCGCGGCAGACGAAGCTCACGCACGATTTCCTCGGCGGTGGAGCGGGCCGGGCATCGGAACGGGCCGCCGTCGCAGCCGAGGGCGTGCGAGACGGCGTCGAACACCGTGGTGGGTGCGAGCGAGCGGGTGCCGATGGCGATGCTCGCCACCACCGCCACGGTGAGCAAGACAACGAGCAGCAGAAGCCCGGTCAGACGACGACGTCTGACGGTGCCAGGGTGGATCACGGCGACGAACTTCTCCTGCCTTGAAACCGGACACGACTTGTGAAGTCTGGTAAGCCTAACCTATGTTCCGAGACATCATCGTCACGGGAACCAACGTTCGAGGAGGTTCGATGTCCGAGCCCGTCACCACCGCCATTTCCCGCACCACCGCCGCGTTCGACCGCGCCTGTGCCAGGTTGCAATCGCTGCAACCGGAGCATCCGCGCGTGTATGCCGTCGCGGCGATGAGCGGGCAGGGCAAACGGCGATGGTGGCATGTGCCCAACGGGCTGTCCGAGGGCCGCGTCGAGCTGATGTACCGGCGCCATGCCGCGGAAATGATCAACGACGAGATCGCCGCCGAAGTGGTCGCCACCGCGCTCATCCACGCCGTAGCGGGCCGGGTCACCGCGCTGTTCGTGATGGACGCGCAGGCCTGGGATCCCGGCCGTGACAACCTGTGGATCCACCACGACAACGACGGCGGCATCGACTGGGCGGGGCTGACCGACACGACGATTCGCGTCGTCGACTCCGATCCCGAACCCGGCGCTGTCGCCTTCCCCTGCGAAGCCGCCATGGCGGTCTGGCTCGCCCAACGCTGCGCCTCCTCGCTGATCCCGTTGCAATCGGTCCTCACCCGGTGCTCGGGCCTGCCCGCTCGCCGTTTCTGGACCCTCGTCGGTGAATCCATCATCGGTGCGGCGACCTACGTCCCCGACCTGGCGCGCGCCGACATCGCCGCGGGCGCGCGCCGCGGCCAGCTCCTGCTCGGTGCCTTCGAGGAACGCGGCCTGCCGGTCCGCCGCAGCAGCTGCCTGCAACGCTAGCCAGGACGTCGATGCTCAGGCGCCGGTAGGTGCCGGATTTTCGAGACTGTGCAAGGCGGCGGCGAGTTCGCGGAACGACGCGAGGATCAGCTCGTCGTAGTGGTCGGGGTCCGGCATCATCGCGGCGTTCGTCGTGATCGCGATGACGATCTCGTCACCCTGCGAAGTGATCAGGTGACGCAGGCCGTCGCCGTCGAGAATCGGCAGCGAGCCGACCGCTCGGCGAACCGGCCTGCCACAGAAGACCAGGCTGTCGGTGACCGGCGGCACGTTGCTGATCGTGGTGTTGCAGAACGGCACCGTCGCAGAGTCGTCGAAACGCCGTTGCGCCCTTGCCCATCCGGCGGCGCGCAGCAGCAGGGCAGGTGCCGTCTCCACCCGCAGTTCGGTGCGTTGCACCACCGGATCGGCGGTGCGCTGTTTGGCACGGCCCGCGGACTGCTTTATCGCGGTGAGCCGCTGGATCGGGTCGCCGATATCGGTGTGCAGGTCCACGATCATCTGGCTGAGCTGATTCGCCGAATCCCATTCGGCGACACCGCGCATCGACATCGGCACCATCGCGGCCAGCGAGCCCTCGGGCACCTCGTCGTGCTCGGCGAGATAAGTGGCCAGCGCGCCGGAAATCGTGGTCAGCATCAGGTCGTTGATCGTGACCCGCTGTGTCGCCGCGGCTTTCGCGGCGAGCACCTCCGACATCGGGATCGGCACCAGGTGAAAGGTCAGCGCCGCGTCGATGTCGCGGTTGAACCTGGTCGCGGGGCGTAGCGGGGCGGGATCGTGGACCGTGCCCGCGTCGACCAGCGCCCGCAGTTCGTCCCGGGCCATCCGCGCGCGACGCAGACCGGTGCCGAAGCGCACCGGTGCGCTCATGAGCGCACCGGCCGTGCGCACAGCGGTGGTCAGCGGCCGTGCCCTGTCCAGCTGGACCGCGGGCGCGGAGCCCGTTCCGAACAGGTGCTGCTCGAGCGCTCTGGTCGCGACACCGTCGCCGACGCTGTGGTGGAACTTCAGCACCACGATCGTGGTCGTGCCGGGCATCCCCGGTACGCCGTCGACACGATCCAGCACGTGCAGCTCCCACGGCGGTCGCGTCAAATCCATTCGGGCCGAAGTGATCTCGGCTATCCGTGTGCGGGCGTCTGCCCAGGTGCCTGACCCGTCCAGGGTGATGTGGTCGCGCACGGACAGCGTGTGGTCGGGCTCCCAGTACGGCATATCGAGGTCCATCGGTACGTGCCGCAAGCGCCGGTGGAACAGTTGCGCGTGCCCGATGCTCGCCCGCGCCCAGTCCGCCACCTGCGCGATCGTCAACGGTTCGTGCCGCGGCGCCGACGAGTCCGCGAAGTAGACCGCGACGATGTTCGACAGGTGCCGGTCGGTCTCGTCGTAGACGAACACCGCGTCGCGTGGGCTCAGCCGCTGGGTGCCCACCCGCAGTTCGTCGCTCATATGCCAAGGGCTGTCGCCATCATCGGCCAGGAGGCGTGTAGGTCGTCCTCCCAGTAGCCCCAGGAATGGGTGCCGGTCGGGCGGATGTTGTAGGTGATATTCGTGCGGCCGAGCTCTCGGGTCCGCTGCGCCAAACTCGCCGTGCAATACGCCGTCGCGGCTTCGATGCCGCCGCCGACGAGCATTTGATTCGTCAGAATCGACGTCGGATTCTTTCCGTTGATATGCACGCGCGGATTCGACAGCGTGTCGTGCGGCCCCGGCAATCCGGTGCCCGCGGATATATAAATCGGGATATTCGGCAAACGATGGGCTTGCACGTAGGGATCGTGCTCGCGCCACGCGGCGTCGGTCTCCGGACCCCACATGTTCTCGGTGTTCCCGCCGCCCATCCGCACGACGAGGGAGACGAAGGCGCGGCCGATCGGATCGCTGGTCATCGCGCAGCCGCTGTACGCGGAGACGCTGCGGTACAGCTCAGGCGCCTGGATCGCGAGATCGAGGACCGAGGTTCCCGCCATCGAGATGCCGGCCAGCGAGTTGACGCCGTTCGTGCCGAAGGCCGCGTCGATCACGGGCGGCAGCTCCTGGGTGAGGAACGTCGTCCACATGTTGTTGCCGTTGTTCTCGAGGTTCTTCGCCAGGCCGGGGTCCGGTCGCTGCCAGTCGGTGTAGTAACTGAACGCGCCTTCCATGGGGATGACGACGTTGACATGCTTGTCGGCGAAGAACCCGCCGGCATCGGTCTGACCTGGCCAGTTGGCCGAATCCTCGCCGCCGCCCGCACCATTGAGCAGATACAGCGTCGGTGCCGGGACCGAGGTGTCGGCCGGTCGAAGTACCCGCAGCGCGATCGTGCGATCCATGGCGGGGGAGTAGACGCTGATATCGGCGACCTGGGCGGACTGCGTCCGGCTCACCAGGCGCGCGCCGGGTGCGGCCGATGCCTGCGCGCCGCCGACGAAGACGGGCGTCGCGGCGACTGCCAAGACACAGACGGCCGACATGACGGCGCGGAGCATTTCGTTCTTCATGGTGTTGCGAGCCTGCTGACTTCTCGGGCGGGAACGGGGGCCGACCACAGTGTGGCCGACCCCCGAACCGCGCTGACTACGTTCGCTGGGATTACTTGCCCGGGGTGGGAGTGCCACCGCTCACGCCGATCAGCGACTGAGGCGGGTGGCTAGACGCCGCCGGGGGGTGTGCCGCCGCTCAGGCTGATCAGCGCGTCGACGAAGGGCAGGGCGCCGTTTCCGAGGCTGGCCATACCTGTCGCGAACAATTCGTAAAAGGATCCCACGTGTTACTCCTGAAGAGGGGGAAATTCGACATCTGGGCTGAAATCGACGGTGTCGACCGGTGTCAGGTCACGGGAAGAACGCTTCCACCGAGCCAAGGAAAGTCCCGAGCAGGAGGTCGCCCGAGTTCGCGGACGCCATTCCGCCCAGGATGCCGAGCAGCAGCTCGTCGAATGAGCCCATGATGTATCTCCTTTCGCTGTTGTCCAGCCCCCGGAACTGGGGTGGTAGCCCCGGCTCGGGTGATTGTCACAATCGGTAGCTGATGTGATGTCGGTAACGTAGCGCCATCTCCGAAGTGTGGCAACCCGATGTTTCACTCATCCTGATTCGTTCATTTTTTTCTTTCCTGATGGAAGCAGCTGAACGGTTGCCACGATGTTCGTCTCGGAC
This sequence comes from Nocardia sp. NPDC058519, assembly GCF_042719755.1. NCBI lineage: Bacteria > Bacillati > Actinomycetota > Actinomycetes > Mycobacteriales > Nocardiaceae > Nocardia > Nocardia sp. NPDC058519. Next base: position 130,260 of record NZ_JBHXNK010000002.1, on the reverse strand, counting down.
TACATGTGACCTGTAGTTACCGCGACTGTCTGGCCGAAGCGGGTCGCGCTCGACTGGCTGAGTGTTGCTGGGTGATGTGCCGACGCTCTTACTCCTGGTAGGTGCGGTGGCGTCGCCACTCCTCTATATTCCCGGTGTATACCCGCGAGTCACTATGTGCATCAGCTATCAAAATCCGGCGTTGACACCACCCTGTGCGGTCGGTAGGAATGGGTCGGGGACGGACCGTGAACGGCCCGCCCCCGATTGTCTTGCCGCGTATTACTTACCCGGTGTCGGCGTACCGCCGCTGACCGTGATCAGTGCTTGAATGAAAGGCAGAACGGCCTCGCTCAAGCTTCCTGCGCCGGTCTGCATCAATTCGTAGAGCGATCCCATGTTTGTTCTCCTCGGGTGAGCTGAAAATCGAACCCGCTCTCGAGTTCGGTTGTGTTCGTCGGGTGACGCGGTTTACGGGAAGAAGGCCTCGACCGAGCCGAGGAAGACGGCGAGAAGCCCGTCGCCCTCTACCATGGAACCCAGTCCCGCGATTGCGGCCATCATTATCTCCGTCAGCGAACCCATGGTGAATCTCCTTGCATGATTGGTAAGCATCCCGCCGGAAAATGGGGTTACCGTCGGCCGGGATGTGGATCACAATCAGATATCTGCTGTTGTGATGTGGGTAACGTAGCTCCGCTTATTTTCTTCGGCAAGGAAATCGTCTGATTCGCGCAATTCGGACAGGGATCCTTCCCGATGGAAGGGTTGACGGATGTTGGTATCTGTCACGAAGGATCGCGCCGTGACCTGTACAGACGTCCAATCCCGTCAGCGGGACGGCGAACGGTCACGTTCGCCGCCGAATCTGTCAATCCCCCTGGAGTCGGCCGCGCCAGATGCGGGCCGGAATTCCGCTGACCAGATCCCGGCGTCGCAGCACCTGGATCCGCCACGGGTCGAGGCGAAGCACCTGGAAGGCGGGGTCGTCGGGTCCCTGCCAGAACTGCCCGGGGTCGTAGCCCGCGCCGGGCGGGCTGCCGTGCCGGTACAGGTCCCACACGTGTGCGCGCTCGCCGGGATCATCGGTCCATTCGGCGACCGTATCGACGGCGACGGTGTTCTGCGCCGGGCTCCAATAGGAGAACGTCACGTGCGGATTTCCCGCGATATGGGCGGCCTTTACCGGAGTGCGGTAGGTACCGAGCCAGCCGACCGGGTCGTCGGTATCGGTTTCCCAGACCGGAATCAGGACGCGCGAGCGCGGTCGGCCCTCGGCGTCGACGGTGGTCATGGTCGCGTAGTTGATGGCGCCGACGATGGCGTCGAAGTCGGGTTTGATATCGGCGAAGGTGCGGACGTGGGCGCGCGTGCGGTTACTCACTGCTGCTCCTCGACGCGTTCGAGCACGACAACCGGAATCGGCCGCGCGGCCAGTCGGGCGTAGTGCCGGTAGACGGGTGCCTGCGCGAGCATCAACTGCCAGAGTCGTTGATACTCGGCGCCTTCTGTAGCCCGGGCCCGCACACGGAACCGATCGGCCTCGACCTGGACATCTGCCTCGGGTGTGGTGAGCAGATTCCGGTACCACTGCGGGAGTTCGGTTCGGCCGGGCACCGATCCGGAGGCCACCAGTACGAGGCGGTCGCCGTCGCGGCCGAAGAACAGTCCGGTGCGCCTGCGCACTCCGGTCCGCCGGCCGATGGTGGTGAGAACGAGGTTGGTGGTGCCGCCTTCGAGGAGGCCGTCACGCCCGTCGGTGGCGAGGTAGCGGCGGACGTGGTCGGTCACCGAGGGATCGGGGCTGTCGGTCACGGTGTGAGTCATGGGTTCACCGTGCACCGGTGGACTTCGGACGGACTCAGGATGGACTTCGGGCGTGCTCCGTGTGCAGCGTGTGGGGGTCGGTGGTCCGGCCCGCGTCGAGTTCGGTGGTGAGCCGGTCGGCGCCGATGTCGGCCACGATGCGTGCCTCGATCCGGTCGACATCCCCGTGTTCGGCCTCGGGCAGCGGAGCGCCGGTGGACCGGCGGAGGGTGTCGGCGGCGCCGAGTAGCCGAGCCGCGTGCGCGGAATACCCTGCGAGCGAACGCGCGCCGGCGAGACCTTCCAGGGCGAGTGCGTGGGCACGGGGATCGCCGGTGCGCAGGGCGGAGTCGAGTCCGCGCAGGTGCCGGTGTTCGGCTTCGTCGGCGTCACCGGCGAGTTCGGCGGTGAAGCCCAGTTCGGCGAGGATCAGGGCGGCGCCGAAATGCGATCCGGACCGCAGATGCCAGTCCAGCCAGGTGCCGAGGTACTCGCGGGCCGCGACCAGGTCGCCGCGGCGCCGGGCGACCAGGCCGAGCCCGAGTACCGCGGATTCCTCGCCGACCAGGTGTCCCTGATCGACCGCCACCCGACGGGCCCGCTCGTGGAGTTCGGCGCTGCGGTCGAGCTCACCGCGCAGCAAGGCGATCCGGCCGAGCGAGGTGAGCCGCTCGCCGACTTCGGTCCACAGCCCGAGTTCTTCGGCGGTGGCCAGCGCGCTGCGGTGACAGTCGCGGGCGGCATCGAGGTCGCCGGTCACTTCGGCATGGCTGCCGAGCAGGAAGCCCGCGATGGCCTGGCCCCAGCGATCACCTACCCGCGCGAACAGATCCCGGCTGCGTTCGGCGTGCTCGCACAGGCCTGCCAGGTCGCCGCGGGCGAACGCGTCGCGCGCCAGTGACACCGAGGCCGCCGCGATACCCCAGTCGTCGGCATTGTCGGCGAAGGCATTTCGCAGGTCGGCCGCGTCGTCCATCCCCTGCTGGGCGGCGAATCCGGAGTACACGTGCGCGAGATACCAGCGGGCACGCAGCTCCGCCGGTGCGGGTCGCTCGGTGACGGCGGGCAGTGTGTCGACGGTGCGGCCGGCACCGACTTCGAGCGCGCCGCGCCACAGCAACGCCACCCGGCGCGCGGCGGCATCGGTCTCGCCGGGCACCGCGAGGGCGGTGCCGAGGGACCGGATGCCCTCGGCGAGGCGTCCCCGCATCACCCAGTACCAGGCGAGCGCGTTGACCAATCGCAGCGCGTCCGCGGATCTGCCAGCGGCACGGGCGGTTTCGAGTGCCCGGCGCAGATCGGCGGATTCGGCGTCCAGCCGAGACAGCCAGCGGCGCTGGTCACCGGTGCGAAGGTGCTGGTCGGCGCGTTCGGCGAACGCGAGGTAATAGGCGAGATGCCGCAGCCGCGTGCCGGATTCCTCGCCGCTGTCGCGCAGCCGGTCGGCACCGTAGGCGGCGATCGATTTCAGCAGGCGATAGCGCGGGCGGACATCGGCGGCGGGTGTGATGATCAGGGAACGGTCGACCAGGCGGGCCAGCAACTCCGCGACCTCGGCACCCGCGATAACGCCATCCGCGCAGACCGCCTCGGCCGATTCCAGTGTGCCGCCGTCGGCATGGGCCGAAAGCCGCCGCAGCACAGCACGTTCGGGCTCGTCGAGGAGTTCCCAGCTCCAATCGATCACCGCGCGCAGGGTGCGCTGCCGATCCGGTGCGTCCCGATACCCGGACGACAGCAGCGTGAAACGGTCTTCGATCCGTTCGGCGAGGGTGTGGACGCCGAGCGCGCGGACCCGGGTCGCCGCCAGCTCCAGGGCCAGCGGCAGGCCGTCGAGACGGGTGACGACGGTCGCGATCGCGGCGGCATTGTCGACGGTGACGGTGAAGCCGGGTGCGCTCGAGCGCGCACGCTCGACGAAAAGTTTTGCGGCAGGGGAAGTTTCCGCCCCTCCGGAATCGCCCGTGGCGGGCACGGCCAACGGTGCCACATGCCAGATGAATTCGCCCGCGATGTTCAGCGGCACCTGACTGGTGACCAGTACTCGCAGGTCGGGGGCGGCGGCCAGCAGCCGCGACACGAGCGTGGCGGCGGCCTCGGCCACGTGCTCACCGTTGTCCAGCACGAGCAGCAATTGCTTGCCGCGCACCGCGTCGGCCAGATGCGCGAGCTGAGTTCCGTTGTCGGGCACCGGGAACGGGCTCGAACCCGCGGAATCGTCACGGACATCGAAGGCTGCCGTCACGACCTCGGTGAGTGTCGTCAACGCGCTGTCCGGATCGGCACCGAGGCACAGCCCGGCGAGCTCGACGAACAACACGCCCTCACGCGCGGAATGCCCGGCCGCGGTGGCCACTGCGAGGCGGGTCTTGCCGACTCCGCCCGGGCCGGTGAGGGTCACCAGCCGTTCGGCGTGGATCAGCGCATCGATCGCGGCGAGGTCGTCTTCGCGCCCGATGAGCGAGGTCGCGGGCACGGGCAGCGCGGGGCGTGGTGTCACGGGTGCGGTGGGTGCGGGCCGAACCGGTGCGCCGAGGGCCGGATCCTGTTCCAGCACAGCACGATGCAGTGCGGCGAGCTCGGGACTCGGGTCGAGGCCGAGTTCCTCGGCGAGGTGTTCGCGCAGGCGCCGATAGGAATCAAGGGCCTCGCCGTGTCGCCCCGACCGGTACAGCGCCAGCATGTGGGCCGCGCGCAGCCGCTCGCGCAGCGGATGTTGCGCGGTGAGCTCGCCGAGTTCGCCGGCGACCCGATCGTGTTCGCCGAGGGTGATCCGGGCCTGCGCGAGTTCCTCGACGGCCGTGAGTCGCTGTTCCTCGAGGCGCAGCACCGGAATCCGCGCGAAGTCGTGATCGGCGAGGTCGGCCAGTACCTCGCCGCGCCACAACGCTAGTGCTTCCGCGAGAAGTGTTGCCCGAGCGGCAGTCTCGTCGGTCGCGCGCGCCTGATGGAGCAGCTGCTGGAACACCTGGGAGTCCACCGCGCCCGCGGCGACCTCGAGGACATAGCCGGGGGAGCGCGACACCAGCAACTCCCGCCCGCCGGCTTCGGCGTCGCCGAGAACCCGGCGCAATTGCGAGGCCCGGGTCTGCAACGAACCCGCCGGGTTGGCGGGCAACGCCGTACCCCACAGATCTTCGACGAGCCGGTCGGCGGGCACGATCCGGCCCGGTTCGACCAAGAGCGCGCCGAGCAGAACGCGCACCTTGAGTTCTGGAACCCGGACGGCCTGTCCATCGTCGGTCCAGACCGCCAACGGACCGAGCACTCCGAAACGCATTCACCCACCCTAAACGGCCCGGGTGCGGGTGCGTCGATACCCCGGCGGCGGCAGCTCGAGGTCGTCTGGAGTCGACCCGAAGGGTTCCCGAAGTGCGGCCCGGCACTGTCGGTCCCAGTTCGAATCGTCCTCGAAGGGAAACCCTGATGTCCGAGTTCACCGATATCCCCGAGCGGGCAGGTACCCGCCAATGGCTGGGACTTGCGGTACTGCTCCTGCCGACGGTGCTGCTGTTCCTCAGCATGACCGTGCTGTTCCTGGCCACCCCCTACATCGCGGCGGACCTGTCGCCCAGCAGCGGCCAGCTGTTGTGGATCAACGACATCTACGGGTTCGTGATGGCGGGGTTCCTTGTCACCATGGGTACCCTCGGTGACCGGCTCGGCCGTCGCAGGCTGCTGCTGGCCGGTGCCGCGGTGTTCGGCATCGCCTCGGTCCTTGCCGCGTTCGCGCCCGGCCCCGACCTGCTGATCGGGGCGCGTGCGCTGATGGGTCTCGGCGCGGCCGCCGTCATGCCCGCCACGCTGTCGCTGATCACGACGATGTTCCGCGACGACCGCCAGCGCGCCACCGCCATCGGTCTGTGGGCGGCATCGGTGTCGGCCGGTGTGGCGCTGGGCCCACTGCTCGGCGGGCTCCTGCTCGACTCGCTGTGGTGGGGTGCGTCCATGCTGATCGGCGTGCCGGTGATGGCGCTCGTCGTGCTCGCGGTGCCGGTGCTGATTCCGGAATACCGTGCGCCCCAGGCGGGTCGGCTCGACCCGGTCAGCGTCGCGCTGTCGCTGGCCGCGCTGCTGCCGTTCGTCTACGGCGTGAAGAAGCTGGCCGAGACCGGGTTCACCGCCGAATCGGTGCTCACCCTGCTCGTCGGCGTGGGCTTCGCGGTGGTCTTCGTTCGCAGGCAGCTGCGACTGTCCGACCCGTTGCTCGACGTGCGCCTGTTCGCGAACCGGACGTTCAGCGGCTCGCTCGGCGTGTACATGCTCGCCGCGATCGCGCTGGGCGGGGTGTACCTGCTGTTCACCCAGTACCTGCAGTTGGTCGCCGCCCAGTCGCCGCTGCAGGCCGGACTGTGGATCCTGCCTGCCGCGATCGCGCTGGTGATCGTTTCGACCGTGACCCCGGCCATCGCCCGCCGTGTCCGTCCGGCGTATGTGATCGCCGGGGGCTTGGCGCTGTCGACCGTCGGCTATCTGGCGCTCACCCAGGTCGAGAGCGTGGCGGGGTTGCCGCTGCTCATCGTCGGCTTCTACATCCTGTACCCGGGCATCGCCCCGGCCATGGCGTTGATCCCCGGCCTGGTCATCGGTGCGGCACCCGCGGAGAAGGCGGGCGCGGCGTCGGCGGTGGACAGCACCGCCAGCGATCTGGGTGTGGCACTGGGCGTCGCCCTGCTCGGCAGTATGGGAGCGGCGGTCTACCGGGCAGGAATGTCGGGCGAAGCGGGCGCCGCCGCGGAAACCCTGCCCGGCGCGCTGAGTTCGGCCGAGTCCCTGCCCGCCGAGGTCGCCGAGTCCGTCGTGGCCGCCGGCCGCGAGGCGTTCACCAACGGCCTCAACGCCGCGGCCTGGGCCGCCGCTGTGCTCTCCGCGGTGGGTGCGGTGCTGGCGGTCGCGCTGCTGCGCCGGATCCCGGCCGGTGCGACGTCCGTTCCGGAAACTGAGGAGACAACAGAGGTCTCGGCGGCAGTGGGTGACACCGAGCGAACCACCGCCGCTGTCTGACCGGCGCGGGATCCCGCCGATCGAAGCGATCCGCAGCACCCGTTCGCCGGTGCTGCGGATCGCAATGCGTTGCACTATATGAGCTTCGATATCTTTGCACCGCACGTAATGGATTTGCACCGCACGTCATGGAGTTGCGGGCCGATGCCATCGCATGGCTACGGCCGGCTACCTCGATCATCGGGGGAGGTGCGGCCGGTGACCACCATCAGCAGTTCTGCCGCTGTGCCGGTGATCGGCGTGCCGTTTCCCGCGGTCCAGGAGGCGTCGGTGGTGGTCAGGGAGTATCCGGCCAGACGCTTTCGCGCGTGGAAGGGTGCGCCCATCGTCCACACGCGGTCCAGCGAAAGTCGCGCTGCCGTGGGCGGCATGACCCGGTCGATACCGAGCGGGACGGCGATGTCCTGCCCGTGAACCAGCAGATCCATCAGCCGGTCGATCGGGGTGGTGCCGATCGGGATGGCTCTGGAGTCGATCGTGGCGCGCAGTTGGGCGAGCAATTCGGTGGTCGGTGTTCGGTCGGCGTGCCGGACGGCGGTGTCGTGAACGAGACGGTCGGTGTTGCCGCGAGCGCGGATCAGGTTCACCAGCAGGGCGGTGATCGTGACGCGGGTGGCCAGCACGAGGTGGGCCACCACGTCGCGAACCCGCCACCCCGCGCACAGCGTCGCGGCATCCCACGCCGATTCGGGCAGGTCGTGCAGCAATTCGACCAGGGTGGCGCGCTCCTGGGCCACTGCCTGCCAGATCGTGTCGTTCATCGTGTCGTGTGCGGTCATCGTCGAGTCTCCTTCACGTGGGTGTCCTCGGTACCGTAGGAGTTCCACCGAGGTGGAGGTGCCAGCGAAAGTGACCCACATCACGTATCTGACGATCGGCGAGCTCGCCGCCCGAACCGGTGTCGCGGTGCGAACGGTCCGGTTCTACTGCGATGCGGGCCTCCTTGCTGCCGCGCGCTCGCCGACCGGGCACCGAGTGTTCGAACCCGGCGCGGTCGATCGACTCCTGCTGCTACGCCGGTTGCGTTCTTTCGGTATCGGCCTCACGGCGATCGAGGACGTGCTGGACGGCACCCGATCGATCGCGGAGGTGATCGCGGCCGAACGGGTCGCCGTCGACGACGAACTCGACGCGCTGAACCGTCGTCGGGCGCTGCTGCGCGCTGTCGAATCGGTGGCCCCCGACGCCCACGACGAGCACCTGAATCTGCTTGCCGCCGTGGTCGATCCGCGAGCCGCACACGATGTGCTGGTCACGTTCTGGCGCCGTCAACTCGCCCCGCTACCGACCTCGGCCATCGACGGCTTCCTCGGCATGAACGTCCCCGAATTGACCGCCGACGCCCACCCTGAACACCTCATCGCCTACGCGGAACTGATTGCCGCCGTCTCGAACCCGGACATCGCGACCGCCATGTACGACACCCTCCGCCACCGCAGCACCCCCGGCATCCGCGACGAACGCCGTCTGCTGTTCGACGTCGCCGATGCCTGTGTCGCGGCAGCACCCCTGGTAGCCGCAGGCCACCCACCCCACCCCGGCGCGGAACTCGACCACTACGTCGACGTCCACGCCACCGCCCGCGGCCGCCGCGACACCGCTGCCTTCCGCCGCCAGCTCCGCACCGACGCCGCGGGCGCGGACCACCGAGTCCGCCGATACTGGCACCTGACAACAACATTCACCGGCGCGGCCGTCACCTCCGGCGCCGCCCAACTCTGGCTCTTCGACGCCTTGACCACCTCGGTGACGCGAAAAGGGGAGACCGATGACCGGCCTCCCCTTTCTCGAATCAGGACTCAGGGAACAACTTCGACGATGTCGCCCGGTTCCAGCCACTCGTAGTGCGCCTTCGCGCCCTCCGGGGTCAGTCGGATGCAGCCGTGGGACTGCTCCTCGGTGGGTCCGATGTGATAGGCGATGTCGCCGTTGAAGAACACCGCGTATTCCATGGGTGCGTTGTGCAAGGTGCTCCAGTGGAACGGTTTCTTGAACGCCACCTTGAACACTCCGGGGGGCGTTTCGTAGCCGGGACGGCCGTGTGACATCGGGCTGGGCCCGAAGGTGACGTTGCCGTTGTCCATCAACCACGCGTTATTGGTCGACAGCTGCAGGCACGCACGCGCTTTCTCGCTGCACGGGGCCACCACGGGCTCCGGCGGCGGGGCGGGAATGATGGCGGGCACGCCGGGCACATCGGGCCCGCCCGGCCACAGCGGTTCGGCCTGGACGGGTGCTGCGACCGCGGCCCCGACCATCGCCGCGCACATCGCCGCCTGCACGGCCCACCGGGGAATACGACTACTACTCACGAAATCTTGCCTCTCTCGCCGCGCCCACCCCTGGTCGTCGTACGCCCAGAACATGAGCTTTCACCATCGACACAAGCCTCGGAAACATAGAGGTACAGCGATCATGGAGTATTGCGATCGTGTTGAGCAAGCCACGGGCAACGCTACCGGCGCGTCACGTGCCGAAGCATCGCCGCGGCTGGATCTAGGCCGCCGCGGCGCGGTCCGCCCGGAACACCCGGGCGGCCAACGGCGGCAACACCATCAGCCGGGTGAGCTGGTTACGCAGCCAGATCCGGGTATTCGTGGCGGGCACGAGCATGGCGCTGCCCGGACCGACCGAACGCTGGCGAGCCCGGACAATCGGCCGCAAGCTGCTTTCGTAGCGCGCGAAGGCCGCTTCGTGAGCACCCGCGGCGAGTCCGGTGGCGAGTAGGTGTGCGCCCTCGACGGCCAGTGCGGCGCCCGCGCCGGAGAAGGCGGTGGGGCAGTAGGCGGCGTCGCCGACCAGTCCGATTCGTCCGCGCGACCAGGCCGGCATGCGGATCTGGGTCATCGCGTCGAGGTAGAAGGTCGGGTCGGCGGTGGCCGCGTCGAGGAGGGCGGGGATTTCCCATCCGGCGCCGGCGAATTGTTCGCAGCAGGTCGACTTGCGATTGCCGGTCGCGCGGGAACTCGAACTCGCGCGAGGTGCGGAAGGCGAAGAATGCCTGTGCCGCGGTGTGATTGCCGGATCGGTACACCCCGGCGACCCGGCCCGGGGTGTTGTGCAGGGTCACCGTCCGCTGCGCGCCGAAGGCCACGTCGACGGTGGCGCTCGCGAAACCGAGCCCGAGTGGATGCGCAGCGTCCTTCTCTGGCAGCACCGCGAGATTGCGCACGCGCGAATGCAATCCGTCGGCGCCGATCACGAGATCGAACTCCGCACTGGTGCCACCGGCGAAGCCGACCTGGACCACGTCGCCGTCCTGGGTGATCGTGTCGACGGAATCGCCGAAGCGGTAGTCGACGTCGTCGGCGGTGGTGTCGTAGAGGACGCGGGCGAGGTCGCCGCGCATCACCTCGAGGTCGCCGGGCTCGCTGAATGTGCTGGTCGGCATGGTGGCGACTCGTTGTCCATCGGTATCGACGAACGTGAGCGCCCGAATATCGGTGGCGCGCTCACGCAGCGCGGGCAGCACCCCCATGGATTCGGCGATGCCGATCGACGCGCCGCGCAGATCGACGCCGTTGCCGCCCGCGCGCAGGGTCGGAGCTTGTTCGACGACGGTGGGACGGAAACCGTGCCGGGCGAGCCAGTAGGCGAGAGTAGGGGCCGGCGATGCTGGCGCCGGAGATGAGAATGCGGGGATTGGTCGACATGACGACTCCTCAGTGACTGACCGGTGGTCAGTCGCCACGTTAGGCGCCTGACCGTTGGTCAGTCAAGGGATAGAATGCGCCGATGAGTGATGACGCAGCGGTCGGAACCAGGGAGCGCATCCTTGCCGTCGCGATGGACCTGTTCAGCGCGCACGGCTACCACCGCACGACGGTGCGGGCGATCGCCGACCAGCTCGATATCTCCAAAGCTGGTGTCCTCTACCATTTTCCGAGCAAGTACGACATCCTCGCCGGGCTGGCCGAGCCGCTGCTCGTCGCGCTGGCCGACGCCATGGCCGCCGCGGCCGACCCGGATCCGCGGGTCGCCCGCAGGCAGGCCCTCGAAGGCATTCTCGACGTGTACATCGAGCATCGGTATCTGCTGCGCCTCAATGTCAACGACCTCGCGCTCGCCGCGTCGGGCAGTATCTTCGAGCGGTTCCGTGACTTGATTCTGGCGGCGAACGTCCTGGTCGCGGGCCCGAATCCGACGTTGTCCGATCGTGTGCGCGCCGTGCAGGCATTGGGCGTGCTCAGTGACCCGGTGGTGTTGTTCGCGGACGAGTCACCGGACGCCCTGCGTGCGGAGGTGCTGGCCGGGGTGAACCTGCTGTACCCCGATGAGCGGAATGCTGTTGCTGTGCAACGTGGTCGACCCGCGCTGCTCGACGAGGAGGGCGTCGCCGCGGCGCGCAGGATGAGCCGGGTCGAGCAGCGCAGCGCCACGGAGATCGCCACCGCCCTCGGCATCTCGCGAGCAACGGTCTACCGGTACCTCAAGGAGTAATTATGAGACGATTTATGAGACATTAATGAGACGAAACCGCAAACACTTGACCACTTAGGTAAGCCTGACCTACTCTGAACTCGGCGTACGGATGAGCCGGTGGTCCCGAGGGCTGCGGTCGACTCCGCCATCCTGCCGCGGCGGGCTCCGTTTTCGAGACGGAGCCCGCCGCTACGTCTTCCCGGCTGCCTCGCACGGTTTCTGATGGTGTAAACCGGACGGTATGAGCGAATCGCCCCTGTCCCTGGCCGATGTCACCCCCGAGTTGATGACCAAGGTCAGCGAAGGCACCTTCACCGACCTCATCGGCCTGCGCTACACCGAGGTCACCCCGGACCGGGTGCGTGGCGAATGGGAAGTACGCCCGGCGCTGTACCAGCCCGCGGGCATCCAGAACGGCGGCGTCTACTGCACCGTCATCGAAACCCTCGCCAGCGTCGGCGCCGGTGTCTGGTTCGGCGAGCGTGGATCGGTCGTCGGCGTCAACAACAACACCGACTTCCTGCGCGCCGTCCGTGAGGGCGTTCTCACCGGCGAGGCCACGCCCATCCACCGCGGCCGCAGCCAGCAACTCTGGGTCGTCGTCATCACCGACGCGCAGGGCCGCACCGTCGCCCGCGGCCAGGTCCGCCTGCAGAACCTCGCCGCCTAGCGGTCGACCGTCGTGACCCGCCATCCACCACGGTCGAGCACATCGACGATCAGCGCGCCGATATTCCACGCGTCGTCGTCGCCGCGGTGGTGGGTGCCTTCGAGGGGGATGTCGGCGATCTGGAGCGCGCGGTCCATGCTCGGTCGTCGCCGCAGGTCGTAGGACTCGGCGAACACCTGTTTGGCGTTGGTGTGCTCGGGGCCGAACGGATACTCGACGCCGGTCGCCGCGCACTGGGCGCGGAACTGCTTGCGGTCGTAGTCGCCCCAACTCGCCCACGGCCGCTCGCCGGCCGCGAACTCGGCGGCCAGCACACGGCACGCGGCACCGAAATCGACACCCTCATCGACCTGCTCCTGGGTGAGCGTGGTGAGCTCGGTGCAGAAATCGCTCACCGTGGACCGGGTGGGACGCACGATGATCCCGTGCTTGCTCACCCTGGTTCGGGTGGCGAGATCGACCACGGTGATCCCGATCTCGATGATCTCGCTGGTCTGCCCGGTGGGCGGATCGCCTGCCCAGCAGGTGGCCTCCACGTCGACCACATTGAGCAGGCCGGTCCATTCGTTCATCCGTGTGACGGTACGGGCGTGTAGTGGCGCGCTCCAGCGATATTCGCGGGGGGTGGAGGCGGCGCAACCGCTGCTCGACCGGTGACGTGGCTGCTTCCGGGCCGAGCGTCGGCCCATCGTTAACATCTCGTTAACCACCTCGGGGTCGTCCCCGGTCGCGCTCGGCGACGGTCGCCGCGCGAACGGGGGACGTGCCAGAATGTCGCTCACCGACCACCACCCGCCGAGGAGAGAACGTATGCGCCTGTCGCCGCATGAGCAGGAACGGTTGCTGCTGAGTTATGCGGCCGAGCTGGCGCGCCGGAGGCAGGCGCGTGGGTTGAAGCTGAACCACCCCGAGTCGATCGCGTTGATCACCGATCATGTGCTCGAGGGGGCGCGGGACGGGCGGACCGTGGCGGAATTGATGTCCTCGGGGCGGTCGGTGCTCACCCGTGCGGACGTGATGGACGGGGTGCCCGAGATGATTCACGACGTGCAGGTCGAGGCGACGTTCCCCGATGGGACCAAGCTCGTCACCGTGCACCACCCGATCGGATAGGCGACGCCCATGATTCCCGGTGAATATCTCTGTGCCGAGGGCACGATCGTGCTGAACGAGGGCGCGGTGCGCGTCGAACTCGAGGTGGTCAATACCGGTGACCGCCCCGTTCAGGTGGGCAGCCACGTGCATTTCCCGCAGTCCAACGCCGCGCTGGAGTTCGACCGCGAGGCCGCCTACGGGCACCGGCTCGATATTCCGGCAGGTACCGCGGTGCGCTTCGAACCCGGTCTGCCGCAGCGGATCTCGCTGGTCCCACTCGGTGGCACCCGCGAGGTCTACGGCATCAGCACGAACCCGCCGGGGCAGCTGGATGCCTGAGCCGATCGAAAACTATCGCGCGGCAGGCCGTTCGCCGCGACATCCGGGAGAGAGTCGATGACCGAACTGAGCCGCGCCCGCTACGCCGAACTGTTCGGGCCGACCACCGGCGACCGTATTCGCCTGGCCGACACCGACCTGCTCATCGAGATCACCGAAGACCGCAGTGGTGGACCGGGACTCGCCGGTGAGGAAGCGGTGTTCGGCGGCGGCAAGGTACTGCGCGAGTCGATGGGTCAGTCGCGCGCCACTCGCGCCGACGGCGCACCCGACACCGTCATCACCGGCGTTGTCATCATCGACCACTGGGGCATCATCAAGGCCGACGTGGGCATCCGCGACGGCCGCATCTGCGGCATCGGCAAGGCCGGTAATCCCGACACGATGTCGGGGGTGCACCCGGACCTGGTCGTCGGGCCGTCGACCGAGATCATCGCAGGCAACGGCCGCATTCTCACCGCGGGCGCCATCGACTGCCACGTCCACTTCATCTGCCCGCAGCTGATGGACGAAGCACTCGGCGGCGGCATCACCACCCTCATCGGCGGCGGCACCGGCCCCGCCGAGGGCTCCAAGGCCACCACCGTGACACCGGGCTCCTGGCACCTGGCGCGGATGCTCGAATCACTCGATCACTGGCCGATGAACATCGTGCTGCTCGGCAAAGGCAACACGGTCAGCCACGAATCGATGTGGGAGCAATTGCGCGGCGGCGCATCGGGTTTCAAGCTGCACGAGGACTGGGGTTCCACCCCCGCCGCGATCGATGCCTGCCTCACCGTCGCCGACGCGGCGGGCGTGCAGGTGGCGCTGCACTCGGACACGCTGAACGAGGCCGGTTTCGTCGAGGACACCCTCGCCGCCATCGCGGGCCGCGGCATCCACGCCTACCACACCGAGGGTGCGGGCGGCGGTCACGCGCCCGACATCATCACTGTCGCTTCGCATCTGAACGTGCTGCCCAGCTCCACCAACCCCACCAGGCCGCACACCGTCAACACCCTCGACGAGCACCTCGACATGCTGATGGTCTGTCATCACCTGAGCCCGTCCATCCCCGAGGACCTGGCCTTCGCCGAATCGCGGATCCGCCCGTCCACCATCGCCGCCGAAGACCTCCTGCACGACCTGGGCGCCATCTCCATGATCGGCTCGGACTCCCAGGCGATGGGCCGCATCGGCGAAGTGGTGATGCGCACCTGGCAGACCGCGCACGTGATGAAGCGCCGCCGTGGCGCCCTGCCCGGCGACGGCGCGGCCGACAACGCCCGCGTGCAGCGCTACATCGCGAAATACACGATCTGCCCAGCGGTTTCGCACGGACTCGACGACGAGATCGGTTCGATCGAAGTCGGCAAACTCGCCGACCTGGTGCTGTGGGAACCGGCGTTCTTCGGCGTCCGCCCGCACGCGGTGCTCAAGGGCGGCATGATCGCCTGGGCCGCGATGGGCGACGCCAACGCCTCCATCCCCACCCCGCAGCCGGTGCTCCCACGCCCCATGTTCGGCGCCGCGGCCCCCGCTGCCGCAGCCACCTCCTTGCACTTCGTCTCCGAACAGGCCATCGACGACGGCCTCGCGAACCGTCTGAATGTGCGCCGAAAGCTGGTGCCGGTCAAGAACGCTCGTCGCGTCACCAAAGCCGACATGCCCCACAACGACGCCATGCCCCGGATCGAAGTAGACCCCGACACCTTCACCGTCCGCATCGACGGCGAGGTCTGGGCCGAGGAGCCCGCCACCGAACTCCCGATGGCGCAGCGCTACTTCCTTTTCTGAACCGCCGCCGGGGTGAGCTACGCTCGTCGCGATCCGAGCGGGGCGGGTTTCAGCCCGCCTTCCGCCGTAGAGCGCCGGGTACCCGGTGGGAGGGGAAACACGACATGGACGACCTGAACAACGCCGCCACGGAGCTCTCGCGGTGGGCGGAGGACCTGGAACAGAAAGCGCAGCGCTACCAGGAGCTGCACGCCAAGATGACCGCGGTGAGCGTCACCGATACCTCGGCCGACGGCCGGATCAGCGTCACCGTGGACGCCAACGGATCGACCACCGCGATCACCCTGGCCGCCGCGGTCCGCGGCATGGATCCCACCGCCGTGGCGACCGAGCTCATGGCCTGCACGCACCGAGCCCAGGCGCGCTTGCGCGACCAGGTCACCGGTTTGGTCCATGACACGGTCGGCACCGACGAAGCCGGGGAGGCCATCGTCGGCCAGTACAGCGACCGGTTCCCCGACCTCGACCCGACCTCGTCGGCACCCGTCCCGCCCTCGGCGCCGCCCGCCGCCCCGGCCGCCCCCGTCGCACCGTGGCCGTCCGAACCCGACGCTCCCGCCACTCGCAAACCCGACCGTGACCGGGTGGTCGCGCCCGAGGAGCCGTCCGACGAGGACATGTTCTACCAGCGCAAATCCTGGTTGCAGTAGGCACCGCAACAACCCGGCACACATTCGAGGGAACCGAATGGGGTCGGGGCGCGTCCAACTAGATCGAGAGCTGCGGACTCGGCCGAGTTCGCCGGAGGAGGGATTCCGCGTGACCAGTCTGGTGAATGTGAATCTGGATGCGATCAGGTCGCAGGCCTGCTCGGTGGACGGTGTGTCCGGCGGGGTGGCCAAGGCGCTCGAGGCGGCGAACTATCTCGCCCACGCCGACGACGGCTACGGCCTGCTCGTGAAGCCGTACGCGGTGAGCACCCTGAACTCGCTCCACGACGACATCACCGAGACACTGGCGCAGCTCGACACCCTCACCGCGGAGATGCCGGGCAAACTGCGCACTGCCGCCGACACCTACGAAACGTGTGACACCACGCGGGCGGGCGATCTGACAGGCAAGACCGCCGAGATCGAAGGGAACGTCTGACGATGGCCGACGGACCCAATGCGGCGGGCAAGTTCCTCAACGAGAACACGATCCTGCCCGGCACGGTGAGCACCTTCGACGACGGCGAAGCACCGCAGAACGACCTGCTCGTAGAAGGCGTCGACTACCGGGACACCTACTATCAGGAAAGCAATTTCCTGTTCAACAATGTGGGCGTTCCCCAGGGTGGGGACGAGCCCAACGCGGGCATCATGAAAGGCACGCTCCAGGGCGACACCTGGGAGAACGGTTACGGCCTCTACAACGCGATGACCGGTGACGGGTCGATCATGACCAAGGTCGACGCCATCTCCAAAGCGGCAGGCACCGCGGGTGATTGGGCGTCGGCGGCGTCGATGTTCAGCAAGGCGATCAAGGGCACCTCCACGCTCGCGAAGTTCGATCCGTTCAATTTCGTCGGTGCGCAGCTGATGAGCTGGATGCTCGAACACGTAGAACCGATGCGCAAATCACTGGAATCGATCACCGGCAGCCCGGATATGGTCCAGGCGTACTCGGATTCGTGGAAAGCGATTGCCAAGAGTCTGACAACGACCGCGGAGCAGTGGGCCACCGCGCTCGACAGCGGAATCGGTGAATGGGCAGGCGCCGCCGCCGAGGCCTACGTGGCCACGGCGACAGAGCTGACAGGCAAGATCGCCGAGAAGGCCGCCGTCGCCGAGGTGCTCGCGGAGTGCAACGCCGCGATGAAGGGCATCGTCGAGACGGTGCGGGAGATCGTGGTCGAGATCCTGAGCAACCTCGCAGGCATGCTCGCCGAGATGACCGCGCTGCTGATCGCGTCGGCGGGTACGGCGACTCCCGCGCTCATCGCGCGGGCGCTGTTCGACATCTCGATGGCCACGATGACGGTCTCGCAGATGCTGGTGAAACTGTCGCAGGCATTGATCGACACGAAGACGCTCGCCCAGAGCGCGATCAAGATCATCCAGGGCGTCACCGCGGTCGAGACCGCGAAGTAGCGATCGCACTCGACGCGCAAGGGCGGTGCCGGCCCGCTCTCGGTGGCAGACTGCGACCATGACGACCAACGATTGGGCCGATGTCGACAGCTATATCGTCACCACCCTGGTAGGCGAGGAGGGCGTGCCCGCACTCAGCGCCAACGCCGAAGCGGGCCTGCCCGCCATCGACGTATCCCCACCCCAGGGCAAACTGCTGAACCTGTTGGCCCGCACCGCGAAAGCGCGCCGGGTACTCGAGATCGGCACCCTGGGCGGGTACAGCACCGAGTGGCTGGCGCGCGCGGTCGGTGACGGCGGCCTCGTCGTCACCCTCGAGTTCGAACCCCGCCACGCCAAGGTCGCCCGGGAGAACCTGGACCGCGCCGGAGTGGGTGACCGCGTCGAGATCCTGGTCGGCGCGGCCCTGGACACCTTGCCCGGCGTCGCCGAGGACCTGACCGAACCGTTCGACCTGGTCTTCATCGACGCCGACAAGGTCAACAACTCCAACTACGTGCAGTGGGCGCTGCGCCTGACCCATCCGGGCTCGGTGATCATCGTCGACAACGTGGTGCGCGCGGGCACCCTGGCCGACGAGCAGACCGAGGACCCGAACGCCAAGGCGAGCCGCGATCTGATCGAATTGCTCGCCGCCGAACCGAGTGTCGATGCCACCGTCATCCAGACCGTGGGCTCGAAAGGTTGGGACGGGTTCGCCTACGCGGTGGTCAACGGCCCGAATTCCTGATCTTCACCGCCCGGCAATGCGGATGGCCACTGCCGGGCGGTCGGAGTTCATCACGGGGTTGTTCGCTGCCGCTAGCGTGGGAGTGTTCGATAGAGGAGCCGCCGTCATGGAATTCCGCCATCTCGTCTCGTTCATCGCGCTCGCCGAGGAATTGCATTTCGGGCGTGCCGCGCAACGTCTGCACCTGACCCAGCCGAGTCTGAGCGCCCAGTTGCAGAAGCTGGAGAAGTCCCTGGAAGTGCAGCTGGTCGCACGCAACTCACACGAGGTGCGGCTGACACCGGCGGGCCGGGAGTTCGAGTTGCAGGCCCGTCAGATCGTGGCTCAGCTCGACCGGGCCGCCAAGGCGGCGAAGGCGACCGCCGCCGGTCGCGCGGGCAGCCTGAACATCGGCTACAACCTGCCTGCCAGCAAACACATCCTGCCCGACGCGCTGGCCCAGCTGACAGACCGTCACCCCGGCATCTCGGTGTCGTTGTGGGAGAAGCGAACCGGGCCGCAGTTGGCCGCCCTGGCCGACGGCTCCCTCGACCTGGCCATGGTCTACGGCCACCCCAGCACCGCCGATTTCCGGTATCGCCGTCTGCTGCACCGGATTCCGCTGGTGGCGGTGGTCGGCCGACAGCACCGCTGGGCCCACCGTTCGCACGTGCCGTTCGCCGAACTGCAGGATCAGGACTGCGTACTGTTCGCTCGTGATCAGTGCCCGGCGATGTACGACACGATCCTGCGGTCGGCCGCGCAGACCCGGATCTCGCTGAACATCACCCATATCGCCGACGATCCAGGTGCCACCGCCCACATTGTCTCGGTGCGCCCGCTGGTCGGGTTCGCCTCGCTGCCACGGGCGGTGTCGGCAGGCATGGGGTCCTCCGACACCGACCCGGTGGCGGTGAAACTGGTCGATCCGGTCCCGACCCTGGATCTGCACGTGGTGTGGCGGGCCGACGAACAGAATCCGGCGGTCGCGATGTTTCTGGATTGCCTCGCGTCCACGGCACCTGCCCTGGCCGACGACCAGGTTGTGACGGCCTGAAGTCGTCGTTCACTTCAATCCCGACCGCACGAACGCATTGACGATGTGGCGTTGCAGCACCAGATACAGCAGCAGCACCGGCAGGCAGGCGAGACCGGCCAGCGCCATCATCGGCCCCCACTGATCGCCTTCGGTGCCCATGAAACTGCGCAGTCCGAGCTGGAGCACAGCGTTGGACTGGCGCAGCACGACCGCGGGCCAGAAGTACTCGTTCCACGCGTTGATGAACAGCAGGATGCCGAGCGCGGCGAGGGCGGGCCGCAGGTTCGGCACCACCACGGTCCACAGGATCGACCACGACGAGCGTCCGTCGATCTTCGCGGCGGCGATGAGTTCCTTCGGGAACGCCGACATGTGCTGGCGCAACAGCAGCACCGCCAATGCCGAGCACAGCGTCGGCAGCACGACGCCGATCAGGGTGTTGATCAGGCCGAGCTGGTTGAGCAGGATGTAGTTGGGCAGCATCGTCACCTGGAACGGCACCAGCCACACCCCGACGAACGCCAGATACAACAGGTTCTGCAGCGGGAACGTGTAGATGGCGAACGCGTAGGAGGCCAGCAACGCGATCAGGAGCTGGCCTGCCGCCGAGAGCACCGCCACGAAGAACGTATTGGCGATCAGACCGGCGATGTCGACCTTCTGCGCCGCGTCGAGGTAGTTGGCCGTCGACAGCGGCCACGGAATCGGTGACAGCGAGGTGACGTCTTCCGGTCTGCGCAGCGACGTCGCGAACAGCCAGTAGATCGGGAACACGCACACCAGTGCCGTAGCGGCGAGCAGCAGATGGCTGCCCAGCCCCCGCAGTCGTTCAATCGTCATGGACAGCAACCTTTTCCGAGATCCAGACCAGCAGTGCGGCCACCAGACCGAAGCCGACGAACAGCAGCACACCGGCCGCGGCGCTCAGACCGGCGTCGAAACTGTGGAAGGCGTAGTCCCAGAGCAGGTAGTAGATATTGGTGGTGGCCTGTGCGGGACCGCCCTGGGTCATCGAGTCGATGAGCGGGAAAGTCAGTGTGGGACTGAGCAACACGGTCGTGAGGATGAGGAACAGCACGGTGGGCGAGAGCAGCGGCAAGGTGATCCAGCGCCGGATCTGACCGGCGGAGGCGCCGTCGACCCTGGCCGCTTCGTCGTAGTCGCCGCTGATTCCGGCCAGGCCGGCCCACACCACGAGCACCGCGAAGCCGATCAGGTGCCAGGCGGTGATCGCGATGATCACACCCTGCGCGGTCGAGGTCTCGTACACCCAGTTGCGGCCGGAACCGGTCACCTGGGCGAGGAAACCCGTCCCCGGATGCAGCAACCAGCGCCACACCGCGGCCGCCGCGACCGGCGCGACCAGGAACGGCGCGAACACCAGTGCCTGATAGACCGTGCGCGCCCGGCCGGTGACCCGCCTGCTCGCCATCGCGATGACGACCGGCAGCACCACCGTGAACGGCAGCAGACCAAGGATCAGTGTCCCGGTGCGGCCCAGGGCGCCCCAGAACGCCGGAAGATCCAGTAGCCGTTCGTAATTCGCGGTACCGACCGGTGTCATCGGAGCCGTCGGCAGCAGATTCCACGAGTAGGTGGACAGCTGCAAGGCCTGCACCAGCGGTTGATAGGTCCACACGACCAGCAGGAACAGCGCCGGACTCAGATAGAGGTACGGCGCGACGAACCGGGCTACCCGGCGCCGGGTGAGGCGCCGGCGCACCGGCTTCGCCGCGACCGGAAGTGTCGGCGAAGCCGGCGCATCGATGACGAACATCTACTTCACCGCCGCCCTGGCGGCGACGATCGCGGCGATCTGCTCGAGCATCTCCGACTCCGGCCGGTCATAGACCGTGGGTGCCGGTGCGGCGTCGATCGCGGTGGCCAGCACCGTCGACTCCATGACATCGATACGGCTGTACCCGAATCCGACGAACCCGCGGTGCCTGCCCGCCGGTGCCATCGCATCCACCCGGTAGGCCATCGCGGGACCGATCCACACCGGAATACCGGCCAGCGCCGACGCGCCGGTGAGGTGGTTGTGTCCGCACAGGATCATCCGGACATCGGTACCCGCCACGACCTCGGCCAGCTGTTCGGCATCCTTGAGCCGGAGGAAGTCGAGGGTGGCCAGCGGCGAGCGCAGCGGCGGATGGTGCACCACCAGCACCGTGCCGTGCGGCGCGGGGGTGCGCAGTTCGTCGGCCAGCCAGGCCAGCTGCTCGGGCTCGAGCTTGCCGTCGTGCTGGTACGGCGTGGTGCTGTCCAGCACGATGATCCGCACTCCCGCGACCTCGACGCAGTGGTCGTGCGGGAGGTCGGGGTCAACGGTGTCACGGCCGAGCAATTCGATGCCGAAGGCCGTGCGTTCGTCGTGATTGCCCATCGCGTAGACGATCTCGGCGCCGAGTTCGGCCGCGACGGGCTCGACGGCGGCCCGCAACCGCCGGTAGGCCTCGGGTGATCCGTTGTCGCTGAGATCACCGGAGAAGATCAGCACGTCGACGCGCTGCCCGAATTCGCGCAGCCGGTCGAGCACCACGGTCAGATTGGCGGCGGTGTCGACGCCGTGGAGCAGTTCGCCCTCGGGCCGCAGATGGGTGTCGGTGATCTGAACGATCGTCAGCTCACTCATGACTTCGGCATGAGTTCGGTGCCCGCGGTGCGGGCGGCGGTGAGCGTGGACTGCGGGTCCGCGCCCTGGAACACAACGGCTTCGACGGCGTCCATCATGCCGTCGCGCATCTGCAGATAGTTGTTGCCCGGCATGGAAACCCACGGCTCCATCTTGGCCAGCTGCGCGACATTCGGGCGCAGCAGCGGGTTCTGGTCGGCCCATTCCTTCAGACCGCCCGCTTCCTCGAGCAGACCGGTCCGCAGCGGCAGGTAGCCGATGTTCTGGGCGATCTTCTTGTAGGAATCCTCGCTGGTGAGGTGCTTGATCAGCTCCCACGCGGCCCGCTGCTTGGCGGGATCGTTGGACAGGATGTGCAGGCCCGCACCGGAATTCGTCGGGACGGCAGGCTTGGCGCCGAAGCCGGGCATCGGCGCCGAACGCAGGTCCCACTTGCCCTTGGACCCGGTGACGAAAATGCTCTGCAGCGCGCTGGTCTCGAGCATCATGCCGATCTCGCCGCGGCCGAACGCCTCGTAGCCCTGCTTCTGATTGAGATTGGGCATGCTGCCGGTGTTCACGAGGTTCTGTGCCATCTTGGTGACCTCGACGGCGGGTGCGTCGGCGAAGGTGAGGGTGCTGCGGTCCTCGGAGATCACGCGACCGCCGTTCGAACGGACCAGCGACTGGAAACACCAGTCCTTGGCGGTCTTGGTCAGGCAGTCGATGTAGACCCCGCCCTTGCCGGTGCGCTCGGCGATCGCCTTCGCGGCGGTGGTGACCTCGTCCCAGGTGGTGGGCGGCTTGGCCGGGTCGAGACCGGCCTCGGTGAACAGCGAGGCGTTCAGATACAGGACGGGAGTGGAGAAGACGAACGGAACGCCGTAGGTGTGGCCGTCCCAGTCGTCGAGCGTGCGGGCACGCGGTGCGTACGCGTGGCGGGCGCCGTCGAAGTTCTGCTTCACCGCGGGCGCGCCGACCAGCTGGTCCAGAGGCTTGGCCTTGAGCTGGTTGATGGTGAAGTCCAGGTCGGAGAAACCGAGCTGGGCGACATCGGGCGGGGTGCCTGCCACCATCTGGTTCTGGATGCTGGAGACGGTGTCGGTGGCCGGGTTGGGGCTGTTGCCCTGCGGCTTCTGCGCGGTGACCTTGATATTGGGGTGCTTGGCGCTGAAGTCGGCGATCAGGGCGTTGAAGGTGTCGGTCCAGGCTCCTGCCACGCCGTAGCTGTAGGACTCGAACACGATCGAAACCTGCTGATCGGCCCGCAGTTCGGGGATCTGCGCGGTGCTCGTGGACTCGGTGGAGCCGGTGGTGCCCAGGCCGCAGCCGGTGAGGGCGAGGGCGGTGGTGAGCGCCACGCCCAGCGCGGGGAGTGTGCGTTTCATGGTGGGTTTATCCTTCTCATCGGGATCTTGCTGAGATTCAGTGCACGGGGACAGCGACCGCGTCGACGGCCGGAGTCGAATGGGGTTCGGGTGCTTGCCATGTCAGGCGCAGGCCCGTGTCGGGATCGAACAGGTGGATGTCGGCGGGGTCGACGCGGCAGGCGATGTCCTCGCCCACCCGGACACCGGCCGGACGGGCAACCCGCACGCAGAGACCGGACTCCAGGTGTACGAGTTCCTCGCTGCCGAGGTTCTCGACCATCCGCACCCGGCCGCGGACATCGGTCGAGGTGTCGTCGATCCGCAGGCGTTCCGGGCGGATTCCGGCGACGACGGCGGTGGCGTCGCCGGAATCCTCGGCGATGTCCAGCGCGGCGTCGATGCCGTCGGCCATCACCTTCATGTGGCCGTCGCTCGCGGTGACGACGGCGGGGAACAGGTTCATCGGGGGTGAGCCGAGGAAGCCGGCGACGAAAGTCGAACGCGGGCGGTCGTAGAGCTCCTCCGGGGTGCCGCACTGTTCGATGCGGCCCTGGTTGAGCAGCGCGATACGTGTCGCCATCGTCATCGCCTCGACCTGATCGTGGGTGACGTAGAGGAACGTCGCGCCGAGGCGCTGGTGCAGCGCGATCAGCTCGGCGCGGGTCGCGCTGCGCAGCTTCGCGTCGAGGTTCGACAGCGGCTCGTCCATCAGGAACGCGCCGGGATCGCGAACCATGGCGCGCGCCAGCGCGACTCGCTGTCGCTGTCCGCCCGACAGTGCGACCGGGCGCCGCTCCAGCAGCGCCGAGATCTCCAGCGTCGCCGACACCTCGGCGACCCGCTGCGCGATCTCCGCCCGCGGCCTGCGCCGGGCCCGCAACGGAAACCCGATGTTGCGGGCCACCGAGAGATGCGGATACAGCGCATAGCTCTGGAACACCATCGCCAGGTCCCGCCGCTGCGGCGCCGCGTCGGTGACATCGACGTCGCCCACCAGAATCCGGCCCTCGCTCGGCTCCTCCAACCCGGCGATCATCCGCAACAGGGTGGATTTGCCACAGCCACTCGGCCCGAGCAACACCATGAATTCACCATCGGCGATATCGAGACTCACCTCGCGCACCGCGTACTCGGCATCGAACTTCTTCGACACCGCTTCGATCTGCAGTCGTGCCATGCGCCCAGTGTCGAGCGCTCTACGGTCCGCGCGCCGGTGCGATAGTGAACGTCGATCGGTCCAATCATCTCGGCACTACCGACCCACGAACGACACCCTCAGTGCTGCCTGCCGACCGCCGTCGATATTCGCTGGCTGTTCGCGGCTGCGGGCCATATGGTCGCCGAATGTGGGTACTGCATGACATGGACTGAACCGGTGTGGGCCGAGCCCGACACATTGCTCGGATTGCTGCAGCGGGGGCGTGGCCGGTGCCGTGAGGAGGCGTCGATGCAGCCCACGGTTGCCGGAGACCTTCTCGTCGATTGCATCGTGCACGACCCTCGATGGGATCATCAGATAGAGGAACGCGACTGGTTGTATGCGAGTCTGGCGGTCGACTTGGGGATCGACCTCGTTCGCTTGCGTGCGGCATATGCCGGACCGCCTGACCCCACCGGTGACGCGGCCGCCTGGCTCGCCGTCGGGGTGCTGGGTCAACTCGCCCGGCGTGGCAGCGCGGAAGCCGTCCTCGAACTATGCCGGTACCTGCGCACTGGGCGTGACGTGGATCTGGCCCTCGGAGAGCTGATTCCGGTCGCCGACCACCCTGCCGCGCAAGGGTTGCTCGGTGACGTTCTCGACGTCGCCGATGACGATCAGCTGCGATGGTCGATCGGGATGGATCTGCATGGCCGGACATCGTTGCCGCAGTGGCGGGGCGCGAACGCGCGTATCGACCAGGCGTTCGCGTCGGCGGCGGCTGTTCGGGCGGAATGGGCGGCGCAAGAGCGTGCGCAGGGGCGGGTTTCCGAGCGCGACCTGGTACTCCGGGCGGCTGCGGAATCGAACCTCATGGCACCGAAATCTGCCGCCGACCTGACTGAAGCGCAGTGGGAAGTAACACTATTGGCCATTGTGACCGATGATCGCCGGTGCGTGGACGACAGCTGGGATCCCCGTTCCCGACGTGCGCTGCGTCGCGCCCTCGAGAAGTCGGGATCCCCTGCTGTACTGGCGTGGTCGAGGTCCGTGTCCAGGTCGAGGTCGGACTTCGACCAAAAGGGGTACCTGGAGTGGGCCGCGTTTTCGATGTTCACCCGCATCAGCGCTACAGCATCGGACGCTCCCCGCCTCAACGAGTTGTTCGTGGAGGCCGCCACACGGGAGAACGACGGCATCGGGGATCAATACGAGCTGGTGAACGCCCTCGCGCGGCTGGATCACTTCGCCGCGGTCACCACGATCGAGAACCTCTACGACACCACCGTCTACGCCCGTCTACGCCGACGATGTGCGGCGGCGCTGAGTCGACTGTCCCCGGATTTCGCCAACGAGCGAGCCGTCGAGTGCCTCGACGACTGCGAATCCGAGACCCGTGCGATAGCAATCGCCGACGTCGATCCGAGCAATGGCGAGGTTCGTGCACGATTGCTTCGGATCGCCGACGACCCGACCGAAGAGGACGACAACCGCCGAGCCGCTGCGGAGCGAATTACTCGGCGGCGTTGATAGTTCGGAATCGATTCCGCGCGGTGGCGAGCCCGGAATTCATTTGGCGTGCGACCCGGCGGCGAGGATGGATTCGAGGATTGCGCGGGCTGCTTGCCGTTCGTCGATGTCGCGTTTCATGCGGTCGAGTTCGGCTCGGAGGTCGTCGGCCATTTCCTCGCAGGTCGGGGCGAGGTAGCGGCCGGTGTCGATCATGCAGGGCAGGACCTCGGCGATCACCCGGGTGGACAGGCCCGCTGCCAGCAGGATTCGGATGCGTCGTACCGACTCCACCGCTGATTCGTCGTAGTCGCGGTAGCCGCTGGACTGCCGCTGGGGTTGAAGCAGGGCCTGCTCTTCGTAGTAGCGCAGTGCCCGGGTGCTCAGTCCGGTTCTGCGTGACAGCTCGCCGATACGCATGTGATGCCCGCCTCACGCTCTTGACCTTCACGTCGACGTCAAAGTTTAGCGTCGCAGCATGACCGAATACGAAACACCGAAAACGTTGGCGGGCAAGAAGGCGGTCGTCACCGGCGGCACCCACGGTATGGGCCTGGCGATTGTGCGGGCACTGCTGGACCGCGGTGCGGAAGTTGTGCTGACCGGCCGTAGCGAGACCGGGGTCGAGAAGGCGCGCGCGGCTCTCGATCAGTTCCCCGCGCATGTCATCCGCTCGGACGCCACCGATTCCGGCGATATCGATCGCCTCGGCAGCTCGGTCGCCGAACTCCTCGGCGGCATCGACTACCTGTTCGTCAACCACGGCATCGCGGAGTTCCAGACCCTCGAGGAAGTCACCGTCGCGCACTGGGACCGGGTGTTCGATGTCAATGCCAAGGGCGCGTTCTTCACCACTCAGCGCCTGGCGCCCCTCATCGGCCGAGGCGGCAGCATCGTCTTCACCACGGTGTCCAATGATCGGATCTTTCCTGGTTTGAGCGCCTACTCCGCTGCAAAGGAAGCGGTCCGTGCGTTCGCCAAGGTCCTCGCCGCCGAGCTCCTGCCACGCGAAATCCGAGTCAACGCCGTCGCGCCCGGTTTCATCCTCACGCCGAGCATGGGCGTCGCCGAACTGACCGAAGAGCAACGAGCGGAATTCATTCGCGACGGGAAGGCAACCACGCCGATGGGCCGACCGGGAACCGTCGACGAAATCGCTTCTGCCGCCCTGTATCTGGCAGTGGATGCGACCTTCACCACCGGCACCGAACTCGTTGTCGACGGCGGCTTCGCGCAAGGGCTCGGCTAGCTGCCACTCGGGCGCTGACCTGCCTTCGGTGCAGGTCAGCGCCCATGTGAACGGCGCTTCAGTGCAGGCGGACGGGTAGTTCGAGTAGGCCCCGGATGAGGGTGCTGGTCTGCCAGTGGAGGTCGGCGGTGGGGGAAAGGGTCAGGTCGGGGAAGCGGTGCAGGAGTGCGGTGAAGGCTATTTCGGCTTCTACGCGGGCCAGGGGAGCGCCTACACAGAAGTGGATGCCGTGGCCGAAGGCGAGGTGGCCCGTGGTGGCGGTGTCGGTGGCCAGAGTGTCGGGGTCCGGGAAGCGGGCTGGGTCGCGGTTGGCTGCCGCGAGGGCGACATAGACGATCTCGCCTTCGGGGATCTCGGTGCCGCCCAGGGTGATCGGTTTCGCGGTGAAGCGGGCCGTTGCCATATCGACGGGACCGTCGAAGCGCAGGAATTCCTCGACGGCGGCGGGCACACCGGCGGGGTCGGCGCGCAGGGCCTGCCACTGTTCTGGGTTGCGGAGCAGGGCGAGGACACCGTTGCCGATGAGGTTCACCGTGGTCTCGTGGCCCGCGACCAGCAGCAGGAACGCCATCGAGACCAGTTCCTGATCGGTGAGCCGATCGCCCTCGTCGTCGGCGAGGACCAGCTGCGACAGCAGATCCTCGGCAGGCTCGGACTGCTTGACGCGCACAAGTTTCGCCAGATAGCCGACCATCGCGGCCGACGCGGCAGGACGCTCGTCCTGCTCACCCTCGCCGACAACGGTGACCAAGGCCTTCGTCCAGGCCTGGAAGTCCTCGCGATCCTCGAACGGGACGCCGAGTAACTCACAGATCACCGTCACCGGAAGCGGATTGGCGAAATCGCTCATCAGATCGACCTCGTCGCGCTCACTCATCGCGTCCAGCAATGCCTCGGTGATCTGTTCGATGCGTGGGCGCAGCAACGCGACCTGGCGGCTGGTGAAAGCCTTGTTCACGAGCTTGCGCAGCCGAGTGTGCGCGGGCGGGTCGGTGCCGAGCATATGGCTCAGGAGCGTGACGATATTCGGGTCCGTCGCGGTGGTGTCGCGCTTGCCGTGCAGGATCGCGTTGAGCCCGACGGCGTCCTTGCGGAATCGCGGGTCGGCGAGCGCGACCTTGGCTTCGGGATAGCCGACGACCACCCAGCGGATGACGTCGTCGGGGAAGCGAACCCGATGGACGGGACCCGCGGCGCGCCACCGGCGATATTGCGCGTGCGGATCGTCGAAGAAGTCGGCGCCGATGGACTCGACATGGGCGGGAGCGGTGAGGTCGGCCATCGAATCGACGGTACCCGCGCCGGGCTGGATGCGCACCGACCGCGCGCAACCCTGGCACGGAACACCCTGTGGCGAAAGCGAATTCGCGATTCAGGAGGTGCGCGGCTCCGTCGTCGACGTACTCGACTCGACCGAGACCAGGAAACTGTGGAGCAGTTCGGTGACGGCCTGTGGTTGTTCGAGGGAACTCGAATGGCCGCACGCGGGGATCGTGTGGAGCTGCGCGTGGGGGATGAGCGAGGCGATGTGGCGGGCATGTGGGAGCGGGGTGGCGGCGTCATCGGCGCCGACAATGATCTGGGTGGGGACGGTGATCGCCGGGAGCTCGTCATCGACGGCGCCACGTTCGGTGACGCCGTGGACCGCATCGCGCAAACCGACGCGGTCGACCACGGTCAGGCGACGCGACCACTCGCGAACCACCGCCTTTCCGGCGTCGGAAGCCCGGAACGAGGGACCGAACAGGTGAGTGGCCACCTGGCCCGCGATGGGGCGGATGCCGAACCAGCGCAGCGCCCACGCGAGACGGTGGTATTCATCGATCTTGGTGGGATCCTCGGCTTGCGCGCTGGTGTCGAGGAGCGTGAGCGACCGCAGGAGATCACCGTGCCTGGCGGCCAGTCGCTGGCCGACGAAGCCGCCCATGGACAGGCCGACCCAGTGCACGGGTCCCGCGTCCAGAGCGCGGATCACACCTGCCGCGTCGGCGGTGAGAGTGTCCATGTCATAGCCGCCGGCGGTGGGTGGGGTATCGCCCTGACCGCGCCAGTCGAGGGTGACGCAACGGTAGTCGCGTTGCAGGAACTCGAGTTGGGCCCGAAACATCCAGCCGCCGAACAACAATCCGTGGCCGAAGACCACGGTGGCGGCGTCGGGTCTTCCCGCGGGAGTGCCGGTGTCGGTGCAGGCGATCGGAACACCGCCGACGTCGATGATCGACATGAGGTCACTCGTTCCCGGTGCTCAGGCCGCCGCGAGACGGACGTTGCGCATCGTCACCAGCGCTGTGGCACACAGGGTTTCGCCGGATTCCTCCACCGAGAACACGTCGGCGGCGGCGATCGTGAGCAGCGCGCCGGGCTTGACCACCCGGCCGCGGGCGACCACATTCGGGCCCTTGGCCGGCGCGAGGATCTTCACGGTGTAGTCGATGGTCATGTTCACCCAGCCGACCGGCAGCAGCGTGCCCGCGGCCGAACCGGCGGCGAAATCGGCGAGCGAGCCGAGGACACCACCCTGGAAATAGCCGTCGTGCTGGGTGAGTTCGAGGCGGTGTGGTTGCACGATCTCGACATCGCCGGGCTCGACCCGGCTGAAGTGGAAACCCAGGTGGGCGGCGGCGGGCATGGACAGCACCACGCTGGGGACCAGCTGTGCGAAGTCGGGATTGGGTGCCTGTGCGGTCATCGGCTCAGTCCTCTGCTCGGCAGCGGTGGACCGTCGCTGCTCCTCATGCGGCGAATCCTGCCCGCTGGCGCCGCGCGTGAACACCCCGATCGTGGAAATTTCGCCTGCTGTTGGGGGTCTGGAAAGAGTCGGCCGGGCGAGGCGAGCGGCGGCGTCACGCCGCCCGGCCGAGAGTCAGCGAGTTCCGGCGTGCAGGACCACTTTGCCGTTGCGGCCGGGAGTTTCGGAGACCACGGCGGCCTCGGCGGCCTGATCGAGCGGGAAATCGGCCTGTACGTCGAGGCGCAGGGTGCCGTTGGCGGCGAGGGTGACGAGTTCGGTGATCAGCCGCACGTAATCGGCGCGATCGATGTCGGAACTGCGCTGCTGGCCCCAGAACCCCTTCACCACAGCCTGTTTGAAGATGACGGCGCCGGTGTCGATGATCAGCGGCTTGCCCGACAGCGCGCCGAAGGAGATCAGTTCTCCGCGCGGGGCGAGCAGCGCCATCAGGTCGCCCGCGGCGGGGCCGCTGACCTGGTCGACGGCGCGCACGATCGGTTCGCCACCGGTGATGTCGGCCCCCGTGGCGAGCCAGCCCACCGATTCGGTATCGAGCACCGGACCGTAGCCGAGCTGTTCGAGCGCCTGCACCGAGGACTGGCCGCGCACCAGGCTCAGCACCCGCACACCGCGTTCCTTCGCGAACAAGTTGAGCAGGCGACCGACCGCGCCGTTGGCGGCATTCACCACGATCCACTGCCCCGACGTCACCTGCAGGTCATCGAGCAGCATGAGGGCGCTCAGCGGCATGGCGAGCAGTTGGCAGGCCGTCGCGTCGGACACCGAATCCGGGATCGGCACCGCTTGTGCGGCGCGGGCGACGAAGGAATCCGCCCACGCCCCACGCACGCCGGCGATCGCCACCCGCTGCCCGACCTGGAGGGTGTCGACACCGGGCCCGACCGCGTCGACGACACCGGCGGCCTCGGTCCCGGGGATCGCGGGCAGCGGGGGCCGGTAGCCGTACACGCCGCGGATGATCGCCAGATCGTGGTTGTGGATCGGCGACAGCGACATCGCGATCCGCACCTCACCTTCCCCTGGTTCGGGGGCAGGTACCTGCTGTGCGGTGAGCACATTCTTCGGTTCGCCGAATTCGTCGATGACAACTGCCTGCATGTCCGCCTCCGTGGTGGTTGCGAGTCCCTGCCGAGCGTGATCGTGCTCCATTGTGGCACCGTGGCGGTCGTGGGTCGCTCAGGTGGTCGGGGGCCCGTCGCATGGTGGGGCGCGGCTGTCAATACGCCGCAGGGCTGACCGCGAGTCGCTCTCCGGTACGGCGTGAAAATAGCTCGCACGGTGGACGAATGTGACCGGTCGGCGTGCGTACGCTCGGTGCATGGCAGACGCACTCGGAACACGTTCGCCCGCAGTGCGATCCGGATCGCGTATCGCCGAGCTCGATATCCTGCGTGGGTTCGCCCTGTTCGGGATTCTGATCACCAACGTGGTGGTGGCGACCACGTTGTGGTCGGTGGTAGGCACTCGCGAGGATCCGGTTCTGCGCTTCGGTGGCACCGTCGATCTGCTGGTGCGCGCCACCGTCGACGCGCTGTTCGCCGGGCGGTTCTATCTGCTGTTCGCGTTCCTGTTCGGCTATTCGTTCACGCTGCAGATCGCGGCGGCCCAGCGTGCGGGGGCTTCGCCGGTGCGGCGGTTGCTCCGGCGGTGTGCCGCGCTGATGGTGATCGGGCTCGTGCACGTCTACCTGCTGTGGATCGGGGACATCCTCACGCTGTACGCGTTCCTGTGCCTGACGCTGATCGCGCTGCGCAAGATGCGGCCGCGGACCGCGGTGATCGTCGGGGTGGTGTTGTACGTGACCTGGTCGGCGTGGACCTTCCTGCCGGGCAGTACCGGTGTTCTCGCGTTCGGTGAGTTCGTCGACCTGCCCGCGATATCCGCCGACTACACCGCGGACTTCGCGTCGACGTTCTCCGCGCAGACCGCCCTCGCGCCGGTCTTCCTGCTGCTGATCTGGTTCAGTCAGGGTGTGCCGAGCCTGGCGATGTTCCTGATCGGGATGGCGGCGGGCAAGCGAAACCTGTTCGCTGACCCGGATATGTTGCGCCGCTGGTCCTTTCGTGTACTCGTGCTCGGCTTCGGTCTCGGCCTGCCGATCTCGGCGATGACTTTCGCCGAGTCGATGACCTGGTGGGATGCCCCCGCCGCGATCCACGGCCTCCAATTTCTGGTGAATCCGGCCATGACGTTCGCCTATGTCGCCGCGATCCTGCTGGCAGCACAGTCCGCACGCCTTGGCCGCTGCACGGCCCTGCTCGCCCCGGCCGGGCGCATGGCCGCCACCAACTACATCGGTCAGTCGATCGTCCTGATGCTCGTCTACACCGGCTACGGCCTCGCCCTCGCCGACACCATCGAACCACTGGCCGTCATCGCGATCGCCCTGCTCACCTTCGCCGCCCAACTCTGGCTCAGCGCCTGGTGGTTGCGCGGTCACCGCTACGGTCCGGTGGAGTGGTTGCTGCGCGCCGCGACCTACCTGACGATCCCACCGTGGCGGCGTCGGCCCGAACAGCACGCTGCGCCCGGCGCATAAGCTGCCGATTCGGCGCTCTACCGTTGTCCCGTGCTCGACGTATCGGATCCGCCCGCAACGAAACCCGTACACCGGATCGCCGAGCTCGACACCCTGCGCGGGTTCGCGCTGCTCGGGATCCTGATCTGCAATGCGATCGTCGCCGTCGGCCAATGGGCGCCGGATCGTGCGAATTCGGGTGGTGATCGCCTGGTTCTGGCGACAGTGGACGCGCTGTTGTCCGCTCGGTTCTATCCGATGTTCGCGTTCCTGTTCGGTTATGCGTTCACGCTGCAGGTGACGGCCGCGATACGGGCCGGTGCCTCGCCGACGGCACGGTCACTGCGGCGCTGCGCCGCGTTGATGGTCGTCGGCCTCGTGCACGCCTTCTTCCTCTGGGACGGTGACATTCTCACCTTGTATGCCGTCCTCGGCCTGATCCTGATCGCGGTTCGCGCGCTCGGCCCGCGGACGGCCGTCCTCGCGGGTACGGCGCTGTTGCTGTTCTGGGCGATCGACAGCGTCCTGCCCGGCCTGACACCCGGCGACGGACTTCGGATGCCCGAGGTAGGGGCCGCCTATACCGGCACGGCCGCCGAAACCTTTTCCGCCCAGCTCGCTGTCGCGCCCACCGCGTTGCTATTGGTGTGGTCCGCCGGGGCGGTGCCGAGCCTGGCCATGTTCCTGCTCGGCATGGCCGCGGGCAAACTGAACCTGCTCGAGCGATCGAACATGGCGCGTACCTCGGCTTTACGAGCTCTCGTAGTGGGACTTGGTGCGGGACTGCCCGTTGCAGCGCTCACTTTCGCGGCGTCGATGGGGTGGTGGACACCGCCGCCCGTTCTGTACGGGATCCAGGCGCTGGTGAATCCGCTGATGACCTTCGCTTACATCGCCGCTGTGGTGCTGGCAGCGCGGTCGGTACGGCTGGGTCGCCGATTCGCCGTGTTCGCACCCGCGGGCAAGATGGCGGCCTCGAACTACATCGGGCAATCGATCGTGCTGATGATCGTCTACACCGGCTACGGTTTCGCCTTCGCCGACGATGTGTCGCTCGGCGTCGTGATCGCGATCGGCCTGGTCACCTTCGCCGCCCAGCTCGGGCTCAGTGCCCGGTGGCTGAGCCGCCACCCGTATGGGCCGGTGGAATGGGTCCTGCGTGCTGCGACCTACTGGACCGTCCCTGCCTGGCGAAAGCCGTCAGTCGGCGGCTCGAGGCGGGCGGTGGAATTCGGCCCGCCAGCGGTTCAGGCCCGAGGCGTCGTGGCGAGGGATGGATTCCACACGGACCTGGGTCAGGTCGGGGGCGGTGAACGAGTCGATCTCGCCGCGGGTGAGGGGCCAGGGTGGGCCGGTGGTCGCGGGGGCCTTGCTGATGTCGGCGATGACGAGCAGGGTCGCGCCGGGCGCCAGCAGGTCGCGGATGCTGGTGATGGCGGCGGCGCGGACATCCGGAGGCAGGGATTGGACGGTGATCGACTCGATGACCAGGTCGAAGGCGTGGAGCCAGGTCGGCGGCGGCTCGAGCAGGTCGGCGACCTTGTAGGTGACGGGGGAATGCGGGAAGCGGGCCCGCGCGCCGCGAATGGCGGTAGGGGAGACATCGAAGGCTGTTGTTCGGATGCCTTGGGCGGCAACGAATTCGGCGTCGGTTCCGTACCCGCAGCCGATCACCAGGCCCCGCGTCCCCTGCGGTAGCGAGACGGTGCGGAGCCAGTCCACCAGCAGGGGGTTGGGAACGTCTCGATCCCACGGAACCACCGAGGTCCCCGCCGCGGCCTCGGCATAGAGCGGTTCGAACCATCCGGTCGGATCGTTCGCGGCCAGTGCCTGGGCGGCGAGGCGGCGATCGGCGGACGGCTGCGCGTCGGTCATGGGTCCAGTCTTCACCACCGACGACCACCGTGTCTTCCGACATTCTGAACGACGCTCGCGGTCAAGCTCGACGGGCGGCGCGCGCGGCGAAACCGTCGCAGAGCGCTTCGAGGCCGAGAAACAGGAGGTCCTCGGAGGTCAGGTCGCTCACCCCCGCGCCTTCGAGGTCGGCCAGCGCAGGCGGCACGGGGAAGGAGGGCTTGCCCTCGAGGAGATCGCGCAGGCCATTGGTGTCGTCGGTGGCGGTGCGCTTCTCGGCGAGGAGCGCACCGCCGACCACCGGCAGGCTGGCGCCGGAGATGTAGTTCCAGACGGAGAACCCCATCGTGGTGGCCTCGCGCGCCGTCACGTCGAGTTCGCGCAGGCCCTCGACCAGCCAGGCCAGGCTCGTCAGGCCCTGCGGGCCGAAGCTGTAGCGGGGGACCGCGAAGGTGAGCAGCACCCAGGGGTGCTGCTGGTAGAGCTCCCAATCGATCTCCGCGGCGATGCGCACCCGGTCGCGCCACGTCCACCCCCGACCGGCCGGATCGGGGTAGGGGTGGCGGGCGGCGATCTCGTCGGTCATGGCCGCGATGAGTTCGTCCTTGTTCGCCACGTGCCGATACAGCGACATGGTGCCCACGTCGAGACGGTCGGCGATGCGGCGCATCGATACCGCGTCGAGTCCGTCGGCGTCGGCGAGGGTGATCGCGGCGTCGACGATCGCGGTGCGGGTGAGCTTCGCCTCGGTCATCCCATGACTCGCTTTCGTAATACAACCTTCATGCGTACACTGTACCCAGCTCCCGCGTACGGCGTACGCAAACCGTGGAAGGATTTCGGAAAATGACGAAGCTGGAACCGGCGGTGCCCACCGCAGTCGCCGGTGGACGCCGCGCATGGCTCGGATTGGGCGTGCTGCTGCTGCCGGTGCTGCTGGTGTCGATGGACATCTCGGTCCTCTTCCTTGCCATGCCGACCCTCACGGCCGACCTGGATCCCACCGCGTCGCAACAACTCTGGATCCTCGACATCTACGGGTTCATGCTGGCGGGTCTGCTCATCACGATGGGCAACCTCGGCGACCGGATCGGCCGCCGCAATATCCTGCTCGTCGGCGCCGCCATCTTCGGCGTCGCGTCGGTGCTCGCCGCGTTCGCGCCCACCGCGCCGATCCTCATCGCGGCCCGCGTATTGATGGGCATCGGCGGTGCGACGCTGCTGCCGTCGAGCCTGGCGCTGATCTCCACCCTGTTCCCCAACGCACGGGAACGGGCCACCGCGATCGGCATCTGGACCGCGTTCTTCGCCGGTGGTTCGGCGATCGGGCCGATCATCGGCGGTGTGCTGCTGCACCACTTCTGGTGGGGCTCGGTGTTCCTGATCAACATTCCGGTGCTGGCGATTCTGCTGATCTTCGGGCCGATCCTGCTGCCCGAACATCGTTCCGCGGCCCTCGGCCCGATCGATCTGCCCAGCGTCGCGCTGTCGATCGGCGGCATCCTGCCGTTGATCTACGGGATCAAACACATCGCCGCCGAAGGCCTGGACGCGGTGTCGCTGGTGATCGCGGTGATCGGCGTCGGGCTGCTCGTGCTGTTCGTGCGCAGGCAGCGTCATCTCGCGGAACCGCTGCTCGACCTGTCGTTGTTCACGCGGCCGCTGTTCCGGGTGGCGATCGGGGCGAGCATGGCCGGCATGATGTCGCTCGCCGCGATGAGCTACCTGACCAGCATCTACCTGCAGTCGGTCACCGGACGTGACCCGCTGGCCGCCGCGCTGCTCGGCATTCCGATGGCGATCGCGGTGTTCGTGTGCTCGATGAGCGGCGCGCGCCTCGGGCTGCGGCTGGGCGTGCGGGCGACGTTCACACTCGCGCTGATGCTGTCGGCGATCGGCAACCTGATGCTGCTCGGCGTCGGTGTCGACGGCGGCCTCGGCTGGTACGTCGCGGGCTCGGTGATCGCCGGTATCGGGTACGGCTTCTCGTTCACGCTGGTGTCGGATGTCGCGGTGTCGGCGGTGCCCGCCGAGCGGGCGGGTTCGGCGGTCGGGATCTCCGAAACGAGTTTCGAACTCGGCAACGCGCTGGGTCTGGCCCTGCTCGGTTCGGTAGCCGCGCTGGTGTTCCGCTCCGGCGGCGACTTCGGCGAGACCCTGGGCGACACCCTCCTGCAGTCCTCCGGTGACGAGGGGCTGATCCACGCGGCCCGCGAATCCTTCGTCAGCGGAATGCACCTCGCGACCGCCGGCGGCGCACTGCTGCTGATCGCGATGGCGGTGCTGGCCTGGCGCTCGGCCCGCACCACCCGCTGAGCCGACAACAGGTCTCGACGCTCGTCGGCGTCGGTGACGACCGCCGGGTGGGGTGATCGCTGCCACTGTGTGGGTTGATCGTCAGCCTCACCGGGCGGACGTCCAGGTCGGATGCTTAGGATCGTCGGATGCGAAACGACGGTGCGACGGGCCTGGCGACATTGCTCGCCCTGGCCGATTCGCGCCTGCCTATCGGTGGACACGTGCACTCCGGTGGCGTCGAGGAAGCTGTGTCGTCGGGGTTGCTGCGCGACAACGCGAGTGTGGAGTTGTACCTCCGGCGTCGCGTGGCGACCTCGGGACTGGTCAATGCCTCGCTGTCCGCCGCGGTCTGTGGCGGGGCGCTGACTCCCGAACGCGCCGAGCTCGAAGCCGACGCCCGCACACCATCGCCTGCCGCGCGGGCCGCTTCACGCGCGCAGGGGCGTGGTCTGCTCCGCCTGGCCAAACAGCTGTGGCCGCACCACGATTGGGCAGCGGCCGGTCCGCGTCCGCATCTGTCCACGGTGTTCGGCATGGTCGGCGCCGCCTGTGGTGCGAGTACCGAACAGCTGGCGGGCGTCGTCGTCTACACCACACTCACCGGCGCCGCCACCGCCGCGCAACGCCTGCTCGCCCTCGATCCCGCCGCCATCGCCGCGAGCACCATGCGCTTGGCGCCGCTGTGCGACCGGATCGCCGCCGAGGCAGCCATCGGCCTCGCCGCGTTGTCCGATCCGCTGCAGGACGCGCTCGCCGAACGTCACCTCCATCGCGACATGCCGTTGTTCGCGTCCTGATCCCTGAACCCGAGAAGAAGGAGCCCCCATGCCTCCCCATCTGATCGATGGCGAACCGCACGACCACAGCCACGACCGGCCCAAGCGCGACCGCGCCGCGGGTGATGCCCTGCGCATCGGCATCGGCGGCCCGGTCGGCTCCGGCAAGACCGCGCTGGTCGCGGCCCTGTGCAGGCAACTGCGCGACGAGCTGTCCCTCGCGGTGCTGACCAACGACATCTACACCACCGAGGACGCCGACTTCCTGCGCCGCCACGCCGTGCTGCCCGACGAGCGGATCACCGCCGTGCAGACCGGTGGCTGCCCGCACACCGCCATCCGCGACGACATCACCGCCAACCTCGACGCCATCGACGACCTCGTCGCGGCCAACCCGCCGCTGGACCTGATCCTGGTGGAATCCGGCGGCGACAACCTCACGGCCACTTTCTCTTCCGGCCTGATCGACGTGCAGATCTTCGTCGTCGACGTGGCCGGTGGCGACAAGGTGCCGCGCAAGGGCGGACCCGGCGTCACGTTCTCCGACCTGCTCGTGGTGAACAAGACCGACCTCGCCCCGCTGGTCGGCGCCGACCTTGGCGTGATGGAGCGTGACGCCGCCAAGGTCCGCGACGGCCGCCCCACCGCGCTGGTGTCCTTGACCGACGACCCGGCCGCCACCCCGGTCCTGGCCTGGGTGCGCGAACAGCTGCGGGTCGCCGCCGAACAGGACGCGGCCACCGGCGTTGCGCACTGAACTGAGCATCGTCGCCGTACCGGGCAGACTGCCCCGCATCGACGCGGTCGGCGGTCTGGCCGGGCGGCACACCGGCATCGACACCGTGCACCTGATCGGCACCGCGGCCACTCCGCTCGGCGGGGACGACCTCGACATCACCATCGTCGTGCGCCCCGGCGCGCGGCTGGTGGTCCGGTCGGTGGCGGCGACGATCGCCCTACCGGGCGCGGACACCCTGTGGTCGAACGCGCACTGGCGTTTCGAGGTCGGCGAGGGCGCCGAACTCGACTTCGATCCGGAGCCGACGATCGTGGCCGGGGGCGCACACCATCACACGGTGACCACGGTGCAGCTGGCACCCGATGCGCGCCTGCGGCTGCGTGAGCGGGTGCAACTGGGCCGCAGTGGCGAGGACGGCGGCGGGTGGCGCGGTGATCTGCTGGCCGATATCGGTGAGGTACCGCTGCTGCGGCACCGGCTCCAACTCGGCGCGGGTTCGTCGACCGACGATCGGCTGACCGCACCACGCGCGCTCGACAGCGAACTGGTCTACCCCGATGATCGCCCGGCCTGGTCGGGCAGTGTGGACGAGGTTCGGCTCCCGCTGGCCGCGGGTGGATCGCTGGCCACCCGCACGAGTAGCCGCCTGCGCGCGCTCGCGATCGCCAACGCATAGCTGAGGAAATGGCGGTGGGAGCCGGGCAGAAAACCCGACTCCCACCGCTGGGAATTCGATCAAGCGCTGACGAGCTCGGCTTCGGAATCGGCGGCCTCGGGGACCATCCCACGCGGCGGCGCGAGGAAACCGCTCGCCGCACCCACCGCCGCACCGATGCCGGCGCCGACGACCGTGACGGGGATCGACACGGCCATGTACGCGGCCATGCCGCCCAGGATCGGGCCCGCGACCAAGCCGATCGGCACGAACGGGATACCGGCGATGAGCCCGGCCACCGCACCGCCCGTGCTCGCCATCATCGCGAACGGGATCGCCACGGTGGAACCGACCGCCGCGCCCCGTGCCGCCGAACCGAGCGTCGCGGAGGCGATCCGGTCGGAGCGGCTGCGCTCGAGCCCGACCGAGTCGAGGAACGTCGCCAGGTTGGCCTCGGTATTGGCCGCGGTGTCGTTGATCTGGATCGAGGTATCGACCGGCACGAAGTCCGGCACCGGAACCTGCTGGTCACCGAAGCGGAACTGCCCCGGCGGGGGCAGGATCGGTGGCACCGGCGCGACCGCGGTCGGCGCGTGCAGCGGACCCACCGGTGACAGGTAATCCATTTCCGGCCCCGTCCGCGACCACTGCAGCGAGCTGCGGGTGTTCGCGGGCATCGGCTGGCCCACATACGGGGTGGCATTGGGCGCCACCGCGTCGAACTCCGCTCCGGGCTGATGTTCGGGCTGGGTCACCGCCGCCTGCGCGGGATCGGCATTCGCGGTGCCCGTGCCGATCAGGGCCATGACCAGGGGTACCGCTCCGGCTGCGACGACCGAACCTACCTTCTGTCGCTGCAAGTTCGGCGCCCTGTGTTTCCCCGTCGCCATAGATCACCTTTCATCCTGGGGATTGGTCACACATATGACCTCCGACATTCGGACCGGTGCTCGACTCGGATGGGTCCGAAACGTCGGCAACCCGCAATGCCGGTATGCGGAAAGGTAACTGGCACGACGAAGGCCGGGTGGTTCGACGGAACCACCCGGCCTTGTCGAGCTGTGTCAGCCGATCTTGCGCTGTTCCGCGGTGAGCGGTTCGGCGGTGGTCGGCGGCGCGCCCACGTCGGCCGCGAGTTCGTTGGCCTCGGCCTGATCGGCGTTGACCTCCTCGATCGCCAGCCGCGCGAAGATCCACTGCTCGGTCGCCGCCATCTGACCGCGGTTGCGGCCGAGGAACGACACGAACCAGCCGATCACGGTGACGATCCGGCTGCGGTAACCGACCAGGTAGTACAGGTGCAGTGCCAGCCAGGCGAGCCAGGCCAGGAATCCGCTGAACTCGAGCTTGCCGATCTGGCAGACCGCGTCGAACCGCGAGATCGTGGCCATCGAGCCCTTGTTGAAGTACTTGAATGGCGCGCGCTGCTCAGGGGTCTGACCCTTGAGCCCGGCCTTGATGGCCTTGGCCGCGTAGGTCGACCCCTGGATGGCACCCTGCGCCTGCCCCGGCACGCCGGGCACGGACATGAGGTCGCCGACCACGAACACGTTCGGATGACCCTTGACCGTGAGGTCGGGCTCCACGATCACGCGCCCCGCCCGGTCCACCTCGGTGCCGTCGGAGCGTTCGGCGATCATCTTGCCCAGCGGGCTGGCCTGCACGCCCGCCGACCACACCTTGCAGACGGCCTCGATCCGGCGGGTGGTGCCGTCGGCGTCCTTGACGATCACGCCGTGCGCGTCGACATCGGTCACCATGGCGTTGAGCTGGATCTCCACGCCCATCTTCTCGAGCCGCTTGGCCGCCTTGGCGCCCAGCTTGGGGCCCATCGGGCCGAGCACCGCGCCCGCGCCTTCGAGCAGGATGACGCGCGCGTCGCGGGGATCGATGGTGCGGAAGGTGCCGTCGAGGGTGCGGTCGGCGAGTTCGGCGATCTGCCCGGCCAGCTCCACCCCGGTCGGGCCGGCGCCGACGACGATGAACGTCATCAGCCGGTCGCGCTCTTCCTGAGTGGTCGCCAGCTCCGCCTGTTCGAACGAGCCGAGGATGCGTGCGCGCAGTTCGAGCGCGTCGTCGATGGTCTTCATGCCGGGCGCGTAGGTGGCGAAGTGATCGTTGCCGAAGTACGACTGCTGGGCACCGGTGGCGACGATCAGGCTGTCGTAGCCGGTCACGGTGTCGCGGTTGAGTAGTCGCGAGGTGACCTTCTTGTTCGCCAGGTCCACGTCGATGACGTCACCGAGCAGCACCTGCGCGTTCTTCTGCTTGCGCAGCACCAGACGCGTGGCCGGAGCGATCTCGCCGGTCGAGAGGATGCCGGTGGCCACCTGGTAGAGCAGCGGCTGGAACAGGTGGGTCGACGTCTTGGAGATGAGCGTGACGTCGACATCGGCTTTGCGCAGATGCCGGGTACCGAACAAACCGCCGAACCCGGAACCGATCACCACTACGTGGTGCCGCTTCCCGACAGACTCATTGCTCATCGTCGCGCTCCTCGACAGACTGGGGCGGACCCCGCGGTGGTGGTGACAGGGTTAACCGTAGTCGGCTCCGGTTGTGACGTCGCAACAAGAACCCGATCGCGGCGTGTGATGCGGTGTCTCGTCGAACGACGAGAACGACAATACGGGATCGGCCGAATCAGCGACCTGCGAGAAGAATCTCGGCCACCCGGGTGTCGGTCTCGGCGCCGTCGGTGTAGCCGCCTGCTCCGCCGAGCGCGTTCATGATCGACAGCGTGTACCGCTCGTCGATGCCCGCGACGCCGACGGAGTTGACCACCCAGCCGTCGGCCTCGGCCGACCAGCCGTTCTTCAGGCCCGGTCGCATCCGGGCACCGGCGCCCCACACGCCCCAGTGCTGGTTGGAGTCGACCGAGCGCATCCGGTCGAGCAGGTAGGCGAGATCTTCGGGGTGCATGGTGTCGAGGATGGTGTTCATCAGCCGGTCCAGGTCGGCGGCCGTGCACTTCTGGAACGACCAGTCCGGGAACAGCGCGGTCGTGGTGGGCTGCGGGATCAGGCTGACCATGCCGTAGCCGCGGAACGCGTTGTTGTAGGCCATCCGGTCGAAGCCGATGTACTTGTGCCACAGCACGTCGGTGGCGTGGTCGTTGGAGGTGGCCAGCATCGCTTCGATGTTGAAGCGGTCGTCGGGGGACAGGCCGATGGCGCCGACGCGGGCCCGGTTGAGCAGGTCGGCGGCGATGGCCAGCTTGATCGTGGACGCGGTCCAGACCTGGTTCTCGGCGTGTTCGTTGGCGTAGATGCCGCCGGTCTTGCGGTCACGCAGCACGTAGCCGACGGCGCCGGGGCGACCGGCGAGGTAGGCGTCGGCGCGCGCTATCCGGGCGCTCATGTCGGCGTCGAATCCCGGCAACGACACCTGGGTCAACGCGGGCGGCGCGGCATGGGCCGGAGCGACGAGAACGGGGACGCCCGGAGTGAGGACGGCGGCGGCGGCGAGGAGGCAGGCAGTTGCTGCGACCCGGGAGACGACACGGGTGGAAGGAGAACGGTCACGCACGAGGGACCACACTCGCACACCGAAGGCTCGAGCGCACAACTTCACCGCAAATCGGGCCCCCGGGCGACAGCGTTGTTGCGGCGCACGGGAATTGCGTTCAGTGATGCGCGGCGTGCGGTGTGGCGATGGTGCAGCCGTTGAGGCGATGGCAGTGCTCGAAGGCCTCGCCGTGCCGGTCCAGCGGCCACGAATGCAGTACCTGATCAGGCCCGTAGCGCCGGGAATTGATCAGCTCCCAGCGCGCGCCCACTCGGCGGACGATGAAGCCGCCACCGGGAACCAGGGGAAACACCTGCGCGATCATGAAACGAAACCAGCCTTTCGCCCGCGGCCGTACTGTCCCACCCGAACGGCAACGATCCCACGGTCGGCGTCGAGGGTGCCGCAGGCGTGGCCGGGACGCGTTGCGGTGTGGCGTATTTCACTAGCCCGGTCCAGTGGTGGTGGCGGGGTCGCTCGATTGCGGGTCGGTCGCTGGGCGTATAAACAACGGATGCCGTTGCACCTCCATCGCGCCGAACGCGCCGACGCGCTGGCCGACGGACTGGGGCGTTTGCTGGGGGCAGTGCCTGCCGATCCTTTCGTCACCGAAGTGGTCGCGGTGCCGGCCAAAGGGGTGGAGCGCTGGTTGGCGCAACGGTTGTCGGGTGTGCTCGGTGTGGTGGGCGTCGCGGATTCCGGATCCGATGTGGCTGGTGCCGGTCGTGGCCCGGTCGGCGACGGGGTAGCCGCGAATATCGCCTTTCCCGCGCCCGCGGCGCTGGTGGCCGAGGTGCTGGCCGGTGCGAGCGGGGTCGCGCCCGCCGACGATCCGTGGGCCGGTCAGCGACTGGTGTGGACGCTGTTGCGGGTGATCGACGAGGTCGCCGACCAGCCGTGGGCAGCGGTTCTGGCGCGC
This sequence comes from Nocardia sp. NPDC058519, assembly GCF_042719755.1. Classification (NCBI taxonomy): domain Bacteria; kingdom Bacillati; phylum Actinomycetota; class Actinomycetes; order Mycobacteriales; family Nocardiaceae; genus Nocardia; species Nocardia sp. NPDC058519. Next base: position 87,448 of record NZ_JBHXNK010000002.1, on the reverse strand, counting down.
CATCTCGGCCTGCCGGGGGCGGATCACCGAGTCGGCCGACGCTACGCCACCGCCGCCCACCTGGCCGCGTTGTTCGACTCCTACGCCGCCCAGCGTCCGCAGGTGCTGCTCGACTGGGCCGCGGGCGCGGACACCGACGGCGCGGGCGGGCCGGTACCCGACGATCTCGCGTGGCAGCCGCGGTTGTGGCGCGCGCTGCGCACCGCGGTCGATGCCCCGAGCCCGGCCGAACGGCTCGCTGACGCCTGCGCCCGCCTGCGCGCCGATCCCGCCTCGGTCGACCTGCCCGAGCGGCTCTCTGTTTTCGGCCTGACCCGACTTCCCGCCGACCAGTTGGCCGTCATCACCGCCCTCGCCGCCCACCGCGACGTCCACCTGTGGATGGCACACCCGAGCCCGGCCATGTGGACCACGCTCAGCGATGCTCGGGCGGTCGCCGGAGGTGGAGTCGGTGCAACGGTTTGCCCGCGCGCGGACGATCACACCGCGGACCTGGTTTCCCACCCCTTGCTCGCGGGGCTGGCCCGGGATGTGCGGGAGTTGGAACAGCGCCTGAATCCGGTGCTGGACAGTGACATTCACCTACCCGATGAGATCGCCACGCACTCGCTACTCGGTGTCGTCCAGGCGGCCGTGCGAGAGGACCGAGTCCCCGAAACGGGTGCGGCTCCGGACGGCAGTGTTGAGGTACACGCGTGTCACGGCCCGGCGCGGCAGGTGGAGGTACTGCGCGATCTGCTGCTGAGGACGTTCGCGGCGGATCCGACGCTCGAGCCGCGCGACGTGCTGATCATGTGCCCCGACGTGGAGGCGTTCGGGCCGCTGGTGCGGGCGGCGTTCGGGCAGCGCGGCACCGGCATCGACCTGCCGGTCGAGGGTGAACACCCGGCGCATCAGTTGCGGGTGCGGCTCGCCGATCGCGGGCGGGCGGTGACCAACCCGATGCTGGCCGTGGTGATCGAGCTACTCGAACTGGCCGACGGTCGCGTCACGGTGACGCAGGTACTCGACCTGGCGGCGAGCGAGACCGTGCGCCGCCGTTGCGGGTTCGACGACGACGACATCGAACGGCTGCGCGAGTGGGCGGCCGAGTCGGGCGCGCGGTGGGGGATCGGGCAGCGTCAACGCGAGGCGTTCGGCCTCGCCGATTTCGCGCAGAACACCCTCAATGCCGCGGTGGACCGCATTCTGCTCGGGGTCACCGCCGACGAATCCGGGGACGACTGGCTCGATCTGGCGCTGCCACTCGACGATGTCGACTCCAACGACGTCGACCTCGCGGGCCGCTTCGCCGAGTTCATCGACCGGCTCGCGGTCTGTCTGCGTGACCTGCGCGGTCCTCGGCCCGCCGCCGAATGGACCTCGGTGCTGCTGCGGGCCGTCGAACTGCTCACCGATGTGCCCGTCACGCAGTCGTGGATCCGCACCGAAGCGCGCCGCGAGATCGTCGCCGCCACCGAACACGCGGGTGCCACCCCGCTGCGGCTGGCCGACGTGGCGGTCCTGCTGACCAGTCGCCTGGCAGGCGGCCCCGGCCGCGCGAACTTCCGCACCGGCGAACTCACCGTGTGCACCCTCGTGCCGATGCGGTCGGTGCCGCACCGCGTGGTGGTGCTGCTCGGCCTCGACGACGACGTCTTCCCGCGACCGGGCAGTGTCGACGGCGACGACCTGCTGGCCCGCGACCCGCTGGTCGGCGAACGCGATGCGCGCAGCGAAGACCGCCAGCTCCTCCTCGACGCCATCATGGCGGCCGGGGACACCCTGCTGGTCCTGCACACCGGCGCCGACCCGGTCACCGGCGCCGCCCGCCCGCCGGCCGTCCCGGTGGCCGAACTCCTCGACGTGCTCGCCACCCAGGTGGGACCGGCAGCCATGGGCGAAGTCCACATCCGGCACCCGCTGCAAGCCTTCGACCGCCGCAACTTCGCCCCCGAGAACCCACGCAGCTTCGACACCGTCGCGCTGGCCGGTGCGCGCGCCGCCGCCCGCCCGTCACGACCGCGCCCACCGCTGCTCACCGCGCCGCTGCCGCCCGCTCCCGTCACCGATGTCGCACTGGCGGAACTGATCTCGTTCGCCGAACACCCGGTGCGCGCGTTCCTGTGGCAGCGACTCGGCCTGCGGGTGCCCGAAGAATCCGAGGACATCGCCGATCAGCTCCCGATCGAACTCGACGGCCTGGCGAAGTGGGATCTCGGCGAACGAATGCTGACCGCCCGCCTCACCGGAGCCGACCCGGCGGGCCTGCGTGCCGCCGAATGGCGCCGGGGAACGTTGCCCCCCTTCAGTTTCGGTGCCAAGGTGCTCGACGAAGTGGAAGGCACGGTCGACACCCTCGTCCGCACCGCACTACCCGACTACGAGGCACCGCCGCGCGCCGTCGACATCGCCATCGACCTCGGCAACGGTCGCACCCTCGCGGGCACCGTGCCCGAGGTCCGTGGCGAGACACTGGTGCGCACCACCTACTCGCGTCTGGCACCGAAACACCGGCTCGCGTCCTGGGTGTCGCTACTCGCCCTCGCCGCTACCGAAGACCGATCGTGGCAGGCGATCAGTACCGGACGAGGTCAATTCCGCAGCAGACCCGTAGCCAGATCGGTGATCACGGCACCCGAAGCGCCTGCCGCACTGGCGATCCTGCGTGATCTGGTCCGGTTGCGTGAGGAAGGACTGTGCGAACCGCTGCCCTGCGCACCCGCCGCCACCGCGGCCTACGCCGAGCGCCGGTTCCGTGGTGACAGCGTCGCCGACGCCCTGCTCGCCGCCGAACACGCCTTCGACGGCGGCCCCAACGGCCCCGACAAGTTCGGCGACCACACCGACCGCTACCTGCGCTACGTGTGGGGTCGCGCACCCCGATTCGCCGGTCTCGCCACCGAACCCAGCCGACCGGGCGAGCCGGAGAGCACCCACTTCGGTGCCCTCGCGCGCCGCTGGTGGGCGCCGCTACTCGCCGCCGAAAGTCAGGGACAGCCGTGACGGGGACCGTATCGGCGCCCACCGCCTTCGACGCCACCGGTCCGCTGCCCCAGGGCACCGTCGTGCTCGAGGCCAGCGCGGGCACCGGCAAAACGCACGCCATCGTCGGGCTCGCGGTGCGCTACGTCGCCGAGGCGGGCATCGCGATCACCGAACTGCTCCTCGTCACGTTCAGCCGCGCCGCCACCCAGGAACTGCGCGAACGCACCAGGGACCGTTTCGTCACGGTGGCGACCGCGCTCGCCGAGCCCGATGCCGCACGGCACCACCAGGACGAACTCGTCCGGGCGATGGCCGACACCGACCCCGCGACCGTGCGTCTGCGCAGGCACCGATTGCTCACCGCCCTGGCCGATTTCGACGCGGGCACCATCGCCACCACCCACTCGTTCTGTCAGCGGATGCTCGACGAACTCGGTCTCGCCGGTGAACACGACCCGGGTGCCCGGCTGGTCGAATCGGTGGACGACCTCGTCGCCACCGTCGCCGACGACCTGTACCTGGCCCGCTACGCCCGCGACCGCGCCCCCTTCACATTGCGCGACGCGCACACCCTGGCGCTGGCGGCGGTCCACGATCGGCACGCCGACCTCGCGCCACGCACCGACGGTGCGGCGGGGGAGCGCGTGGCCTACGCGAGCGCCGTGCGCGCCGAGACCGAACGCCGCAAACGCCGTGCGGGACTGCGTGATTTCGACGACCTGCTGGTGCTGCTGCACGATGTGCTGGCCGACCCCGAACACGGGCCGCGCGCCTGCGCCCGGATCAGGCAGCGGTACCGGGTCGCGCTGGTCGACGAGTTCCAGGACACCGATCCGTTGCAGTGGGACATCCTGCGCCTGGCCTTCCACCAGCACGCCACCCTGGTGCTGGTCGGCGACCCGAAACAAGCCATCTACGCCTTTCGCGGCGCCGAAGTGCTCAGCTACCTCGACGCCGTGGCACTGGCGGATCGACGCAGCGAGCTCACCCGCAACTGGCGCAGCGACGCCGGACTGCTGCGCGCCATCGACCACCTGTGTGGCGGTGCGGAATTGGGTCACCCCGAGATCAGCGTGTACCCGGTCACGCCGACACGGCCGACGACCCGACTGCACGGTGAACCGGACGCGATCAGCCCGCTGCGACTCCGGGTACTGCCGCGGACCGGGGCCGGTCCGCGCAATCGGTCGGGGTTCCCTTCGGTGGGCAGGCAGCGGGCCAAGGTGGCCGACGATCTGGCCGCCGATATCGTCACCCTGCTCGAATCCGGCACCGCCATCGACGCCAAACCCCTACGCGGCGGGGATCAATCGCTGCGTGAAGTGGGCGACGGACGGGTACGCAGACCGATCGGGCCCGGCGATATCGCGGTGCTGGTGCGCACCCGATCCCAGATCGATGTGGTGCGTGCGGCGTTGGATCGGGTCGGGGTCGCCTCCGTCCTGGCCGGTGGCACCAGCGTCTTCGCGACCGTCGCCGCAACCGACTGGTTGTGGGTGTTGCGTGCCCTCGAACAACCGCATCGCGGTGACCGGGTGCGGCTGGCAGCGTGCACACCGATCCTCGGCGTGACCGCAGCCGAGATCGACTCGGGCGGTGCGGATCTCGTCGGCCGGGTCTCGACCCAGTTGCGCGACGCCGCGCGATTGTTCGCGCGCGCCGGATTCGCCGCCGTGTTCGACAAGCTCGCCACCGAAGCCGACCTCGCGCCGCGCCTGCTCGCGGTGGACAACGGCGAACGCGAACTCACCGACCTGCGCCACCTCGCGCAGCTGCTCGACGAGGTCGCGGTGGCCGAGGGGCTCGGCCTGACCGCGCTCACCCGCTGGCTCGCCGACCGTGTTCGCGACCCGGAGGCCGGCAGCATCAGCGGTCGCAGCCGCAGGCTCGATCGGGACGCGGCGGCAGTGCAGATCGCCACCGTGCACGCCAGCAAGGGCCTCGAATTCCCCATCGTCTACCTGCCTTTCACCTGGGACAGCGCCAAGAATCCATATCCGGCGACGCTGCTGTTCCACGATGACAACGGCACCAGGGTCCTCGATATCGGCGGCAAGGAGGCCCCCGGCTACGGCGAGCGCCAATTGCGTTGTGAAGCAGAGGAATCGGGGGAGGAGCTGCGGCTGCTGTATGTGGCGCTGACCCGGGCGATGTGCCAGGTCGTCGCGTGGTGGGCGCCCGCGGTGACCACCGGCGCCGCGCCGCTGCACCGGATGATGCTGGGCAGGCGACCGGGTTCGGCGCAGGTTCCGCGGCGTGCGGAGATTCCCGCTGACACCGCTGCGGCGCAACGGATTTCCGAGTGGGCTGCGGGCGCCTCGGACGCGATCTCGGTGACCATGGTCGATCGCCCCGAGGATGTGGCGCCCCGGCGGGTGCGCACCGAGCTGCCGACCGGTGAGCTGGCGGCCGCCGGGTTCACCCGCGCGCTCGACCAGCAGTGGCGGCGCACCTCGTATTCGGCGCTCACCGCGGGCGCGCACGACGCCCCGGGACTGAGCGACTCCGAACCCGAGGACGGTCCAGGTCCTGACGACGAACCGACCGAGGCGCCGGTCGACGCCTTCACCGACAGCACGGCCGCCCCGTCGTTGATGAACGACCTGCCCTATGGCGCCGAGTTCGGCACGCTGGTCCACGGCGTGCTCGAAACGGTCGACACCTCGGTGCCCGACCTCGCCGCCGAGGTCAACCGACGGTGTGTCGAGGCGGTCGAGCACACGATGGCCGAGCTCGATGTCGACGTGCTGTCCTCGGCGCTGCTCGAAGTCCTGCGCACCCCGGCCGATTTCGGCTCTCTGGCCGCGATCGCCACCCGTGACCGGCTCAACGAACTGGAATTCGAGCTGCCACTCGGTGGTGGTGACACACCCGGCGCGCGCTCGGCCGGGATGCACGCCGTCGCCGCGCTGCTGCGCACCCACGTACCCGCCGACGACGATCTCGCCGGATACGCCGATCACGTTGCCGCACTGCCCGATACGGTGCTGCGCGGCTACCTTACCGGCAGCATCGACGCGGTCTTGCGGGTACCCGATGACACCGGCGAGCTCCGCTATCTCATCGTCGACTACAAGACCAACCGGCTCGGCACCGGGGACCTCACCGTCGAGCACTACCGTCGCGACCACATGGTCGCGGAGATGATCCGCTCGCACTATCCGCTGCAAGCGCTGCTGTATGCCGTTGCGCTGCACCGTTATCTGCGCTGGCGGCTGCCGGACTACGATCCCGCGCGCCATCTCGGTGGGGCCAGATACCTGTTCGTCCGGGGCATGATCGGCGCGTCGACCCCACCGGGACACGGCGTTTTCGATTGGCACCCGTCCGCGGAACTGGTTGTCGCGCTGTCGGATCTGCTCGCGGGGCAACGATGACGGCGATTCAGGTGGCGCAGCGGGGGACCGGGCTGCTGCGGGTGTTCAACGAGGCCGGCGTGCTGTCGGCGGCGGACGTGCACGTCGCGGTGCGGTTGGGTCGGATGGGGCGCGAGGACAGCGAGGACGTGCTGTTCGCGGCGGCGCTGGCCGTGCGCGCGGTGCGCTCCGGATCGGTGTGTCTCGAGCTGGCCCGGATGCGCGAGATCGGCATCGACGCCGACGAAACCCGTGACGGCACGACGGGAATCGACCCGGCGACCCTGCCGTGGCCGGATACCGATCGGGTGCTCACCGCCCTGCGTCGCAGTCCGCTGATCTGCGGCGGGCAGTCCGGTCCGCTGCGCCCGTTGCGGATCGTCGAAGCCGACGCCGAGGGTGGCGCGCTGCTCTACCTCGACCGGTACTACCAGCAGGAACAAACCCTGCGGCGAGTGCTCACCGAACGCAGTGCCGACCACCCGGCGATCGATACCGAACTCGTTCGCGCGCAGCTGGATCGGCTCTTCGCCGACCCTCTCGGTGACGGCCCCGACCGGCAACGACTGGCCGCCGCCCTGGCCGCGACCCACTGGACCACCGTCGTCGCCGGTGGTCCGGGCACCGGCAAAACCCACACCATCGCCCGCATCCTGGCTCTGCTCACCGCCCATCGCGGCGCCTCGCCGAAGTTGCCCGCCCTGCGTATCGCCCTCGCCGCCCCCACGGGCAAGGCGGCGGCCCGGCTGCAGGAGGCGGTGCGCGAACAAGCCGCCGTCCTCGGCCTGCCCGAACTCACCGCCTCGACCCTGCACCGACTTCTGGGCTGGCAACGTGGCCGCACCACCCGGTTCCGCCACCACGAACACAACCGGCTGCCCTACGACGTCGTCGTGGTCGACGAGACCTCGATGGTGTCGCTGACGATGATGAGCCACCTCTTCTCCGCTCTGCGCCCCGATACCCGCCTTGTCCTGGTCGGCGACCCCGACCAGCTGGCCTCGGTCGATGCGGGTGCGGTGCTGGCCGATCTCGTCGCCGGGCCGGTCAGCGGCGCGCCGAACCCGGCGCTTCGTGCGGTGCTCGGCCTCGATCTCGGTGGATCGCAGCCGTCAACGGCTCCTGGTGATGGAGCGGGCGCGGAGGTGCCTGCTACGCAAACGCACTCGCTCACCGCCCTCGAGCAGCGGCGTTTGCAAGGCGGGATCGTCCGGTTGACCAGGGGCAGGCGGTTCGGCGGGCATATCGCCGACCTGGCGGTCGCGGTCCGTGCGGGCGATGCCGATGCGGCGCTGGCTATTCTGCGAGCGGGCGGCGACGACGTATCGCTGTGCACCCCCGACGACGTCCGCGCTGTGCGGGCGGACGTGACAACCGGCGCCCTCGCCGTCACGGCCGCCGCCGAAGCGGGCGACGCGATCGGCGCCCTGACCGCGCTGGAATCACACCGCTTGCTCTGCGCGCACCGCCAGGGCCCCTTCGGTGTCGAACGCTGGGACCGGATGGCAGCCGACTGGGCCGCGGCGGGTGGCGCGGGACCCGAAGGGCCGCAATCGGTCTGGTACCCCGGGCAACCGCTGCTGGTCACCGCCAACGACCACGAGGCCCGCATCTACAACGGTGATACCGGCGTCATCATCCGCCGCCCCGACGGCTCACTGCGCGCGGCCCTCCAGCGCGGCAGTGAGCCCTACCTGGTCCACCCGACGCAATTCCCCGCCGTGGTCACGGTTTTCGCCATGACCATCCACCGCAGCCAGGGCAGCCAGTACGACACGGTCTCGGTCGTCCTTCCCGAACCCGAATCCACGCTGCTCACCAGGGAACTGCTCTACACCGCCATCACCAGGGCCCGCACCCACGTCCGCGTCATCGGCACCGAGGACTCCATCCGCGCCGCGATCGGCCGCCGCGTCCTGCGCGCCAGCGGGCTGTCCAGAACTGTTGCAGCACAGGGGTAGTGATTCGCGTCGCGAGCGACGACCGGCTCCAGAAGATCAGTGTCGAGAGGTGTGGTCACTGGATTGTCGGCTCGGGTGAGCCGTTGTGAGTCGGGGGCCGCGGTCGCCCGAGGTGAGCGACCACGTCCGCGACGATCAGCGAGCCGAGCTGCGTGACCAGTTCCATGACCACCAGTGGTCGTCGTCCAAGTCGGCGAGGATCGAGGCTTCGATTTCTGCGCGGAGGTACGAGTCGTTCAGGTCGTCGAGGGCAGGGAGAATGTCCGGGGAGAGGCTGCCCAGGTAGTCCGCGTCCAGGCGCTCGTTGGTGTGCCAACGGTCGATATTGCGCTCGGCGACCAGGCCTTCCGGGTTGATCACCGCGAGCGCGATGAGGGTGGCAAGAGCAGTCCCGATCGCGGCGCGCGGCACCCAGCTCCAGCGCAGTCGCGCGATGGCGATCAGCACGAGGACGTAGACGAGGCCGACCCAGAGCTCGCACGTCGTCACCAGCAGGCGCAGCACGGTGAACCCGTAGGCCTGCTGGTAGGTCCACATCCGGCCGAGCGCGGAGCACACGATGATCAGCGTCAGCACGCTCACCGCGCTCAGCAGGATGCGCAGCGACCGGCGATCGGCGGCGGTTTCCTGCGCCGACCAGCGCAGTACCGCCAGGATGACGGCCAGCGTCAGGATGCTCACCGCCGAGAGCTGCCAGAACCCGCTGCGCGCGTACTCGGCATAGGTCAGGCCCGCTGTCCGCTGCACGTAGTCGTCGCCACCGAACAGGGCCACGAACTGAGCGCCCACGAACACCGCGAACAACACGGTCAGCGCCCCGACCGGCAGCATCCACTCACTGCGCGACCAAAGCCGTTGCGGCCGTACCGAATCTGCCGCACGCGCGGGCGGGCCCGCGAGCAGATACAGCGCCCCGAGCACTCCCACGGTGACGATGAGGAACAAGAAGGTCCACTGCCAGGCCGCCGGACCGTCCACGGTCGGAACGAGCCCGTTCAACAGGCCCGCGAAGGTCGCATCCGCTCCGCCTAGCAGCGGCACGAACACCACCAGCAATGCCGCCGTCACCGCTACGGAAACCCCGTAACGCCGCAAGGTCGAGGTCCCCACCGAACGTGACTCCCGCAAGCCCGAAAAGGCCCACGGCACAGCCCCGAACGACGCCAACGGCACCGCGAACATGTCGTGGACGGTTCCCCGCACACTCCGTCGTCCCAACACCGCCAGCGACCCGGCGACGCACGCCGCGATCAAGCAGAGAACGAACAACCACCCCGCGGCCCGGACTGTCCCCACCCCGAGCAACCCAATCGCGGCCGCCCCCCACCAGATCCGATCACTGAGCGAAATAGAGTGGGAAGCAACCTCATTCGACTGCGTTTCCCGGTCGGTGACAGGTGCTTTCGCGGTAACCCCGCCGAGGCCGGCCGCAGCCGAATCAGCAGTCTTCGCAGCATTTGTCGCGGCGTTTGTCCCGGTGTCGGCCGCGCCGCCCTGAACCGCTGCTCGGTCGCCGGCCGTATCGGCCGATCGACTTGCCGCTTGTCCGTCGCTCGTTGCGGCGTTCGCGGGCGCGGCATTGTCGACTGGGCCGGGGTCTGCCGTGCGATCCGGCTCGGAACGTCCGGTGACTGCCGTGACCTCGTCGGTGTTCGGTGCCGCGAGAACGTCAGGCACTGAATGCGACAGTGGTGCAGCGGATTTCGCGCCGGTGCTGTCGGCCGTGGTCGGCGCAGTCGTGGACGGAGTTGTCGCCGGTGATGTTCCGGCCGTCGGGGCGGATTCCGGTGAGTCGTCCTCGGATGCCCGACGGGTCCGGGCGCGGTAGTCCACCGCGCAGAGAGCTCCGGTGATGGCGGTGCCCGTGATGAGCCAGCCGATGCCGGGACGGTCGAGCGGGATCACCGTGGCACCGACGATGCCGGCCAGGGCGGCGGCGGGAAGGACGCCGGGTGGGCGGGCTACTGCCTGCCAGCGTTTGGGCACCGGCGGTAGGGGCGGCGGCATCGCAGGTAAGTGCATGGAACTCGCCGACGGTCTGGAACTCGCCGATGACACACTCGGCCACGCTGTGGCCTGCCAGCCCGCGGTGCCCGGCCGGACGGGGCTGCCCTCACGACTCGCGGCGAGCAATGTCGCGAACGGCACCGAGCTATCCGCGGCGGGTGCAGCGGGTGCAGCGGGTGCGGCGGGTGCGGACGGCTCGGCGGGTGCAGCGGGTGCAGCGGGTGCGGCGGGTGCGGACGGCTCGGCGGGTGCAGCGGGTGCGGCGGGCGCGGATGGTGCGGCGGGCGCGGCCCATGGGGATGGTGCGGCAGGCACGGGTGTAGCGGACGCGGATGGTGCGGCGGGCGAGCTTTCTGTGGCGGACGACGTCGTGTCCGGTGATGGGCTGACCGACGCTGCGGCCTTGGCGAGGACGGGTTCGGCACCGGGCTGCTCGGCACCCGCCTGCACACCGGACTTCTGGCTCTCAATTGCGGCCTGATCAGGTGTCGGTGCTTCGGATATCGGTTTGTCGGACATGAGTTTCCCCTCCTGGAGGTGTGCGGATGCGTCCCGGGACCGAAGTGCCGGGAGGGTGATCTGGATATCGGGTCAGTCCGGAAGGACGACGCGGATGCGGGAGCCGGGGTCGGCGACGGCGATGGTGCCGCCGTGGAGGTCGATCACCCAGCGGGCGATGGCGAGGCCGAGGCCGGTGCCGCCGCCGTCGGTGCGACCACCGCGGGTGAAGCGGTCGAAAACGGTGGCGCGCTCGGCTTCCGGGATGCCGGGGCCGTCGTCCTGGATCTCGAGGACGGTCCCCTCGGGGCCGGTCGACACCGAGACCCGCACCTCACCGCCGGACGGACCGTGCCTGGCCGCGTTGTCGAGGAGGTTGAACAGCACCTGGTGCAGGCGGGCCCGATCGGCGAACACGGTCGCGTCGGCGGGTTCGACAGAAGTCGTGAACCGGACACCGCGCCCCAGCGCGGCGGTCATCACCTCGGCTTCGGCGATCACTTCCGCCAAGAGCGGTGTCAGCGACAGGTTTTCGCGATCCAGCGTGAACGCGCCCGCTTCGATACTGGACAGGTCGAGGAGTTCGGAGACGAGCAGGCCGAGCCGTTCGGTCTGGGCGAGGGCGGTGCGCAGCGTCGCCGGGTCGGGTTCGCTCACCCCGTCGACCAGATTTTCCAGGACCGCGTGCAGTGCGGTCACCGGCGTGCGCAACTCGTGGGACACATTGGCGATGAGGTCGCGACGCTGCCGGTCGGCGGCGGCCAGGTCGGCGGCCATCTGGTTGAACGCGGTCGCGAGCTGCCCCACCTCATCGCGCGAGGACGCCCGCACACGAAAGCTGTAGTCGCCCTGTGCCATTCGCCGGACAGCCGAGGTCATCTCGCGCAGCGGCCGGGTGATGCCGTGTGCGAGGAACTGCGAGGTGAGCAGCGCGATCCCGATCGCCGCCACGGTGGTGCGCGGCGGCAGCCAGCCGATCTTCAGCCGGAAGTACCCGAACGCGACACCGCCCGAACACAACATCAGCACGGCCAGTTTGAGTTTGATCGACCGCAGCCGATCCAGTGGCCGCGGCAACACGTCGGCGATCCGGTCCAGCAACGCCGCGGCGCGCTCAGGCGCCGTCATCGTGCGTCCAAGGCGTACCCGACACCGTGCACGGTGCGGATGAGATCGGCACCGAGCTTGCGCCGCAAGGCTTTCACGTGCGAATCCACCGCGCGCGTGCCCGCCGCGTCGGACCAGTCCCAGATGTCCTCGAGCAGCCGTTCCCTGGCCAGCACCGCCCGCGGACGTTGCGCGAGCCGGCTCAGCAAGTCGAATTCCAGTGGGGTGAGCCGTGCTTCGGTGTCACCACGCCACACCCGCCGCTCGGCGAGATCTATCCGCAGATCACCGACGACGATGCTGGTGTCGCCGCGCTCGGCGGCCCGGTCGACGCGCCGCAACAGGGCGTGCACGCGGGCCGCGAGCACCCGCATCGAGAACGGCTTGGTGAGATAGTCGTCGGCGCCGACCCCGAGGCCGATGAGCTGGTCGGTCTCGTCGGTGCGCGCGGTGAGCATGAGGACGGGCACGTGGCGCTCGGCTTGGATCCGGCGGCACACCTCCAGCCCGTCGAACCCCGGCAGCATGACGTCGAGGACCACCAGATCGGGTTCCCCCGCCAGGGCCGCCGCCACCGCGGCGGGCCCGTCGTGTGCCAGGTCGACGGTGAACCCCTCGGCACGCAGCCTGGCGGCCACGGACTCGGCGATCGTCACCTCGTCGTCGACCACCAGGACCCGGCGTGCCGCCTGTCCTGGCCCGCCCCCACTGTTTTCCATGGTGCGACCCTAGCGAGCCGGTGTGGAGGGTTGCGTCGCCAAATGTGGAGATTCTGTGTGGAGTACACTCGCGACGTGCACGAGTGCTTCCGTTCCACCCCGCCGCCCGCCTCCTGAGCGAGGTGCCCCGCCGCGCTCCCGAGGAGCGCGCACCGGCCCAGCTGGCCACCCGTGTCCACTCCAGCACCTCGCTTCTCGCGACCCCCTCACCTTCTGTCGCAGGAGCACACACCCATGTCTGTCTCGCTGTCCGCCCGCGTGGGCACAGCTGATCTCGTCCTCGCCGGAATCCTCTGGGGAACCGGCGGCCTACTCGGCACCCTCGTCCAACGCTCGACCCAGCTGTCCCCGCCGGCCGTAGCAGCCGTGCGACTGGCCGTCGGCGGTCTGCTGCTGGTCGGACTGTGTGTCCTCACCCGTCGGGCACTACCGCGCGGTAGTGCCCGCGTGGCGGCGTATCGGCGCGGTCGCAGTCCTGGCTCCGGTGTTCCAGGGCTGCTATTTCGGCGCGGTGGCACTGTCCTCGGTGAGCACGGCGACGCTGATCACCATCGGTATGTCCCCGGTCATCGTCGCGGTGGCCGAACACCTCACCGGCAGGCGAGCACTCGATCGCACCCGCGCCGGCGGCATCGCCCTCGCCCTCACCGGGCTCGCACTGCTCGTCGGCACACCCGGCGCGGGCGGGTCGCGGGTCTTGCTGGGCGCGATTCTGGCACTGGCCGCGGCCACCGCCTTCGCCGCGCTCACGGTGATCGCCGCGGTTCCCGTCCCCGGCCTGAATCCTGTCACCAGCACCGGCGTCGGGTTCACCGCGGGCGCGATCCTGCTCGCCCTCCCGGCCGCGCTGACCACCACCGCGATCGACACAACCCTGAACGGCGTGCTGGGAGTACTCGCACTCGGACTGTTCCCGACGGCGATTGCGTACACGCTCTATTTCCGTGGCCTCACCGAGGCGGGCGCGGGCACCGGAGCGCTGCTTGCCCTGCTCGAACCGCTCACCGGCACCCTGCTGGCGGTGCTGTTGCTGGATGAGCGACTCGGCCTCGCGGGCTGGGCCGGTGCGGTGCTGCTGTCGATCGCCCTGGTCACGGCAGGTCGTGCTGCGGAGGAACCGGCGGCGCTACAGGTTGGGAAACAGACCGGGTAGTTCCATCGCGTAGGCCAGATCGTCGCGGGTGCCGAGGGTTACCAGCAGCACGCGAATCATCGTCCCCCTGGCCTCGGACGCCAGCGCCGGATCGGGATCGCTACCCGGCTCACTGCCCTCGGTGAGCCGGTAGACGACGTACTCGCACACGTGCAGTGCCGCGTCCAGGTCCAGCGGAGCGGGGACAGGGCGCCCGAGATCGCCGAAGGTCTTGCGCACCAGATCGCGAATATCGTCGAGCGCGCGTTCGCGATAGCCCGAGACGACCGACCCGGGATCGTGCAGCTCGGCGAACAACGGCCCCAGCATCGGGCCGTGCCCGCGTGCCCAGTCCATGTACGCGTCGATCAGCCGGATGCCCAGCTGCACCGGCTCGTCGGTACCTGCGAGTGCCTCGCGGATGCCGCCGACGAGACCGTCGTTGGACGCGTCGAGGACCGCGTGCAGCGGCTCGGACGCATTGCCGAAATAGCGGTAGAAGGTGGGTCTGGCCAGCCCGGCCTCTTCGATGATCTGGGCGACGCTCAACCCGCGCGAGCCGTTGCGCGCGAACACCGCGGCGGTCGCCTCGATGATCCTGGCACGGACCTCGTCGGCCTGCTCCCGGGTTTGCGGCGGGCGCCCGCGACGCACCGCCGTCGATTCCTCGGTCATCGCACCTCCCTCACAGCCGGTCATCGCGCACTGAAAGCTTGACACGAACCAGGGCGCTGGCATTAATCTAACACTAGTGTTCAGTAAATGACCTGAACGTGCGCGATCCGTTCCGCGCGATCCATCTGTTGAGGAGAAGGGCCGACAATGACGACAGCCCCCGAGCTGACCGCCGAACCCACCGTGCTGCCCGCCGCGCTGGTCAAGCCCCTGTTCGAGCGCGGAGTCGCCGGTGGCGCACCGTCGGTCGCGGTCTTCGCCCCGGCGACCGGCCACAAGATCGGCGACCTGCCGCAGTCCTCGGTGGCCGATATCGAGCGCGCCTTCGCCGTCGCCAGGCACGCGCAGCGCGACTGGGCCAAGGTGGGAGTCAAGCAGCGCGCCGAGATCGTGCGCCGCTTCCACGACATCGTGCTCGCCGAGCAGGACACCATCCTCGACATCGTGCAGACCGAGACCGGCAAGTCCCGGCCGCACGCCTTCGACGAGATCGCCGACGTGGCGCTCAACGCGCGCTACTACGCCACCGTCGCCCCCAAACTGCTCGCCGACCGCAAGCCGCGCGGCGTGCTGCCGGTGCTCACCTCGGTCGAGGTGCGCAACCGGCCCAAGGGTGTCGTCGCGGTCATCTCCCCGTGGAACTACCCGCTCGCGCTGGCGGTCTCGGACGCGCTGCCCGCCCTGATCGCGGGCAACGCCGTGATCGCGCGCCCCGACAACCAGACGGCGCTGACCGCGCTGTGGGCCATCGACGCCGCCGAGCGGGCCGGGCTGCCGCGCGGTCTGTGGCAGGCGGTGCTCGGCCGTGGCCGCGAGATCGGTGGCGAGGTGATCGCGCGCGCGGATTACGTCGACTACACCGGTTCCAGCGCCACCGGCCGCACCATCGCCCAGCAGGCCGGTGAGCGCCTGATCGGATACTCCCTCGAGCTCGGTGGCAAGAACCCGCTGCTCGTGCTGGCCGACGCCGATGTCTCCAAGGCGGCGAAACTGGCTGTGCGCGCCTGCTTCTCGTCGGCGGGTCAGCTGTGTGAGTCGATGGAACGCATCTACGTCGACGCCTCGGTCTACGACCAGTTCGTCGCCGAATTCGTGGGCAACGTCAAGAACATGTCGCTCGGCGGCGAGCTCGACTACAGCCGGGACATGGGATCGCTGACCTTCCCCCGTCAGCTCGAGACCGTCTCGGCCCACGTCGACGACGCTGTGGCCAAGGGCGCGAAGGTGCTCGCCGGTGGCCGTGCCCGCCCGGATCTGGGCCCGTACTTCTACGAGCCGACCGTGCTCGCCGACGTGGCGCCGGGCATGACGGTCTTCCGCGAGGAGACCTTCGGCCCGGTCGTCTCGGTGTACAAGGTCGACTCCGACGACGCCGCCGTCGAGGCAGCCAACGACACCGCCTACGGCCTCAACGCCAGTGTGTGGAGCCGGGACGTGAACCGCGGCAAGGACGTCGCCGCGCGGATCAACGCCGGTTCGGTGAACGTCAACGAGGGCTTCAGTGCCGCCTGGGGCAGCGTCGACGCGCCGTCGGGCGGGCTCGGTATCTCCGGTCAGGGTCGTCGTCACGGGCCGGAGGGCCTGCTGAAGTACATCGACACCCAGACCATCGCGGTCCAGCGACTGCTGCCGATCGCGCCGCTGCCCGGGATGTCCGAGCAGATGTGGGCCAAGACGATGACGCTGGTTTTCGGTGTCATGAAGACGCTGCGCCAGAAGTAGCGGAATACGAGCAGGGGTAGGTGTAGCGAGAAATGAAGTTGGAATCGGTCGCAGGTAAGCGGGTCCTGGTCACCGGCGCGGCGATGGGCCTGGGAAAGCTGTTCGCGGAGCGGGCCGTTGCCGAAGGCGCCGACGCGGTGGTGCTGTGGGATATCAACGAGCTGGCGCTGCGCGATACCGCGGCGCAGCTGACCGCCGCGGGTGGCAAGGTGCACCACTACGTGGTGGACGTGTCGTCGCAGGATTCGATCCGCGAGGCCGGTGAGGCGGTGCGCAAGGAGGTCGGCGGCATCGACATCCTGGTCAACAACGCGGGCATCGTGCGCGGCAACACCTACTTCTGGGAAACCGAGAACCGCTCCGACATCGACAAGACGATGGCGATCAACTCGTTGGCCCCGATGTACGTCACCCTGGAGTTCCTGCCCGGCATGGTCGCCGGTGCGGGCCAGGCACGCGTGCTCAATATCGCGTCGTCGGCCGGGCTGGTCGCCAACCCGCGCATGGCCGTGTACGCGGGGTCGAAGTGGGCGGCGCTCGGCTGGTCGGATTCGGTGCGTATCGAGCTCGAGCAGGCGGGCCACGACCACGTGAAGGTCACCACGGTCTGTCCGACCTACATCAACACCGGCATGTTCGACGGTGCGAAGGGCATTCTGTTCACGCCGATGCTCGAGCAGAACGATGTCGTCGACACCTCGTGGTCGGAGATGAAGAAGGGCGGTGCCCTGGTGGTGCTGCCGTGGACCTCACGGATGAACCGGGCGCTGACCGGTCTGCTGCCGATCAAGGTTCGCGACCTGTACCTGAACGCGGTGGGCGTGTACCACTCGATGGATCAGTTCACCGGGCGCAAGTAGGCATTCGGTGCGGGGGTGCCCCCGTCGACCGGTCGTGGAGGCGATCGTTCGACGGGGGCATCGTCATGTCGGGCACCCTGTGCACGTCCGCATCGACCGCGACGGCCGATCGGTGTCGACCGTTGGTGGTTGCCGCGCGATCAGCGAGGCTCCCTGGTACCGACGACCACGGTGGCGTAGTGCTCCTGGGACCGGGCCACGCGGGGTAGGAGACCGTGCGCGGTGAGCACCGAGCACGCGGTATCGACCTGCCCTGCCCCGGTTTCCACCAGCACGGTGCCGCCCGGCGCCAGCCACGTGGCCGCGCCCTCGGCGACCCGCCGGAACACGTCGAGCCCATCTGCCCCACCGTCCAGCGCGACGAGCGGCTCGTGCTCGCGTGCTTCCGGCGGCAGGTCCGCGACCCGGGCGCTGGGTACGTACGGTGTGTTCGCGAGCAAGATGTCGATGCGCCCGCGCAGGTCACCCGGCAGCGCGTCGAACAGATCACCGCCGAATACCGGTGCGCTCAGCGGCGCGAGATTCTCGCGCGCGCAGGCGACGGCGACGGGGTCGATATCAGCGGCGACGAGCTCGACATCGCACCCCCGTGCGGTGAGCTCGGTCGCCGCACTCAGCCCGAGTGCCCCACAGCCACAACACAGGTCGACCACGCAGGCACGCGTCGTGCCCGGCGCGACGCCGTCGACCGCCTGATCCACGAGAAACGCGGTGCGCTGACGCGGCACGAAAACTCCAGGTCGCACCCCGACTCGCAGCCCACGGAATTCCACCCAGCCGAGCAGATATTCGAGCGGAGTCCCCGAGACCCGCTGTCCGACCAACGCATCCAGCCGCCCCGGATCGCCGACCGCCGCCTCGATCAACAGCGTGGCCTCGTCCTCGGCGAACACGCATCCCGCACGCCGCAACGTCACGACCACCTCGGGAAAACTGGAACCGCTCATGCGCCGATTGTTCCTGACCGGGGCAAGCGAATTATCACCGCGGGCAGTGGCCGGGAGGCAACGACTCAGCGTGAAGTGTCGAGTTCGAAGGTGCGGGTCGCGTCGAGGTAGATCCCGCGCTGGGCCTGGCGCGCGGGCGGGGGCAACTGGGAAACCAGCTGCTCGAGCGAGGTCATCGCCCCGACCACATGCGTGCCCGCCACGATGAAGTCGGCGACCGCGCGCCGAATGTGATTCGGGGAGGTCACCACCACCGCGCTGGTCGCACCGAGATCGCGCAGCAGCCGGGTGCTGAACAGTGCGTTCTGCACCGTCGACCCGGCCCGATCCTCCACATGGATCCGATCACCCGGCAGCCCGCGCGCGACCAGCCAGCGCCGCATGGCCTCGGCCTCGGAGATGCCGTTCTGCGGATTGCCGCCGGTCACGATCACCGGTGAGAACGGCGCGGCGACCGCCTGCAACCACGCCGCGGTGAGCCGGTTCTCCAGCTCCGGTCGCAGCGCGCCGTCGGGCAACAGGCCGTAGCCGAGGACCACGATGCCGGTCTGCGGACCGACCAGTGCGGGCAGCGGATTGGGCAGGGTGGCGGCGGCCGCGGTGACCGCGTGCAGCACATGGTTGGTGCCCGCCGCCATGCCCGCGTCGATCCCGCCGAGCCGGGCCAGCGCGTCACCGACGGCGGCGGTGTCGCCCGCGTAGTGCGACCAGATCGCCTGTAGCGCGAGTGCCTCGGCGTCGTGCGGATCGGCGGCGATGAGCGCGCGTAGGTCGGCTCGCCCCGCGGCATCGTCACCGTCGGTGAAATGCCGCTGCGCCGAGTTGTACAGCGCGGCCACGTCCGCCTCCGCGGCGGCGGGGCCGACCGCGGTGCCCGTCAGTGCGGCAGCGGTGACGACAGCGGCGGCCACCTGTTTCCAATGCCTCGAGATCTTCACGACAGTCGCAACCCTTCCCGCGAACGGTTCGGTACGTGCTGGCATAGCTGATGACAGAGCAGGCAACACCCTACGACCGGAGATCACGGCCGCGGCGGACCTCGACCAGCTTGCGCGCGTCGCGGCCCGGCGGAAGGCCGTGCGCCCGGCGGCGGATAAGGTGACTCACCGTGGATACCGCTTCGCTGACCGGCAAGGAACTCGCCGCCGCCATCAACGCCGACTCGAAGGAGCGCGCGGCCGCGCTCACCGCCGCGGGCACCGCGCCGACGCTGGCGCTGATCGTCGCCAACGACGACCCGGCGAGCGCCTGGTACGTGAACTCGCTGCGCAAAGCCGCCGAACGGCTCGGAATCGCCTGCGAGCGCATCGATCTCGGTGCCGACGCGAGCGCCGAAACGATCCGCGCCGAACTGAGCGCGCGCAGCGCCGACCCGGCCACCGACGCGATCATGCTGCAGACCCCGCTGCCCGCCGGCGTGAACCTCGACGACGTGAGTTCCGCGATCGCCGCGACCAAGGACGTCGACGGCGTCAGCCCGCTGTCGCTCGGCCTGCTCGCCTCCGGCCTCGACGGTTTCGTCCCCGCGACCTCCGAGGCCGTTGTCGAGTTGCTGAAGCATCACGGCATCGCGCTGCAGGGCCGCCTCGTCACCGTGGTCGGCCGCTCCAATATCGTCGGCAAGCCCCTGGCCCAGCTGCTGCTCGCCGAGAACGCCACCGTCACCGTCGCGCACTCACGCACCGCGGACCTGGCCGCGGTCACCACCCCCGCCGATATCGTGGTCGCCGCGGCGGGCCGGATCGGCCTGGTCACCGGCAAGCACATCGGCGACGGCGCCGTGGTGATCGACGTGGGCACCAACGAAGCCGAAGACGGCGGCATCGTGGGCGATGTCGACGCGGCATCGGTCATCGGCAAGGCGGCGGCGCTGAGCCCCGTCCCCGGCGGTGTCGGCCCGGTGACCACCGCGCTGCTCATGCGCCACGTGGTGGTCGCGGCCGAGAACGCCCGCGCCTGAACGCCTTTCGTGATCGAGCTGTGCGATCGCGCAGCTGCTGATCGGCCCCTCGTTCGGGTCTAGCGCGGTGCCGCCCCGAACGAGGTGATCAGCGTCTTCTTGCCGACCACGGCGGTCTCCACCAGCTGCGGTGTGTAGGTGCTCGGCGCCGAATCCGGCCGGAACGCGGTGATCTTGACGAGGTACTGATCGGCGAAGGCACCCGGGGTGATCTCCACACAGTGCGTGGTTCCCACCGGAGTGGAGTCGATTCCGGCCTGGATGGCGGCCGCCGAGGGTGCCACAGCACCGGCGGCCACGAGGGTCCGCGCCTGATCGCCTGATCGCGCGACGTAATAGGCGTGCTGGAAGGCCAGGATCGCCGCGATGCCGGACTCGGTGCCGCCGGAGCCGTTGCCCCGCACCATGGCGCCGATCTGCTCGGTGGGGCACTCGACCGTCACCGGGCTCGCCGAGCTCGGCACGAGCGGAGTGCTCGCCGCCGTGGATGCCGGTGCGGGCCCACGCAGTTGGACGTAGGTGCCGCCGAGCAGGACGGCACCGGCCACCGAGGCGACCAGCGGTGCGACCCATCGGGGCACGCGCCGTCGCTTGGAGCGGTCGATCATTCGCGCGAAGACTTCGTCATCACCGTTGTAGTCGGGTGCGGGACGCGAGGGCTCGCTGTCCGCGCCAGGGGAGTCGGCTGTCTCGGTTGCCGAAAAGGCGTCCGCGTCGCGGTAATCGGGCGCGAGGCGCGGTGGGAACGTGTCCGCGCCGCCGTGGTTCGCCGCAGGGCGTGGTGGAAAGGTGTCCGCGCCGCCGTACGTCGCCGCAGGGCGTGGCGGGAAAGTGTCCGCACCGTCGTAGGTCGCCGCAGGGCGAGGCGGGAAGGTGTCCGCACCGTCGTAGGTCGCTGCGGGGCGTGGCGGGAAGGTGTCCGCACCGCCGTAGGTTGCCGCGGGGCGTGGCGGGAAGGTATCCGCACCGCGGTCCTCGGGTGCGCGATGCGAATGCCGGGACACCGCAGTGTCATTGCCTCGCGTGGGCCAATCGAGAGCCGCCCACGTGGGGGCAGGGGAGGTGATGATCGGGATCTCGTCGGTGTCGGGCCCGTTGTCGTCGATCGAGAACGCGGTGTCCGGAATGCTGTGGCGCGCACCGGGATCGTATTTTCCGCCGATCACGGGCAGCCGATCGGTGACGGTGGCGTCGGCCGGAACGACCCTGCCGTACTCGGTGTCCTGTAGTCCGGCGGCCGGAACGACCGGAATGCCTGCCGGTGTCGTCGGTCCACCTTCGATGCGATGGCGCGCACCGCTGACCGGCTGCTCGCTCAGCCGACGAGGCCGCGGCGCGCTGAGGTCGCGGGACCGCCGAATCGGGGTGACAGCCGCGAGCGGAGCACCGGCCGATCCCGGGTCCTGCTGTCGAGCCCCGATCGGTCTGTGCGCTTCCGGTCGATCCATCGCCCCACCTTCATCAGGCTCGTCGCCGTCAGGGTATGTCCCGCAACGATTTCGTTACGGGCACGATACTGCCCTGACGGCGCGTTCGCCGAATGCCACGAGGGAAAATGTTTACCAGTGGATATAGACCTGATCGCCGATGCCGACATTCTCGAAGTACCAGGCGGCGTCGGCGGGGGCGAGGTTGATGCAGCCGTGGCTCACGTTGGCGTTGCCCTGCGAGTCCACCGACCAGGGTGCCGAGTGCACCATCACGCCACCCCAGGTGAGCCGCACCGCGTATTCACCGTCGATGATGTAGCCCTCCGGATCGTCGAGCGGGATGCCGATGGTCCGCGAGTCGAACACCACCGACCGGTCCTTCTCCAGAACGCTGAAGGTACCGGTGGGCGTCTCGAAACCGGGCTTGCCCATCGACGCGGGCATCACCCGTACGACCTGTCCGCCCTGGCTCACGGTGAAGGTGTGTGTGGACAGGTTCGCCTCTGCGTATGTGCCACCGCCGTATTGGGTGCGCTGGCCTCCGATCAAGTCCGCGGACGCGGCTCCCGACCAGGATGCGGCCAGTATTGCCGCCATGATCGCGACGAACAGGAAACGAACTGCGTTCCTCATAAACGCCACCCCTTCACTCACTCGTAGGCGGAATCCAAGTCTAGGCCGCCATGATCAACTCGACCTATCGAAGTGGTAACGGCCAACGGGTGTACCGGTGTGTCGTCTTGCGTCAGTGCAGGTCGGGACCTCGAAAAAATGTTCTCACTTCGAGATCGGTGCTGCTGATCGCCCCGGTTGCGGCAGTGGGGCCGGTTCGGCGGTTCGCAGGGCATCGAATTCGGCTCTGGCGGCGGTGATCTCCTCGTGATGTTCGACCACCCAGGCGCCCATCGCCTGGCTGATCCGCCCCAGATCCGCCCCGAGCGCGGTGATGCTGTACTCCACGCGGGGCGGCATCGTGGGGAACACCTCGCGCCGGACCAGGCCGTCACGTTCCAGATCGCGCAGCGTGCGGGTGAGCACCTTCTGGGTGATGCCGTCCAGGCGCCTGCGCAATTCGTTGAAACGCACCGGTCCGCCCGCCTCGCGCAGGCTGCCCAGGACCAGCAGCACCCATTTGTCGGCGAGTACCGACAGTAGTTGCCGCGCGGGGCAGTCACGCAGGAACGCCTCGACCGAACTCTGCTCACCGACAGTATCCATGAGGTACCACGTTATCCGAAAGGTGCCTACTACCATGGGGGCACTGCTCGGCGCAGACTCGACGGTATGTGGCAGATGGTGCAGAGATCTTTCGGCGGACCGGACGTATTCGAGCGCGCACAGGTGCCTCGGCCGGCACCGGGTCCGGGGGAGGTGCTGGTGCGGGTGGTGGCGACCAGCGTCAACGCCGCGGATTGGAAGGTGCGCAGCGGCCTGATCCGGCAGCTGGGTGAGCCACCGCTCGTGCTCGGGCTCGATGTGTCCGGCGTAATCGCGGCGGTGGGTGCCGGTGCGCCGCGGTTCGCGCCGGGAGAAGCGGTGTACGGCATGGTGTTCGGTGGCGCCAACGCGGAATACGTGGTGGCGCAGGAGAATCGGCTCGCCCGCGTCCCCGCCTCGATAGACCCGGTGCACGCGGCCGCGCTTCCGGTGGCCGGACTCACCGCCTGGCAGGCTGTGGCCTCGGTGCGGCCGGGCGAGCGGGTCCTCGTGCACGCGGCGGCCGGTGGCGTCGGGCATCTGGCGGTGCAGATCGCCGCGCGGCGAGGCGCAGCGATCGCCGCCACCGCGCGGACCGGCAACCATGCCTATCTGCGCGGACTCGGCGTCACCGAACCGATCGATTACCGGACCACCGATTTCACCACCGCGGTGCGCGAGGTCGACCTGGTGGTGGATCTGATCGGCGGCGACTACACGGATCGGTCATTGACCGTGCTGAGCGCCACCGGCCGGGTGGTGGCCGCCGAAGGCCCGGCGACACATCCGGATTCGCGAGTGCACCGGCTCTACGTCGCACCGGCGACGGCCGCGCTCGACGAGCTCGCGGCGGCGGTCGACCACGGCGAGCTGACCGTCGACATCGCCGAGATCCTGCCGATCACCGAACTCGCCGCCGCGCATCGGCGCAGCGAATCCGGCCGGGTCCGCGGCAAGATCGTGCTCACCGCGAGCGGCTGACTCAGCCGCGCACGGCGTGCAGCACGTCGCCGTGCAGGGCGTCGGCGCGCGCGGCGATGGTGTCGACGCGCAGCAGGGCGGCGGCGAACGGGTCACCGAGATCGGCGGGCAGGGAGCCCACATTGATCTCGATATTGAGCTGCGAGCTCATCGCCGCGGCGCGGGCGGCGTCGGCGGCGGCACCGATATCGGTGACCACGTTCGGATTGCCGATCGGCAGCAGTTCGGCGGCCAGCGAGAGGATTTCGTCGGCCTCGTCGACCACAGCGGCGGGCACGCGGGCGGCTTCGACCAGCGCCTCGTTGATCGCCGCGGTGCGGGCGGCGATCTCGGCGTCGGTGTCCTTCGGCAGCTTGTAGGCGGCACCGACGGCGGTGAACGCGGCCGCGTCGGCATCGGCGAGGGCGAGGGACCTGGCCAGCGCGGCATCGGCGGCCACGATGATCTGGTCGATCACCGGCCGGTTCTCCGCGTCCTTGGCGCGGGTGGTGTAGCGCGCCACCATCGCCACCAGCGCGGCGGCCTGCGCGGCGTGCAGCGCGGCCACGGCCCCGCCACCGGGGGCGGGTACCTTCGCGGCCAGCTCTGACAGATAGTGCTCCAAGGTCACCGAACCGAAGGAGGGGGCGATCTGCTGCGGCGACACGGTGGGCTGCGACACGACGGGGTGGCCTTTCGATGCGGCGAGAATTGCGTGGAATCTTTGCCTCAACGCTACCGCGTGCCCGCTCACGCACCCCGCGCGACCAGCACCTGCGCCGACAGACCGACCGGTCGGGGTGCGCGTGGTGTCCGGGGCTATGTTGAGTGCATGCGGATCGGATTGAGCATCAACTACACGGACGGTTTCAAGGAGACGGCGGCCGAGGTCGCCGACCTGGAACGCGCCGGCCTCGACATCGTCTTCGTGCCGGAGGCGTACTCGTTCGACGCGGTGAGCGCGCTGGGCTTCCTGGCCGCCCGCACCGAGCGGGTCCAGCTGGCCTCGGGCATCCTGCAGCTCTACACCCGGACCCCCAGCCTCACCGCGATGACCGCGGCCGGCCTGGACTACGTCTCCGACGGCCGGTTCATCCTCGGCATCGGCGCCTCCGGTCCGCAGGTCATCGAGGGCTTCCACGGCGTGCCCTACGACGCTCCGATCGGGCGCACCCGCGAGCTCCTGGAGATCTGCCGCAAGGTGTGGCGTCGCGAGAAGCTCAACTACCAGGGCAAGTACTACCAGATCCCGCTGCCCGCCGACCGCGGCACCGGCCTGGGCAAAGAGCTCAAGCTGATCAATCACCCGGTGCGCGAAGACATTCCGGTGCTGCTGGCCGCGCTCGGTCCGAAGAACGTGGAGCTGGCCGCCGAGGTCGCCAACGGCTGGCAGCCGATCTTCTTCCTGCCGGAGCGGGCCAAGGATGTGTGGGGCGACGCGCTCGCCGCGGGCAAGGCCAAGCGCGACCCGGCGCTGGGCGAGCTCGACATCTTCGCCGGTCCCGCGCTGGCGATCGGTGAGAACGTGACCCCGCTGCTCGAGTTCGTGAAGCCGCACCTGGCCCTCTACATCGGCGGCATGGGCGCCAAGGGCAAGAACTTCTATCACACCCTCGCCACCAAGTACGGCTACGGCGAGGCCGCCGACCGCATCCAGGAGCTGTACCTGGCCGGTGACAAGCAGGCCGCCACCCAGGCGGTGCCCGACGAGCTGGTGCGCGATGTGTCGCTGATCGGCCCGGAGAGCTTCGTGAAGGAGCGCATCGCCGCGATGGCCGAGGCGGGCGTCACCACGCTCAACGTCACGCCGATCGCCGAGAACGCCGCCGGTCGCGTGAAGCTGATCGAGCAGTTGCGCACCCTCTGCTGACACCCACCGACGACAAACGCGCCGCCGTCCGGAGAGAAGTCTCCGGTCGGCGGCGCGTTTCGCTGTGTCAGGACGTGAACGACGCCAAGGCGGCGTCCAGGGTGGTGTGCATGGCGAACACCTGGTCCAGGCTCGTCATCTTCAGCTGACGGCTGGTGGCGGGCCCGTCGGCCACGACGGCGATCGAGGTGGTCTCGCCTGCCCGCTGATGCGCGGCGACCAGCGTCGCCATGCCCGCCGACGCCAGGAACCCGACCGCGGTCAGGTCGATCACCAGCGCCGCCGGTTTCTCGGCCAGGATGGCCTCGATGGTGGCATCGAGCGCGGGTGCGGTCGCCAGGTCGACCTCGCCGGTCACCGTCAGCACCGTGACGCCGTCGTGTACCGCCGTCGTGGTGGTCATCGTGTCCGTGAGTGGATACGCGTCTCCGGAAGAGTTGGTCACTGTTCAACAACACCCGACTTCGCCCGAATACGCAAGCCACAGCGGGTAGCGCCGCGCGATCGCCATGGTCGGCGCCGGTCGCGCGGATATACTCGACCGCGAGTGTGAGCCACCGTTGACCTTCTCGGCCAGCGCCTTTACCGGCAGATCTGCGATCAGAGGGAGCACGATGTTGCCCGAACCCGTCGAGGCCACCGATCTCAATATCTACGGTGCCGACCAGTTGCCGTGGAGCCGTGCGCGCAGTGCCATCGAGACCGGTCTCGCGGCGCTCGAGACCGCCCAGTTCCTCGGGACCGCGAGTCCGGACGGTCGACCACATTCGGCCGGGATCGGCGCGGCCCAGGTCGGCGAGTACTTCTATTTCACCAGCGGCCCCGCCGCCCGCAAGACCACCTACCTCGCAGGCAATCCGGCGTGCACGCTGTCGTTGCGCTTCCCCGACGACGTCGACCTCGTCTTCGAGGGTGTCGCCACCCGCACGATCGATCACGGCGAGCTCGATCGGGTCACCGCCGCCTACCGTGACACCGGCTGGCCCGCCGAACGCGACGGCGAGGCCGTCACCGCCGCGTTCAGTGCCCAGAGCGCGGGCCCCGCACCCTGGTACCTGTTCCGATTCGTTCCGCACATCGCGGTCGGCGTCGCGCTCACCGATCCGCACGGCGCCACCCGCTGGCGATTCGCGCGGTAGCGGCGCGCGAAGTTCTCGGTTCCCGACGCCGCCGAGGCCGGACAGGCGAACGCGGCGAGCTTCGACGCACGGGTGCGCAGGGTAGGGGGTGGTGTTATTCCTATCTGGTCGTACTGTGAGGGCGTGAACATCGATGTGACGCCTTTACCGGGAATCGGCGTGTGCAAGGACTTTCCGCTGGCGGAGGCGCGTCGCCGGATCGGCGTGATCGAGCATCGCGACGGCTCGGTCGACCTGGTCGTCTCGCGCGCCGGTGATTACGACTCGACTACCTCGATTCCCTTGTCGGACAACGAGATCGGCGTGCTGGCCGGATTACTCGGTGCGCCGCAGGTGGTGCAGAAGACGCGCGAGACCCACAGTGCGGGCGAGCTGTCGACCAGGCAGTTCGCGATCGACCGTGGCAGTCCCTTCGACGGTCGCCCGTTGCGCGACACCGAGATGCGCACCCGCACCAAGGCCTCGGTCGTCGCGGTGGTGCGCGCGGGCGAGGTAACCCCGTCGCCGGGAACCGATTTCACCTTCATCCCCGGCGATCTGGTCGTCGTGGTCGGCACCGACGAGGGTCTCGACGCGGCGGGGCGGCTGCTCGGCGCCGGTTGATGAATCCATGCCGATAGTAAAGGGCAGGTAAGGTATCCCCTAGCTGAGGTTAGGTGATCCCATGAATGTAGAAGTCACATCCCTGCCGGGAATCGGTGTCCGCAAAGAGTTTTCGCTCTCGAAGGTGGACCGCCGTATCGGCATCGTCGACCACCGCGACGGTGGTACCGACCTGATTTTCACCAAGGTCGGCGATCCTGATTCGACCGTCCAGATTCCACTGTCCGCTGTCGAGGCCCGCACGTTGGCGAGCCTGCTCGGCGCACCGCAGTTGGTCGCGCAACTGCGTGAAGAACATCGCGAACTCGACGGAGTGAGCACGCGATCTATGCCGGTGCCGCCCAATTCGCCGTACGCGTCGCGGCGGTTGGGCGATACCGAGATGCGGACCAAGACCCGCGCCTCGATCGTCGCGGTCCTGCGCGCGGGGCAGGTCCTGGCATCGCCGGGACCGGAGTTCGTGTTCGCCAGCGGCGATATGGTCGTCGTGGTCGGCACGAATGCCGGGCTCGACGCCGCCGCTTCGATCTTGACCGACGGCTGAGCCGGTGCAGATCAGTGGAACCGCGCTGGCTTTGATCCAGCTGGGGGCTGTTTTCTTCGGGTTGGGTGTGCTCGGGCGGATCGCGGCCCGCATCGGCCTCTCACCGATCCCGCTCTACCTGCTCGGTGGTTTGGTCTTCGGTACCGGCGGGCTGATCGAGCTGCACGAGGTGGAGGACTTCATCCACATCGCCAGCGAGATCGGCGTCGTACTGCTGCTGTTGCTGCTCGGATTGGAATACACCGCCGGTGAACTGGTCACCGGCATGCGTAAATCGTGGCCTGCCGGCCTGCTCGACCTGGTGCTCAACGCGACGCCGGGGGTGATCGTGGCGCTGATGCTCGGCCTCGGGCCGACCGGGGCGATCGCGATGGCCGGTGTCACCTACATCTCCTCCTCCGGCATCGTCGCCAAGGTGCTCAACGACCTGGGTCGGCTGGGTAACCGGGAGACACCGACGATCCTGTCGATCCTGGTGTTCGAGGATCTGGCGATGGCGGTGTATCTGCCGGTGCTCACCGCGGTGCTGGCCGGTGTCGGGTTCGTGGCCGGGATGACCACCGTGGGTATCGCGCTGGTCGCGGTGACCCTGGTGCTCGTCGTCGCGCTGCGCTACGGCAAATACGTCTCGGCGATCGTGGCCAGTGAGGATCGCGAGATCTTCCTGCTCAAGCTGCTCGGTTCGGCGCTGCTGGTGGCGGGCATCGCCTCGGCGGTGCAGGTGTCGGCGGCGGTCGGCGCGTTCCTGCTCGGTATCGCGATCTCGGATTCGACCGCGCACGATGCCACCAAGATCCTCGAACCGCTGCGCGATCTGTTCGCGGCGATGTTCTTCGTGCTGTTCGGTTTGAGCACCGATCCGACGACCATCCCACCGGTGCTCGGCTGGGCGGTGCTGCTGGCGGTGGTCACGACGGTCACCAAGATCGCCACCGGGTGGTGGGCGGCCAAACGCGCGGGCGCCTCGCAACTGGGCCGGGCTCGCGCGGGTACCGCCCTGGTCGCGCGCGGTGAATTCTCGATCGTCATCGCGGGCCTCGCGGTGGCCGCGGGTGCGGTACCCGACGAATTCGCGGCGCTGGCGACCACCTACGTGCTCCTGATGGCCATCATCGGCCCGATCGGTGCCCGCATCGTGGAACCGGTCATGCGCCTGGTGGCCGGTCGCAAGCAGCGTGTGGAGGTCGACCCGCTCGCCGAATGACCCCCTTGTCGAGGCCCCCGCGATCGCTCGGTCCGGGGGCCTTCGACGTTCTCACGGCTCGATCAATCCGGCGCGAATGGCGTACCTGGTCAGGTCGAGCCGGTCGCGCAGGCCCAGTTTCTGCAGGATATTGGCGCGATGCCGGTCGACGGTCTTGGCGCTGATCACCAGCTCGGCGGCGATCTCCCTGGCCGAATAGCCCTCGGCGATCAGCTTGAGAACTTCTTCCTCGCGCGGGGTGAGTATCGTTTCCGGGAGCGCGGAGCCCTGCCGGGCCAGTTGCAGGTAGTCGCGCACGAGCGCGGTGACGGCACCGGGGTAGAGGAACGATTCACCGCGCATCGTCGCCCGGCACGCCTCGATGAGGTCGCGATCGGCCACCGACTTCAGCACGTAGCCGGAGGCGCCGGCCTTCAGCGACTCGAAGAAGTACTGCTCGTTGTCGTACATCGACAGCATCAGGATGCGCACCGGATGGTTGTTCCTGGTGATCTCGCGGGCGGCCTGGATGCCGGTCATCCGCGGCATCGCGATGTCGAGGATCACCAGGTCGATGCTGTCGTCGGCGAGGGCGGTGACCGCGTCGAGCCCGTTGGCGGCCTCGGCGACCACGAGCAGGTCCGGTTCGTTGTCCAGGATCATCCGCAGCCCGCTGCGCACCAGCGCGTGGTCGTCGGCCAGCAGAATCCGGGTCGGCGCGCTCATGCCGGAACTCCTTCGCGCGCGGTGACCGGGACGATCAGCTCGACCGCGGTGCCGCCCGACTCCGGGGAGGAGATGGTCAGCGTCGCGTCGATCAGCATGGCGCGCTCGCGCATCCCGCGGATTCCCGCCCCGTCCTCGACCACGCCGCCGCGACCGTTGTCGGTCACCCGCAGCATCACGGTGTCGGCTCGGGGCGTGATCAGCAAGGTGACCTCGTCGGCGTCGGCGTGCCGCAATACGTTCGTCAGGCTCTCCTGGGCGACCCGATAGCAGACGAGTTCGATGTCGGGGTCGAGGCGGCTGATCGCCGGGTCGACCTCGCGGCGCACGGAAATGCCTGCCGAGCGGGTGAATTCGTGGCACAGCGCGTTGATCGCGCTGTGCAGGCCGAGGTCCTCGAGCACATCGGGCCGCAGCCGTGCGGCGATCCCGCGGACCTCGTCGAGACAGCCACGCACTGTCTCCTGCGCGGCCTCGACCTCCTCGCGCAGTCCGGTGGGCGCCCGATCGACGACCCGTTTGAGCCGCAACAGCGCCACCGTCAGACTCTGGCCGATCTCGTCGTGCAGTTCGCGGGCGATGCGACGCCGCTCGCCCTCCTGCGCGGCCAGCGCGGTACCACCGGCCACCGAACGTTCGGCTTCGAGCCGGTCGAGCATCGCGTTGAAGGTCTCGATCAGCTGGTGGAAATCCCCGCTCGCGCCGTGATCGAGGCGGACCGCGCGCCGGGGCGGATCGACGCGGCGCATGGAGGAGACCAGCTCGTCGAGCGGTGCCAGCGAGGTGCGAAGGGCCACGGCGTTCGCGGTGAGGATCACCGCGAGTCCGATCACCAGCACCGGCACCTCGGTCAGGCGCAGCCGGGCCGACACCGTGGCCGGGGAGAAGGCCAAGATCAACGTGCCGAGGGTGAAGATCACACCGTTGAGCAAGCAGATCCGCCAGAACAACGCCGTCACCGGCGTTCGGATTCGCCGCGAGCGTCCTGCTCGCAGCGCTGCGAGACGGTTCATGACACCAGCATGCTGGCGCCCTTGTGTTCTGTCCATGGTGCCTGGCACCCATCCCGCACCCGTTGACCGGCCCCGACCGGTCCACGAAATGGGTGTCACGGCCGATAGTGCCCGCCACCTGCGCGAACCAGACTCGGATCAGACGCTTTCGACGATCCGAGGAAGGACCGCCGGCCATGGATATCGACCGGACGACGATCCCGGGAGCAGGTGTGCTGCACAGCTTCCACACTCGCCGCGGCATCCGATTCGCCCTGCTCACGGAACCGACGGGCGCGCGACGCCTGCTCGCCTACGCCGGTGGCAGCGACGAACCCACGGTCGACATCGAACTGGAGCCCGACGAGGCCGACCAGGTCGCTGAGCTGATGCATTCGCGGCCCTTCGTCGACCGCCTCGCTCGCCTCGAACAGCGCCTTGACCTGCTGACCGGACGGAAGGCCCACCCGTGAGCACAGTCGAATCCCCCCGGAGCCATGCCATGCGTGCACGCGATATCGCGATGAACCTGCCGACCGTCCGCACCAGCGACCCCGTCGCCCGCGCGGTCCGGTTGATGGTGGTCAACCGGTTGCCCGGTCTGATCGTCGTCGACGAGATGGACCGGCCGGTGGCGGTCCTGCCGGGAACCCAGGTGCTGCGCCTGGCGATTCCCGCCTCCTATCACGACGATCCCGCGCTGGTCCGCACGATCGACGAGGTGCACGCGGACCTGTTCTGGCAGGAACCCGGCAGTCTCACCGTCGGCGACTGTCTGCCCGACGGCGCGAGCAAGCCGGTCACCGTCACCCCCGACGCGACGCTGCTGGAGATCGCGATCCTGATGGCGCGCAAGCACAGTCCGCTCATCGCCGTGGTCGACCGCTCGCGCACCCTGCGCGGCGCGATCACCCTGGAACGGTTGCTGACCAGCCTCGCTGTCGTCGGCCCCGGCGACTGAACGCCACGCCGCGCATGGCCGCAGCTCTTGCCGTCATCATCTTCGTGATCGCCTTCTTCTTCATCGCCACGGAGAAAGCCGACAAGGTCAAAACCGTACTGATCGCGGCAGGGGCCATGGCTCTGCTCGGCCTGATTCCCGGCGACGAAGTCTTCTATTCCGCCCACGAGGGCATCGACTGGAATGTCATCTTCCTGCTGCTCGGGATGATGATCATCGTCGGTGTCATCAAGCAGACCGGGTTGTTCGACTACCTGGCGATCTGGTCGGCCAAGCGGTCTCGGGGCAATCCCTATCGCCTGATGGTGATGCTCATGCTGATCACCGCGATCGCCTCACCGTTCCTCGACAACGTCACCATCATCATGCTGGTGGCACCGGTGACATTGGTGGTGTGCCGCAGGCTCGGCCTCGCCGCGCAACCGTTCATCATCGCCGAGGTCCTCGCGTCCAATATCGGTGGTGCCGCCACGCTGATCGGCGACCCGCCCAACATCATCATCGCCAGCCGGGCCGGGCTGAGCTTCAACGACTTCCTCGTGCACATGGCGCCGATCGTGGTGATCACCTTCGTGCTGTTCGTCGCGCTGACCCGGGTGTTGTTCCGCTCGGCGCTGCGCACCGATCCCACCTCGGTCGACGCGGTGATGTCGCTGCAGGAACGCCGCGCGATCCGCGATCCGAAACTGCTGGTGCGCTCGATGTTCGTGCTCACCGGTGTGGTCATCGGCTTCTGCCTGCACAGTGTGCTGCATGTCGCGCCGTCGGTGATCGCGCTGGTCGGCGCGGGCATCATGGTGCTGGTCTCCGGCCTCGACATCGGCGACATCCTGCAGGAGGTGGAGTGGCCGACGCTGGTGTTCTTCATGGGCTTGTTCGTGATGGTCGCCGGCCTGGTCCACACCGGGGTGATCGCCACGATCGGTGACGCCGCGATCGGGTGGGTCGGCGACGACTACTTCCTGGCCGCGACCGCATTGGTCTTCGGTTCGGCGATCCTGGGCGCGTTCGTCGACAACATCCCCTACACCGCGACCATGGCGCCGGTGGTCGAGGACATCGTCGCGGGCGCACCGGATCCGGCTACCGGGCAATCACTGTGGTGGGCCTTCGCGTTGGGCGCCGACTTCGGTGGGAACGGCACGGCGGTGGCGGCCAGCGCCAATGTGGTCGCCCTCGGGATCGCCGCCCGTGCGGGGCAGCGGATCACCTTCTGGCAGTTCACGAAGTACGGCATGCTCGTCACGCTGCTCAGTAGTTTCATCGCCTGGATCTATGTCTGGATCCGGTACTTCTGAGTCCCGCAACGGGTCTCACTCGACGTGCCGGGTGACGATGCGGTGGATGAGGCGGGCGGCGGTGCGGGCGGTGCGGTTGTCGACGTCGAGGCGGGGGTTGAGTTCGGCGACGTCGACAACCGCGAGTTTGCCGCCGGCGGTGACACGGTCGCAGACGGACTGGATCGTGGACAGCGGAACACCGTATGCCGCAGGGGCACTCACGCCGGGAGCGACAGCCGCGGGGAGGACATCGAGGTCGATGGTGAGATACAGCAGGTCGATCCCGTCCAGGAAATCGTCGACGAAGCCGGCGACCCGGGTCGGCTCGCAGTCGTCGTCGAGCAGGTAGCGCACACCGAATCTGTTCGCGGTGTCGAACAGGATCCTGGTGTTGCTGGGCTGGCTGATCCCGATCACCGCGTACCGGACGTCCTCGTCGGTCTCGAGGATCTGCCGGAACGGGGTACCGGAGCTGGGCGCGGGATCGGGGCGCAGGTCGAAATGCGCGTCGAGATTGAGGATTCCGACGATGCTGCCCGGAGCGCGGCGGGCCGAACCGGCCAGCCCGAGGTAGGTGCCGTAGGCGACCTCGTGACCGCCGCCGAGGATGACCGGGAACGCGCCGTCGTCCAGCAGCGCGGACACGGTCTCGCCCAGTCGGCGCTGACCATCCTCCAATCGGTCGTCGGTGACGGCGATCGTGCCCGCGTCGAAGGCTCGCAGTTCCGTGGCGAGTGCCATCGGTGACAGCGCGCGCCGCAGCGCGTCCGGCCCCTGCGCTGCGCCGAGGCGGCCCTTGTTCCGGCGCACCCCTTCCTCGCAGGCGAAACCGACGAACACGCACGCCCCGGGATCCGCACCCGGTTCGTAGGGCGTGACGGCCTGATGCCAGCGCAGATGCTCGGGTGTCGTGCCGTCCACACGACCGGTCCAGGCTGAGTCGGAAGTCACTGTGCCGCCCCTCGATTCGAAACAACGAGCACACCCTCACGCCACACCTGACCGACCAGGGGAACGCCGGGGCGGTAGGCGAGATGCAGATGCGATGGGGCGTCCAGTGCGATGGCATCGGCCCGGAAACCGGGGGAGAGGGCACCGATATCGCTGCGCCGCAACGCCTTCGCGCCACCCGCCGTGGCCGACCAGACCGCTTCATCGGGGGTCATGTGCATCTCCCGCACGGCCAACGCGATACAGAACGGCAAGCTCGTCGTGTAGCTGGTGCCCGGATTGCAGTCCGCGCCGAGCGCGACGGTGACCCCCGCGTCCAGCAGCGCTCTGGCATCGGGATAGCTGTTGCGCGTACAGAAGTCGGCGCCGGGTAGCAGCGTGGCCACCGTGTCGCTGTCGGCGAGTGCGGCGATATCGGCACGGTTCACCTGCGACACATGATCCACCGACGCGGCACCGAGCTCGACAGCCAGCCGCACTCCCGGTCCCTGATGCAGCTGATTGCCGTGTACCCGCGGCACCAGCCCGTGCGCGATCCCCGCGGTCAGCACGGCATGCGCCTGATCGCGGTCGAAAGCGCCCTGCTCACAGAACACGTCGATCCACCGGGCGTAGGGCGCGCAGCGCGGAATCATCTCCTCGCACACCATCGTCACGTATTCGTCGGCACGCCCGGCGTATTCGGGTGGCGGCACGTGCGCGGCGAGCAGTGTCACCTCGTCGGTGAACCGTGCCGCGATCTGCACGCTGCGCAGTTCGTCCGCGACGGTTTGCCCGTAGCCGCTCTTGCATTCGACCGTGGTGCTGCCCGCCCGCAACGACTCGTCCAGCAGCCCGCGCACCGTCGCCGCGAGCTGCTCGTCGGTGGCGGCCCTTGTCGCCTCGATGGTGGTGCGGATGCCACCCGCCGAGTAGGGCAGCCCCGCCATCCTGGCCGCGAACTCCTCGGCGCGATCGCCCGCGAAAACCAGGTGCGCATGCGATTCGACGAATCCCGGCAGCACCGCGCGCCCGGCGAGATCGAAGCCGGTGTCGGCGGCGGGTGCGCCTGCGCTGTCACCTACCCACACCACCCGGCCTTCGTCGATGACGAGCGCGGCCTCGCGCCGGATCCCCAGCGGGCCGTCGCCCAGCTCCGGGTCATTGGTGACGAGAGTGCCGATATCGCTCAGCACGGTGGTGGGCACGGGGACGCCTCCTGGCTGCGAATGTCGAGCATGGCGGTGCGCGGGGTAGATCATGTGTCGGTGGACGTGCGCCAAGTCACGTACGATAGGTATAGACCTGTATAGACAAGAACGTCAAGGGTGGCGCTCGGTCGCGGTTCGTCGATATGGCTGTCGCAGTGAATGGAGAAGCATCGTGAGCATCGACTCGGATCGGTCCGGACCTGTCGTCGTCGGCACAGGTCCGGTATCGGGGCCGGATGTGGTGCGGGTGGCCCGGGGTGGTGCCGAGGTGGTGGTGTCGGACGAGGCTTTTGCCGCCATCGGGGCGAGTCGGGCGCGGATCGAGGCGCTGGCCGCGAACCCCGAGCCGGTGTACGGCGTGTCTACCGGGTTCGGCGCGCTCGCCGTCCGTCATATTCCACAGGAGTCGCGTAAGCAATTGCAGCGCAGTCTGATCCGCTCGCATGCGGCCGGTTCCGGTGCCGAGGTGGAGCGGGAGGTGGTGCGCGCGTTGATGTTGCTGCGCCTGTCGACGCTGGCCACCGGCCGGACCGGTGTGCGCCCGGTCGTCGCACGCACGTACGCCGAGCTGCTGTCGGCGGGAATCACCCCGGTGGTCTACGAATACGGCAGTCTCGGCTGTTCCGGCGATCTCGCGCCGCTGGCGCATGTCGGGCTGGCCGTGATCGGTGAGGGCACCGTGCGGGATGCGAACGGTGCCCTGGGGCCTGCCGCCGCGACCATGGCCGACGCCGGGATCGCCCCCGTCGAGCTCGAGGAGAAGGAAGGCCTCGCGCTGATCAACGGCACCGACGGCATGCTCGGCATGCTGGTGCTGGCCTGCCACGACCTGCGTGGACTGCTGCGCCTGGCCGATGTGACCGCGTCGATGAGCGTGGAGGGTCTGCTCGGCACCGACAAGGTCTTCGCCGCTGACCTGCAGGCGCTGCGCCCGCAACCGGGCCAGGCGATCGCGGCCGCCAATATGGTTCGCCTGCTGGCTGATTCGTCGATCGTCGCCAGCCACGCCACCCCGGACTGCGCTGTCGTTCAAGACGCCTACTCGTTGCGCTGCGCACCCCAGGTGGCCGGCGCCGCCCGTGACACCCTCGACCACGCCGAACGCGTCGCGGGCTACGAATTGGCGAGCGCGGTGGACAATCCCGTCGTCACCCTCGACGGTCGCGTCGAATCCAACGGCAACTTCCACGGCGCCCCTGTCGCCTATGTCCTGGACTTCCTCGCCATCGTGATCGCCGACGTCGCCTCGATCAGCGAACGCCGCACCGACCGCTTCCTCGACAAGGCCCGTAACCACGGCCTGCCCCCGTTCCTGACCGACGACCCCGGTGTCGACAGCGGCCACATGATCGCCCAGTACACCCAGGCCGCGATCGTCTCCGACCTCAAACGCCTGGCCACCCCGGCCTCGGTCGACTCGATCCCGTCCTCGGCCATGCAGGAGGACCATGTCTCGATGGGCTGGTCCGCCGCCCGCAAACTCCGCCGCGCCCTCGACGGCCTCACCCGGGTCCTCGCCATCGAAGCCCTCACCGCGGCCCGCGGCCTCGACCTCCGCGCCCCGCTCGCCCCGGCACCCGCCACCGCGGCCGTGCTCGCGGCGCTGCGAACCGAGGTGCCGGGCCCCGGCCCGGATCGCTATCTCGCCCCCGAAATCGACGCTGCGGTGCGGCTGGCCGGCTCCGGCGCGCTGCTGGCCGCCGCCGAGGCCGTGACCGGTCCGCTCGGCTGACCGCCGGAGCGTGCTGACCCCGTGCGGGCGACTGCGCATCGCGCCGATCGCCGTGCGGCGACCGGCAGCGCGGACGTGAGATTGCTACGCGTGCAGCTGTTCTGCCGGCTGGACCTCGGTGAGTCCGCGCAGCGACTCCGGCAACGGGCTCTGATACAGGACGCCGAGGCGTTGGGTGGCGCGGGTCAGCGCGACGTAGAGTTCGGCGGCGCCGCGGGGTCCGTCGGCGAGAATGCGCTGCGGATCCACGACGAGCACCGCGTCGAACTCGAGGCCTTTGGTCTCCGACGCGGGCACCGTACCCGGCACACCCGGCGGACCGATCACAATGCTCGTCCCCTCGCGGCCCGCCTCGTCCCGGACGAATTCCTCGATCGCAGCGGGCAGTTCGTCGGCGGTGAGCCGACGGGACCAGGGCGCGACACCACAGGAGCGGACCGAATCCGGCGGCCGCACGTCGGGCGCGAACTCGGCCAGCACGTCGGCGGCCACGGCCATGATCTCCGCGGGGGTGCGGTAGTTCACCGTCAGGGAACGGTAGATCCACCGGCCGGGGACGTAGGCCTCCATCATCGAGCCCCATGAGGTCGCGCCCGCCGCTGACCGGCGCTGCGCGAGATCGCCCACGATCGTGAAGGATCGGCTCGGGCAGCGCCGCATCAGCACCCGCCAGTCCATCTCCGACAGTTCTTGGGCCTCGTCGACCACGACGTGCCCGTAGGTCCAATCACGGTCCGCCGCAGCACGTTCGGCGAGTTCGCGAGTGTCGCGTTCGAGGAAGCGTTCGGCCAGGTCTTCGCCGTAGAGCATGTCCTGGGCCAGCAGATGGTCTTCGTCGTCCATCAGGTCCTCGCGGCTGATCAGGGTGTCGAGCACACCCGCCGCGTACTCGGCCTCGGCTTTGCGTTCTCGCTCGGCGGTGTCGTCGGCGGCCTTGTCGCGGCCGAGCAGGTCGACCAGTTCGTCGAGCAGCGGTACGTCCGACACCGTCCACGCGCCACCGTCGGCCCGCCACAGCGCCTCGTCCGCACCCGCCGCCCGTAGCCGGCCGTGTGACGAATACAGCTGGGACAGCACGGTTTCCGGTTGCAGAACGGGCCAGCACTGATCGAGCGCCGCGGTGAACTCGGGCGTGTCGGCGAGCTCGCGGAGCAGGTCGGCCCGCAGTTGTTCCCATGCCTCGGTGTCGTCACGAGTCAGCCAGCCCTCACCGATGCGCGCGATCGCGCGCTCGGTGAGGACATAGGTGATGATCTCGGAGAACACCGCGCGCGCCTCGTTGTGTGGGCGACCGCTCTCCCGCGCTTCCTGCCTGGCCCACTCCGCGGTCGCGGCGTCGATCCGCACCGTCACATCGGTCAGCGCGATCGTCAACGGCGCCTCGGGCAGGCGCTGTCGATCCGCGATCGTCGCTGCCAGCACATCCAGGATCCGCAGTGAGCCCTTGAGCCGGGCTGCCTCGGGGGCGTCTTCCGCGGTCGCGTGCAGCCCGGGGACGAGATCGGCGGTGGTGGCGAACACGACATTGGTCTCACCGAGTGAGGGCAGCACGTGGGCGATGTGATTCAGGAAGGCCGGGTTGGGGCCGACCACCAGCACGCCCTGCCGCTCCATCCGCCTGCGCTGGGTGTAGAGCAGGTACGCCACACGGTGCAGCGCCACCACGGTCTTCCCGGTGCCTGGACCGCCCTCGATCACGGTCACGCCGGGGTGCTCCAAGCGGATGATCTCGTCCTGTTCGGCCTGGATCGTCGCGACGATATCGCGCATCCCGTCCCCGCGCGGCGCGTCGACGGCGGCGAGCAGCGCGGCATCGGCTCCGCCCTCGCTCCCGTCCGGACGGCCGAGCACCTCGTCGGTGAAATCCACCACCTGACGTCCCCGCGTATGGAACTGGCGCCGCCTGCGCATGCCCTCCGGGTTGGCCGCGGTGGCGACATAGAACGCGCGGGCCGCGGGCGCCCGCCAGTCCAGGAGCAGCTGTTCGAGGTCGTTCGACTCGTCGAACAGCCCGATCCGGCCGATATAGGACCGCTCGCCCGACGCCGCGTCGAGCCGACCGAAACACAATCCGTTGTCGGCCACATCGAGGCGCTGCACCTCTTTACCCAGCGCCCGCACCTCGTTGTCGCGCTCCATCGGGGAGTCGCCCTTGGCGCGCAGGGCCGCGGCGTAGCGGCCCTTCACCCGTGCCCGCTCGGCATCGAGCCGCGAGTACAACCCGGCGACATAGCTTCGCTCGGACCGGCGTTCCTCTTCGTACCCGTGCGCTGACATAGGCCCCTAACTGTACTTTTCCGGTGCGACCGGATGATTGTGCAGTACCCACGGGGCCTTGCCGCAAGTCCCCACATGCGCTATATATTGAAAGTGGAAAGAGCCCCGGCAATGCCGGGGCTCTCGTCATTTTCCGGCAGGTCAGCCTTCTTGCATCGGGATGCGTACCCCGCGCTCGCGAGCCACCTCGGCCGCGTGCTCGTAGCCCGCGTCGACGTGGCGCATCACGCCGGTGCCGGGGTCGTTGGTCAGCACGCGCGCCAGCTTCTGCGCGGCCAGGGCGGTGCCGTCGGCGATACACACCTGGCCCGCGTGGATCGAGCGGCCCATCCCGACCCCGCCACCGTGATGGATCGACACCCAGCTCGCGCCGGACGCCGTATTGAGCAGAGCGTTGAGCAGGGGCCAGTCGGCGACCGCGTCGGAACCGTCGGCCATCGCCTCGGTTTCGCGGTAGGGGGAGGCCACCGAGCCGGAGTCGAGGTGGTCGCGGCCGATCGCCAGGGGAGCGGACAGCTCGCCCGAGGCGACCATCTCGTTGAATCTCAGGCCCGCGCGGTGCCGTTCGCCGTAGCCGAGCCAGCAGATCCGGGCAGGCAGACCCTCGAACTTCACCTTCTCGCCCGCCATGGTGATCCAGCGGCGCAGATGTTCGTTGTCGGGGAACAGCTCCAGGATCGCGCGGTCGGTGGCGGCGATGTCGGCCGGGTCGCCCGAGAGCGCGGCCCAGCGGAACGGCCCTCGGCCCTCTTCGAAGAGCGGGCGGAGGTAGGCGGGAACGAAACCGGGAAACGCGAAAGCCCGGTCGTAGCCGCCCTTTCGGGCCTCGTCGCGAATCGAGTTCCCGTAGTCGAACACCTCGGCACCGGCGTCCATGAAACCGACCATCGCCTTCACGTGCTCGGCCATCGACGCCTGCGCCTCGGTGGTGAACCAGACCGGGTCCTTCTCGGCGAGGCTGTGCCAGTCTTCGAGTGCGACCCCGATCGGCAAGTAGGACAACGGATCATGCGCGGACGTCTGGTCGGTGACGATGTCGATCGGCGCGGCCATGGCCAGCAGTTCCGGAAACACCTGGGCCGCGTTGCCGACCAGGCCGATCGAGAGCGGCTTGCGCTCGTCCCGCGCGGCGACGGCCAGATCCAGTGCCTCCCGTAAGGTTTCGGCTTCGGTATCGAGGTAGCCGTGGGCGATCCGCCGTTGGATCCGCGCCGGATCGCAGTCCACGCACAGGGCGACACCGCCGTGCATCGTCACCGCGAGTGGTTGCGCACCGCCCATCCCGCCGACACCCGCCGTGAGCGTGATCGTGCCGGCGAGGGAACCACCGAAACGCTTGCGCGCCACCGCGCCGAAGGTCTCGTAGGTGCCCTGCAGAATGCCCTGGCTGCCGATATAGATCCACGACCCGGCCGTCATCTGCCCGTACATCATCAGCCCCAGTTGCTCGAGCCTGCGGAACTCCTCCCAGGTGGCCCAGTCGCCGACGAGATTGGAATTCGCCAGCAGCACCCGCGGCGCCCACTCGTTGGTACGGAACACCCCGACCGGCTTGCCCGACTGCACCAGCAAGGTCTCATCCGAGGCGAGGGTCCGCAGCGTTCGCACGATCGCGTCGAACGCCGCCCAGCTGCGCACCGCCCGCCCGGTCCCGCCGTAGACGACCAGGTCATCGGGACGTTCGGCGACCTCGGGATCGAGATTGTTCATCAGCATCCGCAGCGCACCCTCCTGCTGCCAACCGAGGGTGTGCAGCTCGGTGCCGCGCGGAGCGGACACGGGACGTGGGCCCGAGACAGGTGATGTCACGTCGTTCATGAGGCCAGTATAGTCCTGTATATACAAGTGACGTCGGCGTTCGGGCGCAACGTATTCTCTGGGCGAGGCGAGGAGATTTTCGGTGGTGGCGATCGAGGTAATCGATGCGGAGCTGGCCGCGCTGTACGGCGAGCTCGGCAGCGAATTCGCGGCGTACGAGCGGGTGAAGCAGCTGATCATGGCGCAGATCAAGGCGCGACGGTGGAACGCGGGGGAGCAGATCCCCTCGGAGAACCAGTTCGTCGCCGCCCTCGGCCTGTCCCGGATGACGATCAATCGCGCCCTGCGTGACCTGACCGCCGACGGTGCGCTCACCCGGGTGATGGGTGTCGGCACATTCGTCGCGGCGAGCAAGGCCACCTCACCGCTGTTCGAGGTCCGCAATATCGCCGACGAGATCACCGGCCGCGGACATCGTCATCGCACCGAGGTGGTGTTCGTGCGGTCGGAGGTGCCCGGCGACCAGGATCTCGCGAATGCGATGGGCGGCAAGGTATTCCACTCGCTGCTCGTGCACTTCGAGGACGGTGTGCCGATCCAGCTCGAGGATCGCTACGTCAACCCGGCGCAGGCCCCCGACTACCTCGCCCAGGACTTCACCGCCGTCACCCCGAACGTCTACCTCAGCGAGGTCGCCCCGCTGCTGCGCGGCGAGCATGTCGTCGAGGCGGTGCGGGCGGCTCGCGAGGAGTGCGCACTGCTCGGCATCGACGCCGACGAGCCGTGCCTGCTGATCCGGCGCCGCACCTGGTCCTCGGGTGGGCTGGTCAGCGTGGCACGGCTCGTGCATCCCGGTTCGCGAAATCGCTTGGAGGGCAGCTTCGGTAGCGAACCGAGCTGATTGCGCGCACGGTGACGGCCGATCGGCGCTTGGAGAATATGCCCGGTGACTCGAAATCGCCGTAGCCTCTGGGCAATTGCGCGATGGCAATTCGATCAGGGAGATGTTCGAACTGTTCTGTGCTCCGTTGCATTACCGGCTACTTATCGGCGGCACGGATCCCGCCCGAACGCCAGCCGTTCTCGAGATCGTTCTCGATGGCCCACGAACAGCTCTATGGGAACGGTGGAGCGGGTGTGATCGGCCCCTGAAATTGTTATCCGATCTGAATGAAATACGGCTGTAGCAAATTCATAGCTACCTAGAAAATGGTGCCTGAACTGGGTATACGTCGAATGGCTGGATCGGGTTCAGTTTCGGGTTATCACTGTTTCGTGACGAAGTACGCGCTATGCCGGATCGGGGCTGTACGTTTGGGACTCGAGAGTTTCGCTGGGTTCCATTCAGGTAACGGAGAGGGCGGAAATGGCTACAGTCACGCAGCCGTCGGGGCCGCGCACCATGATCTCCCGACATGATTTCTCCGCAGCGAAAACAGCGATGACGCCGTCGAGTCTGGTCACTCTCGGGTTGATCTTGCTGATCCCCGTGTTCATCACGGCGGGGCCGATCTTCGCGTTGGCGTTGATCGCGCGAAATAACGGTGTCGGCTGGTCCGGTGGGGTGGTTTTCGGGGCGATCGCGGCCGTCGTCGTCATGTCGGTGCTGGCCTCGGCGTGGGCATTCCGCCTGGCCTGGCGGCGCGGTTCCGCCGCCGCACGGCACCCGTTCGGTTCTTCTCTCGCGCGGTAGGAGGTCGACATGCAGACGCACCGACAAGCGGCGACGCCCCTCATCGAACCGCCCGTCATCGCTGCCGACGAATGCCGGCGACTGCGGATCGTTGCCCGGATCGAGGCGCCCCACCTGTGGGACTCCACCGCCGCCCGGCTGCTCGACTGCGCGCGCCGGCGCTGGCAGGGCAGGCCCGATATCGCCGATCACCCGGCGTTGCGCCGCTGGTCGCAGATCCAGGACTCCCAGCAGCGGCCCGAACAACCTTGCCTGCGCACACTTTTCGCTGCCTTCGCCTCGGGTTCGCTGGTCGGCGGCGACCCCTGCGCCGACCTGGCCGCCGCGGTCATGCTCCTGGCGAGCTGCCCTGCCGAGGCGGTCCAGCAGGCCGACCCGCTGAACAACCAGTACACGGTGCGCTTCTCGGTGTACGCCTACCGCGAAGACGACCTCCCGCTGGCCGAAGACCTGATCACCACCGCCATCCACGCCTGCGGCACCCTGCTGGCCCGCCGCTGCACGATCATGCACCCCCCGGCCCGTTCCACGGCTCCGCTCGTCGACCACCCGACGCCGGACGTGCTGGTCCTCGGCAACCTCGGCAGTACCGCCGCCCGCTGATCCGTTCCGGTCGCCGCTGGGCGTTCGGGGGTGTCCGATTCTAGGTGCGGTCGGCGGCGGACTGCTGCGTTTCGCGTCTTTTCACTTGGCGCTTCGGTGGCCCGGTGTCTTGCTAGCAAAACTAATTGTGCTGCAACACATTTCACTGTGTCGGCGATCGTGATATCGGATCGTCGCAGACCTTCGGGTCTGTTTCCGATCGCGCCTCGGCTCGCGAGAAGGCGCTCCGGATTGTATGGTTCTGACAGAGCTGCACCGTCACCGAGGCTGTTGACGATCCGACAGTTCATGTCACTCTGGTCCTGAACCCTGTGTGTGCCAACAACATTGATGTGGTGCGGTTCCGACGTAACCGTGTACCTGTCGACCCGCACATCGCCGGACGACCCCGAGGTCGGTTGCCCGGCGATCGATGAGTTCATGTCCGGCTTCTCTGCGATGACGCGGAAGCCGTTGTGGTGCAGGAGTTTACGCATCATTGCCGGTATCAGAGCCGTCTGCCTCTGCTGTGCGCCCCGCTCACAAACTTCGTAAACCCTTGTGATACGCCACAATTGCGCGATCGAAACTTGGAACATGTTGGAATGCTTGACATCTCGAGCTTCCTACAGAAAACTACCCGTCGGTAGCCAGCGAACGGGACGCTCGACCCCGTCGGCTGCGAGAGGTGACTCCCTACGACTGCCCCGCCGGAATCTCCGTAAACCCGTGTCCGGCCGTCGCCGGTGAACCTCTCCGCATCGTGACCACACCAAAGGAGCTCAGCGCTATGGATAATCCCGCGCTACCCGCAGCACAACACTCGGGTGAGCAGCACTCGGGCGACCAAGTGGTGGTCATGCCCAGACCGGCCGGACCGGTCGAGCAACTGGCACTGGTCACCGAACGGCTGCGGGAACTGCTCATCACCGGCGAAGACTTCGATGCGATCTACACCCACATCCTGGCCGCTCCCGGCAAACGCGTGCGGGCACGGCTCGTGCTGGCCTGCGCCGGCCTGCTCCCCGATGCCGCCGACACCGCGACACCGCTGGGCGACGCCGTCGATCTGGCCTGCGCGATGGAGATGCTGCACGAATCCTCGCTGGTCCACGACGACATCTGCGACGGCTCACTACTGCGCCGTGACGCGCCGTCGGTGCCCGCCGCGTTCGGTGTACGCACCAGTGCGCGCGCCGGGTTTCACCTGGCAGGCGCCTCGATGCAGGTCGTCGCCCGGGTGCTGACCGACAATCCCGAGATCTTCGCGCGGGTCGGTGAGGCACCCGGCATCACCTACGCGGATCGGCTCTCCGACCTGTCCTACGGTCAGCTCATCGAGACGCTGCCACCCTCGATCGACGAGGTGGCGCTGCGCCGCCACTACGAACTCGTGGCCGGGGCCAAGACCGGCACCCTGTTCCGTCTGTCGTGTGCCTACGGCGGCACCGCGGGCGGAGTCGATCTCGATCGGCTCTACGCCCTGATGGAGTACGCCGACCAGCTCGCCCTCGCCTTCCAGATCATGGACGACGTTCGCGACATCGAAGGCGGCCCCGGTCTCGGCAAGGACGCGGGCGGTGACCTCGAGCGCCGCGTGCCGACCTGGCCGGTGATCGAATGGCTCGGTTCGCGCCCCGGCGCCCGGGAAATGTGGCTCGACGCGGAGATTTCCAGCGCGACGCTGCAAGAAGACCTGGTCGACAGCGGCGCGACCAAAGCTGCCCGCCTGGTCGCGATGGACGCCATCGAGAAGGCCACCCGCGCCCTTGATGTCTTCCCACCTTCCCTCGCGCGCGACGACCTGCGCGAACTCCTCCAGCAGGTGATAT
Source organism: Nocardia sp. NPDC058519 (assembly GCF_042719755.1). Classification (NCBI taxonomy): domain Bacteria; kingdom Bacillati; phylum Actinomycetota; class Actinomycetes; order Mycobacteriales; family Nocardiaceae; genus Nocardia; species Nocardia sp. NPDC058519. The sequence continues at coordinate 42,637 of NZ_JBHXNK010000002.1, read as the reverse complement.
CCCGATGAGCTCAGCACGACTTCCTCTCCTGATCCGCGGGCTGCGGAATCTGCGCCGCGCACCGGATCTGGCCGCGCTGCGGGCCGCGCGCTCACCGCAGGAACTGGCCGCGCTCGCCCTGATCCCCGCGGGCCGCAACCTGGGTATCGCCGTCGGCCTGCTGCCCGCGACCTTGCGCGCCGAAGCCACGGCCGCGCTGCTCGCCTGTCGCGTGCTCGACGCATTCGAAGACCTCAGCGACCGCGCGGTAGCGAGCAGTGCCGTGCTCGCGGCAGTGGAATACCTCAACGGCACCAGCGACACCCTCCCGCCGTCGCTGCCCGCGTTCGAGGGCAAGATCCGCGACAGCGAAGCGGTCGACCGGGTGCTCGCCGAACGCATCGCCGACATCAGGGCACTGCTCACGGCGTTGTCCGCGCAGGGTCGCGAGCGGGTGGGCCACGTGCTCACCGATGTCGGCCGGGTCATGGCCCGCAATATCGACGCACCACTGACCCGCGTCGCCTACAGCGAGGGCGTGCTCGGCCGGATCACCCACTACGCGTGCGCCCTGGTCGCCGAAGATGTTCTGCCCGAAGCGGATCTGCGCGAACTGACCGGCTGTGTCGCCGTGATCGCCCAGTCGGCCAACGACCTGCGCGACAACGAACTCGCGATCTACGGCGCCGCCGACCGTGAGGAACTCACGCGCATGGTGATGCTGCGCCAGCTCACCCCCGCCCTCGGCGGTTTCGCGCTGCTGGCCAAGCTCGGTCCCAGCACCCCGAGCCTGGGCGCGCGGGCGGCGATGGCGTACATGACGATCACGACCTCGGCGTTCCTGTGCGGTGCTGTCGACGCGCCCGCGCCCTTCCGGCGCCCGGTCGCCGCGGCCACGCTGGCCGCCGCCTCGCCGGCGTACTGGACCAAGATGCTCGAGCGGGTGCGCAGCAGTGGCGACGCCGCGATCCATCAAATGCTCGACGCCTCACCGGATTTCACCACCGGCTCGGCCTCGGCGTCACAGGTGCTCGGTGCGGGCGACCTCACCTCGACGGAAACCTCGCTGATGCCGCTGATCGTCGACACCACCTTCGCGCTGGTGCACACGCTGCCCGAAGGCCGCTTGACCGGCGAACTCTCCGATTCGGCGATCCGCACCATGATGATCGCCGATCACCTGGCCTTCGGTGCCATGGAACGGGTGCCCAGCCACGAACCCGACGCGATCCGGGCGCTGGCCACACGGCTGCAGCTCGCCGCTCTCGACAACAGCAGCCACCAGTAGTCGGGGAACACGTCCTCGATGATCGTCACTACTAGCGAAGGAGCTCTCCCATGAGCACCGGAACGCCCGTCGCGCCCACAGAGAAACCGCCGTTCAGCCGGCGCGTGTTCAAACTCGAGCATGCGTCCAATGTCGGCCCGCTGCTCCACATCGTGTTGTGGATCGGCATGACCTCGGCCGCGCTGTTCGTGCCAGGCACCTCGACCTGGTACCTCGCGGTGCCGCTGATCATCGTGCTCTCGCTGCTCAACCTCTCACTGACCATCGGCGTGATGCACATGCACACCCATCGCCCGCTGTTCGTGTCCAAACTGCCCAATCGTGTCGTCGACATCCTGTGCTGCCTGCCCGGCAACCTGACCGCGGCCGAGATGCGCGAGGTGCACGTCCTCAACCATCACCGCTTCAACGACGGCCCGGGCGATGTCACCGCGACCACCGGCATGGACAAGGGCATCGGCGCCATCTGGTACTGGGTCCGCTACGGCATGGTCGTCAAGATCCACACGGTGCGCACGGTTTTCGCCGCGAACCCGGCGCCGCGCCGCCGCAAGACGCGCCACCAGTTCATCTTCGACCTGGCCGTGTACGCGGTCGTGATCGGCTCCGTCTGGTACGTCGCGGGCTTCGAGAAGTTCGTGCTCTTCTACTGGGTGCCGTTCCTGATCACCCAGGTCAACGCCGGCTACTTCGCCTGGCTGAGCCACGCCCCCGCACGCGGCTTCACCGATGAGCCGAGCACCTCGCTGAACAACGCGGGCAACATCCTCAACTTCCTGATCTTCAACCAGGGCTACCACAGCGTGCACCACCGCTACCCCGGCATCCACTGGAGCCAGATCCCCGACAAGCTCGACTACATGCGCGACGTGAACCCCGGCGTCATCGTGCCGTATTGGATGGTGGCGCAGTCGGGTTGGCGGCTGGTCGTGCCCGGCGGCTTCCTCAACGAGGGTTACGGCAACAAGTGGAAGGCGCGCCTGGAGACGCGTTTGGAAGCGGGCACCGTCCGTTCGCGTTTCCTGCCGTGGTTCGCATGGATCTGATGACACCCCAGCAGGTTCGGGGCGTGGTGAAAACTCCCGCACGGCTCGTCCCGTTCCTGTTCTCCTTCGCCGTCTACGGTTTCGCGGGCATCACGGTGCCGCTGATGCTGCTGTTCGCGGGCGGCTGGTGGTTGCCCAAGACGGTCGACAAGGGACCGCACCTGTCCGCGGTCCCCGCGATCGCGATCGACCTCGTGCTGCTCGCGCTGTTCGCGCTGCAGCACTCGGGGATGGCCCGGCCCTCGTTCAAGGCGTTCATCACCCGCTGGGTGCCCGAGGCGCTGGAGCGGACCGTCTACATCATCGGCGTGTGCCTGGTGATGTGGGTGATCATGCTGGCGTGGCAGCCGGTGCCGCAGGTGCTGTGGTCGGCCGACGGTGCGCTCGGGGTGGCACTCGACACCGGGTTCTGGATCGGTTTCGTGCTGGTCTACGCGGCTACCCTGCTGCTGAACCACTTCCACCTGCTCGGCATCAGTCAGGCCTACCGCCAGTACGTGATCCAGGTGCCGGACGCGACGGTCGACCGCCTGCAGGTGAACGGTGTCTACAAACTGGTTCGTCATCCGCTGATGACCGGTCTGCTCGTCTCGTTCTGGTTCGCCAGTGAGTTCACCGTCGGGCACCTGGTGTGGGCGCTCGGACTGACCGGGTACATCCTGCTCGGAACCTACCTGGAGGAGCGCGATCTCATCGCTCGTTTCGGTGCGTCGTATCGTGCATATGCCGCGCAGGTACCCGCGTTCTTCCCGTCCGTGCGCGCTATTTTCGGCCGATCGTCTCGGTAACCGGCACGGCCGGGCCGAGTCTGGAGAGGAATCGTCGTGAACAGTCCCGTTCGAGAACGCACTGAACACAGCTCCACAGCGACCGGCCCGGTCCGTGGCGTGGGCCGGGCCCACGCCAAGGCGATCCTGCTGGGCGAGCACACCGTGGTGCACGGGACGCCCGCCATCGCGTTCCCGCTGCCGACCCTGTCGGTGCGGGCGATCGCGCGGCCCGGCACGCCGGGCGCGGTGATCGAGGTTCCCGAAGGACATTTCGGGTTCGTCGCGGGCAACCCGAATGCCGTGGAGAACACGTTGTCCGGGCCGCGCGTCGCGGTCGAGGAGGCGTTGCGGCGCTGGGGCCTGACCGGTCACATCGCCGATGTGGTGATGGAGTGCGATATTCCGCTCGCCCGCGGGCTCGGATCGAGTGCGGCCTGCGCGGGTGCGGCGGTGCGCGCGGTCGCCGATCTGCACGGCCGGACCGTCGATCCCGCCACGCTCTACGAACTCGTGCAGTGCGGTGAACAGGTCGCGCACGGCAGGGCCAGCGGTATCGATGCGAGCGCGGTGCTCGCCGACGGCCCGATCCTGTTCCACGAAGGAACCGCCACCGCACTGGATATCGGTCTCGACGCCGCGCTGGTGATCGCCGACACCGGGGTGCCCGGGTCCACTCAGCACGCGGTCGCCGGGGTGCGCCGCACGCTCGAGCGTGATCCGCGGGCCGCGCGAGGGCTGCTGGCCAGGGCCGGTGAGCTGATCAGCGGTGCCGCGGCGGACCTCTCGACCGGGCACGCCGCCTCGCTGGGCCGGGCGATGCTCGAATTCCAGGACCTCCTCGCCGAACTCGGCGTGAGCACCCCCCACATCGACACCCTGGTCGCCGCGGCGCTGGACGCGGGCGCCTACGGCGCCAAGCTCACCGGCGCCGGCCTCGGCGGCTGCGTCCTCGCGCTCACCGAAACCGGCGACGCGCGCACGGTCAGCGCCGCATTGCGCCGCGCCGGTGCGGTACAGACCTGGACGGTCCCCACCCGCAGCCTGCGTTCGGGCGCACAGTCCCTATCCGTCTCGACATCGGAACACGGTGCCAACCAATGACTTTCACTCCCGCATCACCCGCGGCCACCGAACGTGGCGCCGTGGCCGGGCCGTCCGCCGAGGCTGTCGCGGTCGCGTATCCGAATATCGCCCTGGTGAAGTACTGGGGTAAGCGGGACGAAGAACTGTTCCTGCCCGTCACGGGCAGCCTGTCGATGACCCTCGATATCTTCCCGACCACCACGTCGGTGCGGCTGATCGAGGGACCGGCCGATGTCGTCGAGTTCAACGGTGTCGCGGCGACCGGTGCCGCCCGCGCCCGCATCGAGACGTTCCTGGATCTGGTGCGTGCCAAGGCAGGTCGCGACGACCGGGCGATGGTGGTGACGTCCAATGCCGGGCCGACCGGCGCCGGTCTGGCCTCCTCGGCGAGCGGCTTCGCGGCTCTGGCTGCTGCCGCCGCTGCCGCCTACACACTCGACGTCGACCCGCGCGCCTTGTCCCGATTGGCCCGGCGCGGCTCGGGCTCGGCCTCGCGCTCCATCTTCGGTGGATTCGTCGTCTGGCATGCCGGCGAGGGGGAAGGCGAAGCGGGGGACCTGAGTTCGTACGCGGAGCCGATCGGCGGCGACGAACTGGACCCGGCCCTGGTGGTCGCCGTGGTGAACCAGGGCGCGAAGGAGGTCTCGAGCCGTGTCGCCATGCGGCAGACCACCGCCACGTCCCCGTTCTATCGCCCGTGGGCGAAATCGTCGGTGCTCGATCTGGCGGAGATGCGCAAAGCCGTGGCACGGCAGGACCTTCCCGCGATCGGGGAGATCGCCGAGCGCAATGCCCTCGGCATGCACGCCACGATGCTCACCGCGCGCCCCGGAATCCGGTACCTGTCACCGCATTCGATCGCCATCCTCGACGCGGTACTCGCGCTGCGTGCCGAGGGGATCATGGCGTATGCCACGATCGATGCGGGCCCGAATGTCAAGGTGCTGTGCACCCGCGCCGACGCACCACAGGTCAACGCCGTCCTGGACGGCCTCGGCGACTTCGTCACCACCAGGACCGCGCACATCGGTCCCGGCGTGTCCTTGACGACGTCGGCGGCTCCTGCGGCGGGCGGCGATCGATGATCAGTTGTCGCGCACCGGGCAAGCTCTTCATCGCCGGTGAGTACGCCGTGGTCGAGCCGGGACACCTCGCGGTGCTCACGGCGGTCGACCGCTACGCGACCGCCACGGTGACAGCGGCGGATCCGGGCGAGGACACCACCCTGCATTCGGATCTGGACGGCGGCATCACGCTGTCGTGCGGGCGTCACGGTGACGAATTGGTGCCCACTCCCGATGCTGTTGTGCCAGCGGCGTTTTCCTACGTTTTCGCGGCAGTGTCGATCGTGCATCGGCTGCTCGTGGAACGTGCGATCCCCGTCTCTTCGTTCCGTCTGAGCGTCACCGCAGACCTCGGTGACGCCGACGGTCGCAAGTTCGGCTTGGGTTCCAGCGCGGCCGTCACGGTGGCGACCGTCGCCGCCCTCGGGCAGTACTTCGCCCTCGGCCTCGATCCCATGGACCGGTACCGACTGGCCATGCTCGCCACGATCGCGGTCAACCCGCGTGCCTCGGGTGGCGATATCGCCGTGAGCACCTGGGGTGGCTGGCTCGCCTACCGGTCCCCGGACCGCGCGCAGGTGGCTGCCTCGCTCGCCCGCGACGGCGTCGAGGCAGCCCTGCGCTCACCGTGGCCTGGCCTGTCGGTCCGCCCGCTGCCCACCCCGACCGAGCTCACCGTGCAGGTCGGCTGGACCGGAAACCCGGCCTCCACACCGGCACTGGTCGCCGGACTCGACGGTGACCGCAGCACCTTCCGGGCGCACAGCAACGACTGCGTCGAACGACTCGTCGCCGCCATCGAGGCCGACGACCCCCGGGCCATGCGAGTCGAAATCGACAGTGCGCGAACACTACTCGTCGACCTCGACGCCAATTCGGGCCTCGGCATCATGACGCCACGTCTGCACGCGCTGTGTGAGGCGGGTGCTGCGGTCGGCGCGGCGGCGAAGCCCTCGGGCGCCGGTGGTGGTGACTGCGGGATCGCGCTCATCGAGCGCACCCGGCCCGCCGCGATCGCCGAACTCACCGGCCGCTGGATCAGCGCCGGAATCCGCCCGCTGCCCCTGCGGACCCACCCAGTCGAAGGGGACCACCGATGATCGCCGATCGCAAGGACGACCACGTCCGCCACGCGGTGAACCACCAACGCCAGGCCACCGGGGTCAGTGACTTCGACTCCGTCACGTTCGTTCATCACGCCCTCGCGGGCATCGACGCCGAAGAGGTCTCCCTCGCGGTGGATGTCGCCGGAAAGCAGTGGGAAACACCACTGTTCGTCAACGCGATGACCGGTGGCAGCACCAAGACCGGCGAGATCAACCGCCAACTCGCCATCGCCGCCCGCGAGACCGGAATCCCCATCGCCTCCGGATCGATGAGCGCCTACTTCCGTGACCCGGCGGTCGCGGGCACCTATCGCGTGCTGCGGCAGGAGAATCCGCACGGATTCGTGATGGCCAATGTGAATGCGAACGCGACCGTCGACCAGGTGCGCAGCGCCATCGACCTCCTCGAGGCCGACGCGCTGCAGATCCACCTCAACGCCGTGCAAGAAGTGGTCATGCCAGAGGGTGACCGCTCGTTCGGGTCGTGGCCGCGCCAGATCGAGCGCATCGTCGCCGACACCGCCGTGCCGGTCTTCGTCAAGGAAGTCGGGTTCGGACTGAGCAGGCAGACCGTCACCTGGTTGCGGGACGCGGGCGTGTCGGTGGCCGACGTCGGCGGCCGCGGTGGCACCAATTTCGCTCGTATCGAGAACGATCGGCGCGTCGGCGGCGATTTCGGGTTCATCGAGAGCTGGGGCCAGTCCACCCCGAACTGCCTGCTCGACTGCGCCGACATCCCCGGCATCGATATCGCCGCCTCCGGCGGCATCCGCTCGCCACTGGACATCGCGCGCGCACTCGCGCTCGGCGCCAACGCGACCGGCGTCGCAGGCGCGTTCCTGGAAACCCTGGTGAGCCAGGATACCGCCGCCCTGGTGGACAAGATCGGGACCTGGCTCGACCAACTGCGCACGATTCTCACCGTCCTCGGCGCCCGCACCCCAGCGGATCTGGTCGGCGCCGACCTGCTCATCACCGGCGATGTCGCGAGCTTCTGCCTGCTTCGCGGTATCGACGCCGCAGCACTTGCCCACCGGAGCCCCTGGTGGCGTGAATCCGAAAATCGAGAAGGAGTCACCCATGAATGACATGTCGTACGCGGCGGTGCCGCTGCAATGGGTGGGACCTGTGCGTATTACCGGAAACGTCGTCGACGATGCCGTCGACGTTCCCCTCGCCACCTACGAAACCCCGCTGTGGCCCTCGGTCGGACGCGGCGCGCGGATCAGCACCCTGGCCGAGAAGGGCATCGTCGCGACGCTGATCGACGAGCGGATGACCCGCTCGATCCTGCTGGAAGCCGACGACGCCTACACCGCCTACACCACGGTTCAGCAGTTAGAAGGCCGCATGGCCGAGCTCCAGGAGGTGGTCTCGGGCAGCAGCCGTTTCGCCCGGCTCATCGACCTGCACCACCAGATCGCGGGCAACCTGCTGTTCCTGCGCTTCGAGTTCACCACCGGTGACGCCTCGGGCCACAACATGGCAACCCTGGCCAGCGATCACTTGATGGATCACATCCTGTCGACCATGCCCGGGGTGCGCTACGGCTCGATCTCGGGCAATTACTGCACCGACAAGAAGGCCACGGCGGTCAACGGCATTCTCGGTCGCGGCAAGAACGTGATCACCGAACTGCTCGTTCCCCGCGAGGTGGTCGAGCAGCGGCTGCACACCACCGCGGCGCAGGTGGTGCAGCTCAATATCCGCAAGAACCTGATCGGTACCCTGCTGGCGGGTGGAATCCGTTCCGCCAACGCGCATTACGCCAACATGCTGCTCGCGTACTACCTGGCGACCGGTCAGGACGCCGCCAATATCGTCGAAGGATCCCAGGGCATCACCCATGCCGAGGATCGCGACGGTGACCTCTACTTCTCGTGCACCCTGCCCAACCTGATCGTGGGCACGGTCGGCAACGGCAAGCACGCGAGTTTCGTCGACGAGAACCTGGAACGGCTGGGGTGCCGCGAAGACCGGCAGCCCGGCGAGAACGCCCGACGCCTCGCGGTGATCGGGGCGGCCACCGTGTTGTGTGGGGAGCTGTCGTTGATGGCGGCACAGACCAATCGCGGTGAATTGATGCGCGCACATACCCAGTTCGAGCGGTCCACCACGAGCAACGGAATCCCACGATGACAACTACGCCGGTCGGTATCCACGACCTTTCGTTCGCCACCACCCACTACGCTCTCGATCACGCTGTCCTCGCCGAGCGACTCGGGGTGGACCGCGACAAGTTCTACCTCGGCATCGGCCAGGAGAAGATGAGCGTCGCCGCCGCCGACGAGGACATCGTCACCATCGCCGCGGCCGCCGCCAAGCCGATCCTGGAACGGCACGGCACCGACAATATCCGCACCGTGCTGCTGGCCACCGAAACCGGTGTCGACCAGTCCAAAGCCGCTGCGCTGTACCTGCATTCGCTGATCGGGCTGCCCAATGCCGCCCGCGTCGTCGAGCTCAAGCAGGCCTGCTACGGCGGCACCGCCGGGCTGCAGTTCGCGGCGGGCCTGATCGCCCGCGACCCGTCGCAGCGCGTGCTGGTCATCGCCGCCGACATCGCCAAGTACGAACTCGACACCCCGGGGGAGCCGACCCAGGGCGCCGCCGCCGTCGCGATGCTCGTCACCGCGGACCCGGCGATCCTGGCGCTCGACCCGGTGTCGGGCCTCTACAGCGCCGACATCATGGACTTCTGGCGCCCGAACTACCGCACCGAGGCCATCGTGGACGGCAAGACCTCGGTCAACGCCTACCAGAAGGCCGCCCAGGAGGCGTGGACCGACTACCGCCGCCAGGGTGGCCGCGAACTGGGTGAGTTCGCCGCGTTCTGCTACCACCAGCCCTTCACCAAGATGGCCTACAAGGCACACCGCCACCTGCTCGAAAGCCAGGGCCACACCGCCGACGCCGATGCGATCGAGGCCGCCATCGGCAGTACGACCACCTACAACCGCACGGTCGGCAACAGCTACACCGCCTCGCTCTACCTCGGCCTCGCCTCGCTGCTCGATCACGCCGACGACCTCACCGGCAAGGCGCTGGCCATGATCAGCTACGGGTCGGGCAGTGTCGCCGAATTCTTCAGCGGCACAGTGGTGCCCGGCTACCGCGAACACCTGCGGACCGCGGCGAACCAGGCGGCCATCGGCTCGCGTGAGCTGCTCGGCTACGAGCGCTACCGGGAACTGCACGAGGCCACCTCGCCCAGCGACGGCGCGTACCACGCCATGGTCGAGGAAACGCGGCGCCCGTACCGGCTGGCCGCCGTCTCCGGTCACAAACGCATCTACGAATCCCGCTGAGGTCGCCCCATGAGCAGTAACGACACCCGCCACGTCCAGGTCATGATCGTGGGCAGCGGGCTCTCCGGCCTCGGCACCGCCATCCGGCTGAGCCAGCGTGGCCTGTCCGACTTCGTGGTCATCGAACGTGGCCCCGACGTCGGCGGTACCTGGCGCGACAACACCTACCCCGGTGCGGGCTGCGATGTTCCCTCGCATCTGTACTCGTATTCGTTCGCGCTCAATCCCGACTGGTCCCGGTCGTTCTCGCCGCAGCCGGAGATCGAGCAGTACCTGCGCACCGTGTCCGAACGCTACGGCGTTCGCGACAAGCACATCTTCGACTGTGCGATGACCGCGGCCCGCTGGAACGATGCCGACGGCCGGTGGGATATCGAGACCAGCAAGGGCACCTTCACCGCCGACTTCATCGTGTCGGCCGCGGGTGTGCTCGCCGAGCCGAATCTTCCCGATATCAAGGGCATCTCGAGCTTCGAGGGCGAGATCTTCCACTCCGCGCGCTGGAACCACGACGCTACGCTGGCCGGCAAGAAGGTCGCCGTCATCGGCACCGGATCCTCGGCGGTGCAGATCGTCCCGTCGATCGCGCCCGAGGTGGAGCACCTCGACGTCTACCAGCGCACCGCCACCTGGGTGATGCCGCAGATCTCGCGGCCCTACCTGGCGCCGGAACGCTTCGCCTTCAAGCACATTCCGGGTCTGCAACGGTTGATGCGGGCGCTGATCTACACCACGCGCGAGTTGTTCGTGATCACCCAGGTGAAGTATCCGTGGACCGGCATCGTGCTGGAAACGGTCGGGCGGTTCAAGATGCGCTTCGAGATCCGTGACCCGGAGCTGCGGCGAAAAGTGTTGCCCGAGCATCGCATCGGGTGCAAGCGCATGCTCGTGTCGAACAAGTTCTACGGTGCGCTCGATCGCGACAACGTCGACGTCGTCACCGACGGCATCGCCGAGGTCCGCAGCGGTTCGATCGTGTCCGAGGACGGCACGGAGCGGGAGGTGGACGCCATCGTGCTGGCCACCGGCTTCCATGTCGCCGATTCGCCGACGTTCAACCTCTACACCGGTCGCGACGGCCGGACCGTGTCCGAGGCAGCCGATGCCGAGGGCTACCAGATGTACAAGGGCACGACCGTCGCGAACTTCCCGAACATCTTCTTCATGCTCGGCGCCAACTCCGGGTTGAACTACACCTCGCTGATCTACATCATCGAATCCCAGATCAACTACATCGTCGACGCCATCACCACCATGGAGCAGCGGAACCTGCAGTCGTTCGAGGTGCGCCTGGACGCGCAGGTCGAATACAACCGGCAGCTGGCGCCGAAGATGGCCCGCACCGTGTGGGTCAACGGCGGCTGCACCAGCTGGTTCCTCGACAAGCACGGCAACAACTCCGCGCTGTGGCCCGACTTCAGCTTCAGATATCGGCGCATGGTGCGGAAGTTCGACATCGACGCCTACGACACCACGACGAAGACACTGTGACCGCAACGTCGGCGCGCCACACCCGCGTCGCGATCATCGGCGCCGGTTTCGCCGGGCTGGGTGTGGCTGTTAGACTGCGCCAGTTGGGGATCACCGACTTCGTCGTCTTCGAGCGTGCCGGTGATGTCGGCGGAACCTGGCGCGACAACACCTATCCCGGTGCCGGGTGCGATGTACCGTCGCAGCTGTATTCGTATTCGTTCGCCCCCAATCCGGACTGGACGCATTCGTTCTCGACGCAGCCGCAGATTCAGCGGTACGTCCAGGATGTGGTGGACCGGGAAGGCGTCCGCGATTCGATCGTCCTCGATTGCGAGGTCACCGACGCGCGGTGGAACAACGACACCGCGCGGTGGGAGATCCGGACCAGCCGCGGCGCCTACACCGCCGACATCACGGTGTCGGCCGCCGGTCCGCTGAGCGCTCCGAATCTGCCCGATATCAAGGGCATCAACACCTTTCGTGGCCCGATCTTCCATTCCGCGCGCTGGGACCACGAGTTCGAGCTCGCGGGCAAGCGGGTGGCGGTCGTCGGTACCGGCGCGTCCGCCATCCAGATCGTGCCGTCCATCGCGGGTGAGGTCGCCCGGCTGGACCTGTACCAGCGCAGCGCGCCCTGGGTGCTGCCGCGGATGGGACGCAAGTACAGCCGGCTGGAACGCCTGTACTACCGGCGGGTTCCTGGTGCTCAGCGGCTGGCGCGGATCGGCGTGTACTGGGTGCGTGAGTCTTTCGTGCTCTGGCAGTCCAAGTACCCGCCGTTCGCCGACTTCTTCGCGCGTGGTGCGCGTTTGAAGATGTGGTGGGTGATCCGGGACCGGAAGCTGCGTCGCACACTTACCCCCGGCTATCGCCTCGGATGCAAGCGAATGCTGATCTCGAACGTGTACTACCCGGCACTGGCTCGCGACAATGTCGAGGTCGTCGCCGACGGCATCGCCGAGTTCCGCGAACAGTCGATCGTCGCCAACGACGGCACCGAGCGCGAAGTCGACGCCGTCGTACTGGCGACGGGGTTCCGGATCGCCGACTCGCCGACCTACGACCTGATCAGCGGGCGGGACGGGCGCACCCTGTCGGAGGTTTTCGGCGCCGGGGGACTGAGCGTGTACAAGGGCACGACCATCGCGAACTTCCCGAATATGTTCCTGATGATCGGCCCGAACTCGGCACTGAGCTACACCTCGGCGATCTTCACCATCGAAGCGCAGATCAACTACATCATCGACGCGATCACGACGATGGATGCCAGTGGCCTGCGAACAGTCGAGGTGCGCGAGGACGCGCAGACCGCCTACAACCGGGACCTGCAGGAGAAGTTCGACGGCACCGTCTGGAACGCGGGCGACTGCACCAGCTGGTTCGTCGACGAGAACGGCCACAACGCCACCCTGTGGCCGGACTTCAGCTTCCGGTTCCGGCGGATGTTGCAGAGCTTCGACGTCGAGGCCTACGAGACGACCCGGTCAGAATGAATTCTGCCGGGAGCTGACGGTCGGCGGCCGTGAGGAGGCGCGCAGCGGGTTCGCGGTGGGGAAGGTGATCGACGGCAGGGTCACCCACATGCGAACCCGGGTGCCGTTCTCGTCGTGGTCGAAGGTGAGATCCTCGGTGAGTACCCGCATCATCTCCACTCCGCGACCGCGATAGCCGGGGTCGGTGGGAGTGGGGATCCAGTTGCCGTTGTCGGCGATCTCGAGCACCACCCGGTCGCCGTCGCAGCGGGCCGTGAGGCTGACGCGGCCGGGTTCGGTGTCGCGGTAGGCGTGTTCGACGCTGTTGCTGCAGGCCTCGTTGGCCGCGGCGACGAGGTCGGCGGCCAGGTCGTGCGGGACCGCGGCGGTGGCGAACCAGCGGTAGAGGCCACGGCGCACACCGGCCAATTCGGCTGCGGCAGCGGGGAAGTCGAGCCGCAGCGGCTCCGGGGGCTGCCGGTAGACGACCATGGCGACGTCGTCGTCGTAGCCCGCGGGCGGGCACAGCCGCGACAGCACCGCGTCGGCGACATCGCGGGGGAGCGCGGCACCGGTCTCACTGAGCACCTCGGCGATCTTGACGAAGCCCTCGGCGATGTCGTATCCGCGTTGCTCGACGAGGCCGTCGGTGAACAGCACCAAGGTCGCGCCAGGGGGGAGCGCCGTAGTGGCTTCGGGCCTGCGTGGGGTGTCGAAGGTGGCCAGGGGGACCGCGCGTCCGCCTTCGAGGATCCGGCCCGGCCCGCCGGGCGGTGCGAGCACCGGCGGCATGTGGCCCGCGTTCGAGTACCGCACCATCCCGCGCTCGGGATCGAGCACGGCCGCGCACACCGTCGTACACATGGCGCCCGGGATCCGGGAGGCCACGGCGTCCAGTTCGGCGAGCAACTGCGCCGGTCCGGCGCCGCGCAGCAGCAGAGCCCTTGCCGCGGTACGCAATTGGCCCATCACCACGGCCGCGGACAGACCACGGCCGACACAGTCGCCGACGACCACACCGATGGTGCCGTCGCGCAACGGCACCACGTCGTACCAGTCGCCGCCGATCTCCAACGGTGGCAGGGCGGGTTCGTAGTGCACCGAGAACCGGGGCGGCAGTTCGATCGGTCCGAGCATCGCCCGCTGCAGGGTGAGCGAGGTGGCGCGGGCCTGATCGAAGTTGCGGGCGCGCTGCAGTGCGACGCTGAGATGACCGACGAGCAGTGAGTACAGCGCCCAGTCGGCGGCGCTCACCGCGCGTGGGGCACCGAAGCGCACCCACAGCGCCGCGTCACCGGTCTCGCCGAGCGGTGCGACGACCGCGTCGACCCCGCCCTCGTCACCGGTGATGGCCGAGAGCCCACGGGCGGATTGCCTGCGCGAGCGGTCGAGCAGGGCCTGGGTGTCGTCGTCGAGCACGACGGGGCCGTCCGCGCGCGGGCCGCTCTGCCGCATCGGCGTGACGGTGAATTGCGGTGCGATGCCGGTGGTTTCGGGTTCGGGATCCGCTTCTTCCCTGCTCGTCGGTGTCACTCCGCAGGAGAAGACATCGGGGCGCCCGGTCCGGCTCGGCCAGATCGCCACCAGGGCGGTCTCGGCGCCCATGGTCCGGCGCAGTTCGTCGAGTCCGACCGCGAGGACCTCCACCATGCTCGTCGCCGCGCCGACGGCGGTGGCCAGGCGGGAGGCCGCCTGGTCGCGGGCCTGTGCGTCGTGTTCGGCGGTCACATCGCGCACGGTGCCGACGAAGATCTGTTCGTCGTTCTCCTGCTTCACCAGCGAGCTCGCGCTCACCGCCAGCCAGCGTTCCCGGCCGTCGCGATGACGAATCGGCATCACGAATCGCGATGCCTCCGTGCCGATCTGGGGATAGCCGGCGCGATCGGTCAGTGCCCACGGATGCGGTAGCCCGAACGGCACCTCGCCTGCGCCGTATCCGGTGAGCACCCCGAACGCGGAGTTCACCTCGACGATGGTGCCGTGGTCGTCGGCGACGAAGAACCCGTCCTGCAACGATTCGACCAGCGCGGTGCGAAACGCGTCGCGGCCTTCGAGATCCTCCGCGCGGGAACGCTGTTGCTCGTAGCGGCGGGTGCCGTCGAGATAGCCGCGGGTGGCGATGTCGAGGGCCGCCATGGTCTGCAGCAGGAATTCCAGTGCCACCTCGGCGCGGCGCGGATCGGCCTGCGTTTCGGCGTCCTCGGCAACGGTCCGGAAATGGTGCTCGGTGAGATCGAGCAGGCTGATGCCCTCGACGAGGGCCCGCCGCCCGAGGTCGTATCCCTGCGAGAGGCCGGCCTGGCCTGGCGCGGCGACGTGGCGGCGCATGGCCACCGAGTAGTCGTCGAGAAATGCGACCAGGACAGCGCTCATCGGCAACCTCTTATCGGCCAGGTCTGTGGGAACAGGCCGCGGTGTCGCGGCCTCACGGGCAGGGCCCACGGAAACGCGCCGCGAGCACCAGGGCGTCGTCGGTGTCCTTCGCGTCGCGCGCGAGGAGATCGCCCGCGATGGCGGTGGCGGGTTTGGCCAGGTCCAGTGATTCCGGGCCGACCGCGACGATCCCGTCGGTGGCCATCAGCAGCAGATCGCCGGGGCGGATCGGCAGTGTCTGCGGCTGCAGGTGCGAGGGCAACCGATACCCGACGATGCCGCCGGTGAGCAGCATCGTCGCCCGCAGCTCCGGACCGGCCGGACCGAGGGTGAGCAGTCGCGAATCGACATTGCCGACACCGAGCCATTGCAGCGTCTCGCCCGGTTCGATCAGCGCCAACGACACCGCGGCACCACGGGTTTCGACCATCGCGCGATGACAGAGCACCATCAGCACGTCCAGCGGTTCGCCGCAGTTCTCGGTGAGGATGTGCGTCGCGCGATCGGCCGCCTCGGCCGCGGGCGCACCGTGACCGAGCCCGTCGAGCACCGCGAACAGCACGCCCGCGCCGGTGTCGAGGACGAGCGCGCGGTCACCGGAGACGTCCTGACCGGGCAGTGCCCGGCCGGCCGTCGACCACTCCATGCGCCCGATGATCCCGTCCTCATGCAACGTCGGGTACCCACTTCCACATCTCGATCAACGTCCCGCGGCCCGGGGCGGAATCGATGGTGAGGCGGTCCATCAGCCTGCGCGCGCCGGGCAGTCCGAGTCCGAGTCCGCGGCCGGTGGAATAGCCGTCTTCCAGCGCGCGGGGAATGTCACGGATGCCGGGGCCCTGGTCCTCGGCCTGGATGACGAGTGCGCGGCGACCTTCGCGCAAATCGATGAGCAGCCTGATCTCGCCGCTGCCCGCGTAACTGGTGATGTTGCGGGCGATTTCGGAGATGGCGGTGGAGATCATGGTGCGGTCGGTGAGGGTGAAACCGAGGTCACCGGCCAACTCGCTCCCGGCCTGCCGGGCGGTGACGATGTCCTCGGACACCTTGACCGCGATCGCCACCTGCTCAGCGGCCACTGTCGCGACCGTCTCGTCGCCGCGGGTGCCGATTCAGCCAGGAGAGGCCTTCCTCGAGATCCAGCGCGGTGTGCATGTCTTCGAATGTAAGGCCCAGCTGGACCATGGCGAAGGCGACTTCGGGCTGCAGCCCGACGATGACGGTTTCCGCGCCGCGCAACTGGGTCATGTGCGCGATGGTGCGCAACGAGCGCGCGGCGAAGGAGTCCATCACGTCGATGGCTGTGACATCGACGATGATGCCGGTCGCGCGGTAGCGACTGACCTGCTTCATCAGGTCGTCCTGCAACCGTTCGGTGTCGGCATCGGTCAACGCCGACTGCACCGACGCGATCAGGTACGTGCCCTGCTTGAGAATAGGTACCGGCATGGTGGCTTGGTCAGCGCCCGTCCCGCTCGCTCAAGCGTTCGGTGACTCGCGAGACCTCGTACCCGAGCAGACGTTCGGCCTCTTCGATACCGCCCTGCAGGTCGCCGACCGCGTTCATCTTGGACAGATCGAGGCCGATGGTCACCAGGGTCAGCGCGATCTCCGAGGACAGGCCGGTGATGATCACGCTGGCGCCCATCAGGCCGGACGCGTCGACGGTCTGCACGAGGTGGTTGGCCACCACGGAGTCGATCGCGGGCACACCGGTGATGTCGATGACGACCACCTTGGCGCGATTGGCGCGGATGGCGCGCAGCAGCTGCTCGGTGAGCTGGCGGGCGCGCTGGGAGTCGAGCACACCGATGATCGGCAGGATGAGCAGCTGCTCGCGGACCTGCAACACCGGGGTGGACAGCTCGCGGATGGCCTCTTGCTGGCGGCTGATGACGCGCTCGCGCTCCTGCACGAACGACACGGCCACGGTGTTGGCGATGCGGTTGGCGGCCGGTTCGTAGGCGTCGAGCACGCGATTGAGCAGCTCGAAGTTGGACTGGTACTTCTCGAAGAGGCTGCGTGCCAGCACATCGCGCAGCAGCAGCACGATGCCGATGACCTCGTCGGTCTCGACGCCTCGCGGAATGATGCGCTCGGACAGGTCGCGGGCGTAGGCCTGCAGTGCCTCGACGCTACCGGTGACGAGCACCTCGACGTAGTTGTCGTACATCGACGTCGCCTCGGAGAAGATCTCCTCCGGGGTCATCGCGGTCAGCAGTTCGGCCTCGGTGATGCGCCGTGCCCACTCTTCCCGCAGCCCGGTGCGGTTCTGCCGCAGGTGCTCGACCAGCTGCGGGAGCAGATTGTCGAGCGGCTGCACCGGCAGCGAATCCGCCGAAAGACTCGTGGACACCTCGGACATGGAAACCCCTGCCCCTTTCGACGACGGACGTTCTCGGTGCGCACAGTGCGCGTTGAGCCTGAGCCTACTCATACCCCCTCGGTGGTGCTGCCCAAACGTGGCGCGCTCGGCTATTCCGGGGCGAACCCGCGTTCCAGTGCGCGCAGTGCCCGGTCCAGATACACGGTGAGATCGGTATCGCCGCGCTCGAGCCAGGCATCGAACGCGGCACGCGCGGCGGCCAGGGTGGAGCGCCCGATGGCGAGGGGAATCAGGTCGCCCGCGCTAGCGCCGAGGCGGCTCGCGGCGAACTCGCCGACGGCGTGTTCCCACGCGTCGTAGTGCGCCCCCGCGCCCGCCGAAAGTGCGGGTACCCCGGAGACCAGCCGCATCCTGGTGCGCAATTCGGGGATGTCCTCGGCGCGATATCTGTTGGCCGCCACCACGATTCGGCGCACCGCCGCCATCATCGGCTCCTCGCTCGGCACGGCGGCGAACGCGGCGCGAAGGTCGTCGACCTCGTTGTCGAACTGGTGCCACAGCACCTCGGCCTTGCTGGGGAAGTAGCGGAAGAAGGTGCGCTCGCTCACCCCTGCCTCGGCGGCGATGCGTTCGACGGTGACGTCGTCGAATCCGTGCTCGGCGAACAGTTTCATCGCGATCACCTCGAGCTCGCGACGGGTGGTGCGCGGCGGGCGCCCGCGGTGCCCCGATTGCTTCGGAATCGACATCGGGGCGCGCGGCGGCGGGGCGGACATGGATACAGGATAGGGACTCGGCGAGCTTTCGACCTGCACGAGCTATTGATTATGTCAGTGACTGACGTTAATGTTGGCGCCATGTTCGTGGCGCACCTCACATCGCCCGAGGCAGGTGTGCGCGCCGCCGCGGGAGTGATCATGGTCATTCCGCTCGGCGCGACCGAGCAGCACGGCCCGCACCTGCCGCTCTCGACCGACAGCGACATCGCGTCGGCGGTGTGCCGCCTGGTCGCGGCCGAGCGCTCCGACGTGCTCATCGCGCCCGCCGTGGCCTACGGGGCCAGTGGCGAGCACGCGGGGTTCGCGGGCACCTTGTCGATCGGACAGGCGGCGCTGGAACTGCTCGTCGTCGAACTGTGTCGCTCCGCGACGGACACGTTCTCGCGGATCGTGCTGGTCAACGGGCACGGCGGCAATGTGGAAGCCCTGCGCCGAGCCGTCGCCTTGTTGCGGTCGGAGTCGCGCGACGTTCGGGTGTTCTCGCCCGGCTACGGCGGCGACCCGCACGCCGGGCGCACCGAGACCTCGATCCAGCTCGCGCTGAGCCCCGACCTGGTGCGCACCGAACTGGCCGAACCGGGGGACTGCCGCCCGCTGACCGAACTGCTGCCGCTGCTGCGCGCGGGCGGAGTGCGGGCGGTCAGCCCCAATGGAATCCTCGGCGACCCGACCGGATCGAGTGCCTGCGAAGGCACCGGCCTGCTGCGGGTCGCCACTACCGCATTGCTGGAAGACCTGCGCCGATGGTGGCCGCAGGATCATGAGGAAGGACCCCGATGAATCCCTGGTTCGAGACCGTTGCCGAGGCGCAGCGGCGCGCCCGCAAGCGTCTGCCGAAGTCGGTGTACGGCGCGCTGATCGCCGGTTCGGAACGCGGACAGACCATCGAAGACAACCAGACCGCGTTCACCGAACTCGGTTTCGCCCCGCACTGCGCGGGCCCGATCGGCGACCGTGACCAATCGACCACGGTGCTCGGTCAGCAGGTGTCCATGCCGGTGCTGATCTCGCCGACCGGCGTGCAGGCGGTGCACCCCGACGGTGAGGTCGCCGTCGCGCGCGCCGCGGCGGCACGCGGAATCGCCATGGGGCTAAGCTCTTTCGCGAGCAAGCCCGTCGAGGAGGTGCTCGCCGCCAACCCGGCGACCCTGTTCCAGCTGTACTGGTGCGGCAACAAGGACCAGATCCTCGAGCGGATGGCCAGGGCCAAGAAAGCCGGCGCGGTTGGCCTGATCCTCACCCTGGACTGGTCGTTCTCGCACGGCCGCGACTGGGGCAGCCCGGTGATCCCGGAATCGCTGAACCTGCGCACGATGATGAAGTTCGCGCCGCAGACCCTCGCGCGCCCACGCTGGCTCGCGACATACCTGCGCTCGGGCAGCATCCCCGACCTCACCGCGCCCAATATGGCGGTCGGCGGCGGCGCGGCACCCGGGTTCTTCGGCGCCTACGGCGAATGGATGCAGACACCGGCACCCGACTGGGACGATGTCGCCTGGATCTGCGAGCAGTGGGACGGGCCGGTACTGCTCAAGGGCGTGATGCGCGTCGACGACGCCCTGCGCGCCGTCGACGCGGGCGTGGCAGGCATCTCGGTGTCCAACCACGGCGGCAACAATCTCGACGGCACCCCCGCCGCCATCCGGGCACTGCCGGTGCTCGCCGATGCGGTCGGCGACCAGATCGAGGTGCTCCTCGACGGCGGCATCCGGCGCGGCAGCGATGTCGTGAAGGCGGTGGCGCTCGGTGCGCGTGCGGTGCTGATCGGGCGCGCCTCCCTGTGGGGTCTGGCGGCCAACGGGCAGGCCGGCGTCGAGAACGTTCTCGACATCCTGCGTGGCGGAATCGATTCCGCGTTGCTGGGTCTGCGCAAGACCTCGATCTCCGACCTGACCCGCGACGACATCATCGTTCCCGCCGGCTTCGAACGCGCGCTGGGGGTCGGTACGGGGCAAAAGGATTCCGGCAACCGGGATTTCGCGTCCAACGGAACGGTCGTCAGCGGCGCCGCGGCTGGATAGTATCGGCGGTTGGGCATCACCGTCAGAGGGGGAATTCGTGAGTGTGGTTTCGGATATCGAGGGTTCGCGTAGTCGAATCATGATGTCGCGCAGCGTGTCCTACACGCTGCCCGCCGTCGTGGCGGTGGCACTGGTCTCGGCCGGATGTGGCACCGCCACACCGAAACCGGCACCGCGCGCGGCGTCGACCACACTCACGACCACCTCGAAACCCCCGACCACCACTTCCCGGGTGCCCACGACCACCTCGGCCGCCGCCAAACCGGCGGCTGTCGGTGTCTGCGTGGACAAGACGACCAACGTCCGCGTGGCCGACGAACAGTGCGACAGCGCCGACACCAACTACAAGCGGTTCTGGTACCAGCACACCGACACCTTCGTGTACCCGGCGATCGGCGTCGCCGTCGCTCTCGCCGCGGGCAGTTTCCTGCGCCCGACCAGCGGCGAGGTCTTCGACCGCGGTGCGCCTGCCAAGGGCGGCAGCGTCGCGCGCGGTGGTCTGGGCAATGCCCGCCCCGACTCCTCCGGCGGGGGTGGCAGCGGCAGCGGCGGGTCCTAGTCCTCGCCGGGCGCGGCGGGCTGCAGCCGGCCGACCGGTTCGGCCGCGTTCGCGCCGCGGTGATGGTCGACGAGCACGTCGTAGATCTCCGCGAGGGTGGCGAGCTGGTCGCGATCCAGCACGTCGATCATGTGTTTGCGCACGCTGCGCACATGGGCGGGCGCGGCCGTGGTGAGCAGTTGCCCGCCGGTCGGGGTCAGCTTCGCCACCGTGCGGCGCTGGTCGTGCGGCATCGTCTCGCGTGAGACCAGGCCGCGCTTCTGCATGCGGGTGATCTGGTGCGAGAGCCTGCTCTGCGACCATTCGAGCGCGCAGGCCAGATCGGCGAAGGTGAGCCGCTGGCCTGGTGCGTCGGCTAGGTAGACCATCACGGAATATTCGACATAGCTCAGGTTCGCTGCCCGGCCTGCGTCACGTCCGATCGCCGCGGCGATCAGGTCGCGGGTCCGGACATAGCCCAGCCAGGCACGCATTTCGACATCATCGAGCCACTGTGGATCGGTCACGATCGAGCTCCAGATTCTGAAGGTGCAGGCTTCGGATTGAACGGCGCACGCCCGCCACCGCCCGGAGAATGGGTAGCACCGTTTGGGTTGAACGTGCAACCTCGACATTGGTTAGGGTCGGTCGGGAACCTCACATAGGGTTGCCTAACCACCGTGCGGGTATGGGTGGTGGATAGGCTGCGGATTGCTTTGTGACCAGCCCTGCCTGGTGCTCCGCAGTGTTGCGGTGCCCGCCCTGCCCGAAGGAGTGCGATCCGTGACCGCGCCGGAGTTCCGCTATTCCGATCTGCTGCCCATCGGCGCCGACGAGACGCCCTACCGCCTGCTCACCACCGAGGGGGTCAGCACCGTCGAGCACAACGGGCGCACCTTCTTGCAGGTCGAGCCCGAGGCGCTGCGGCTGCTGACCGAGACGGCGATCCACGACATCAGCCACTACCTGCGCCCCGCGCACCTGCGGCAGCTGCGCAAGATCATCGACGACCCGGAGTCCTCGGGCAATGACCGCTTCGTCGCGCTCGACCTGCTCAAGAACCTCAACATCTCCGCCGGTGGCGTGCTGCCGATGTGCCAGGACACCGGCACCGCGATCGTGATGGGCAAGAAGAGCGAGGGTGTGCTCACCGGTGTCGACGACGCCGAATGGCTCAGCCGCGGCATCTTCGACGCCTACACCAAGCTGAACCTGCGCTACTCCCAGCTCGCCCCGATCACCATGTGGGACGAGAAGAACACCGGTACCAACCTGCCCGCCCAGATCGAGCTGTACTCGACCGAGGGCGACGCCGACAACCCGGTGTACAAGTTCCTGTTCATGGCCAAGGGCGGCGGTTCGGCCAACAAGTCGTTCCTGTACCAGGAGACCAAGGCCGTCCTGAACCCCGAGCGCATGCTCGAGTTCCTCGACGAGAAGATCCGCTCGCTCGGCACCGCGGCCTGCCCGCCGTACCACCTCGCCGTGGTGATCGGTGGCACCAGTGCCGAATTCGCCTTGAAGACAGCGAAGTACGCGTCCGCGCACTACCTCGACAACCTGCCCACCGAGGGCTCGATCACCGGTCACGCGTTCCGTGACGTCGAGCTCGAGGAAGAGGTCTTCCAGCTCACCCGTGAGTTCGGCATCGGCGCGCAGTTCGGCGGCAAGTACTTCTGCCACGACGTGCGCGTGGTCCGCCTGCCCCGGCACGGCGCGTCCTGCCCCGTCGCGATCGCCGTCTCCTGCTCGGCCGATCGCCAGGCGCTTGCCAAGATCACCAAGGACGGCATCTTCCTGGAGCAGCTGGAAACCGAACCGGCCCAGTATCTTCCGGAGCAGACCGCCGACATCCTCGGTGGCGATGTGGTGAAGATCGATCTCAACCGCCCGATGGACGAGATCCGTGCCGAACTGTCGAAATACCCGGTGAAGACCCGTCTTTCGCTGACCGGTCCCCTGGTCGTGGCCCGCGACATCGCCCACGCCAAGATCAAGGAACGCCTCGACGCGGGCGAGCCGATGCCGCAGTATCTGCGCGACATGGCCGTCTACTACGCGGGCCCCGCCAAAACTCCCGAGGGCTACGCGTCGGGCTCCTTCGGCCCCACCACCGCGGGCCGGATGGACTCCTACGTCGACCAGTTCCAGGCCGCGGGTGGCTCCATGGTCATGCTGGCCAAGGGCAACCGTTCGGCTCAGGTCACCAAGGCCTGCAACGATCACGGCGGTTTCTACCTGGGCTCTATCGGCGGCCCCGCCGCTCGCCTGGCGCTGGACTGCATCAAGAACGTCGAAGTCCTCGAATACGCCGAACTCGGCATGGAAGCGGTCTGGAAGATCGACGTGGAGGACTTCCCCGCCTTCATCGTCGTCGACGACAAGGGCAACGACTTCTTCGCCGAAACCTCCAAGCCCATCGCCCTGCGCGTGCGTACTCGTTCCAAGGAACGCGTGTAGTAGCCCGCTTCGATGCCCCGGTGTCCGCTTCGGCGGGCACCGGGGGTTCGTCTGTTCCGGGGGCCCGGCGTCGGCTGTCACCCCGGTGTACTGTGACGCACGACATACGGTGTACAGGGCCTGACAGGGGTGTGGATTGGCGAGCGGTGGACTTCCCAGGGGGCGGGCGACGCGCAGTGCGAAGCTGGGGCAGTTCGCGGCCGGGCAGGCGGTGCGGGAGGTCGGGCGGCGGCTGTCGATGATCGGGCGCACCGATGAGGCGCGTGAGGTGCTGGCCGAGCGGTCGGCGATGATGAAGGCACAGCAGATCGTCGCGGTGCTGGGGAGCATGAAGGGCTCGGCGATGAAGCTCGGGCAGATGGGCTCGGTGCTCGATCTCGACTTCGTTCCCGTAGCGCATCGCGAGCAGTTCCGTGCACAGCTCGCGGCACTGCAGGACCGGGCGCCCGCGATGCCGTTCCCGACGATGCGGCAGGTGATCGAGGACGATCTCGGCCCACTGGAACAGACCTTCGCCGAGTTCGACGAAACGTCGATCGCGGCGGCGTCGATCGGCCAGGTGCACCGGGCGCGACTGCACGACGGGCGGGTCGTCGCGGTCAAGGTGAAGTACCCCGGGGTGGACCGTGCTGTCCACGCCGATATCAGCAATCTCGAGTTCCTCGGCAAGATGGCCAGAACGGTGCTGCCGAGCATGGCCGATACGGGTGTGCTGGAGGAGGTCGCCAGCAATCTGCGCAGTGAACTCGACTACGAGCGCGAGGCCCAGACCCAGCATCGGGTCGCGCAGCGTTATCGTGGCCATCCCTTCATCACCGTGCCCGACAGCATCGAGGAATTCTGCACGCACAATGTGCTGGTAACGGAATTCGTTGAAGGGCGCCCTTTTTCGCACATCCAGACGCTGCCAGCCGCCGAACGTGACCGGCTCGGCGAGCTGATCTACCGCTTCTACATCGCCGGCCTGTTCGCCGACAACGAGTTCTGTGGCGACCCGCATCCGGGCAATGTGCTGCTGGCCGCCGACGGCAAACTTGCCTTCGTCGACTTCGGCCTCTACAAGGAGATGGACCCGGCGCACGTCGAGTTCGAGCGTTCGGTCCTACGGGCGGCCGCGGAGGGCCGGGGCGAGGATCTGTTCGCCGCGTGGCTGGGCCGGGGGATCATCGACCCCGATTCCGAGGTCACCGTGGAGGAGAGTCTGGCCTACGTCTGGGCAGCCACCGGCTGGCACCTGCTCGACGAGGAAGTCACGATCACCCCCGAACTGGCCACCGGCGCACTGCTCCTCGCTGTCGATCCGCGCGCGTCCGACTTCCAGGGCATGCACAAACAGCTGTTGCCGCCCGAGCACGTGTTCTCCCGCCGCGCCGACCTGTTCACCTTCGCCACCCTCGGTCAGCTGCGCGTCACCGCCAACTGGCATCAGCTGGCCCGCGAATGGCTCTACGACGAACCCCCGCAGACCGAGATCGGCCGGGCGATCGAGCAGTGGCGCCGTGGCCTCGGCGACGGGTCCGGTCGATAGAATCCGCCTATGAAAACTGTGCTCGGCCGCGTGGCCGACCGGATCCTGGTGACGATGACGGCCGCCGCGGCCGTGACCGCTATGGGCATCGGCACCACCGCCGCCCAACCCGAGCCGCGCGAACAGTTCCAATCGGCCGCAGGCACCGAAGGCCTCGACCCGCCCCTCGCCGTCGCCTACACCCTCGCCGAGCAGCAGGCCCACGCCGAGGGTGTGCCGCTGTCGATCACCTCCGGCCATCGCACCTACGAGCAGCAGGAATGGCTCTGGCAGGACGGCCTCGCCACCTACGGCAGCCCCGACGAGGCGCGCCGCTGGGTGCTGCCGCCCGAGGAGTCCACGCACGTCTCCGGGCACGCCGTCGACGTCGGCCCGCAGGTGGGGGCGCAGTGGCTGGAGGACAACGGCAACCGCTGGGGGCTTTGCCGGACTTTCGATAATGAGTGGTGGCATTTCGAGCTGGTCACCGCGCCCGGCACCCCGTGTCCGCCCCGGGTGCCGGACGCGAGTCAGCGCTAGATCAGCGCGGCGAAGAAGGTCCGGATGTCGGCGACGTGCGCGGCGGGTTCCTCCATCGCGACGAAATGGTTGCCCGGATTTCCCGACGGCCAGTGGGTGATCTTGTTGCCGTGGTCGGCGAGTTTGCGCATGAGCGGTGAACCGCCACCGTAGACACCGGTCGGCACCAGGTTCTGATCGGTGGGCCAGCCGAAACCGCCGTCGCGCAGTCCGTCGTACATCGGCCACGACGAGGTGCCGGTGGTCTGGGTGAACCAGTACAGGGCGATGTTGGTGAGCAGGTGGTCACGGTCGATCACGTCTTCGGCGAGCTCGGCCATGGGCGTGAACTCCTGGAACTTCTGCATCATCCACGCGAGCAGCGCGACCGGTGAATCGTTCCAGCCCAGCGCGAACGTGTGCGGCGCCGCCCGCAACAGGGCGTGGTGGTCGACGCCGCCGGTCATCCACTGCTGCATGTCGGCCCACTGCGCGCGGTCCTCGGCCGACATCGCGGGTACGTCTGCCTCTGTCGGCATGCCGATCCCGCCGTCGAGGTGCACGCCGATCACGTGTTCCGGGGCGGCCAGCGCCAGGTCCGGCGCGACGTAGGCGCCGAGGTCGCCGCCCTGGGCGCCGTAGCGGTCGTAGCCGAGCCGGTCCATGAGGGTGGCCCACATCCCGGCGACCTGTGCCGTGGTCATTCCGGTGTCGCGCGGTGGCGCCGAGAAGGCGAATCCGGGGACCGACGGGATCACCACGTCGAAGGCGAGCGCGGGATCGAGTCCGTGTGCGCGCGGGTCGGTGAGCGGGCCGATGGTGCGCGTGAATTCGACGAACGAGTTGGGCCAGCCATGGGTGAGCAGCAGCGGCACCGCGTCGGGCTCGGGGGAGCGTACGTGCACGAAATGGACGTCGAGGCCGTCGATTTCGGTGATGAACTGGGGGAAGGTGTTCAGCGCGGCTTCTTGTGCGCGCCAATCGAATTCGTTCGCCCAGTACCGGGCGAGCTCGCGCAGGTACTCGGTGGGCACGCCGCGTTCCCAGCCCTCGCCCGGCAGCTGGGCCGCCCAGCGCGCCCTGGTCAGCCGGTCGTGCAGGTCGTCGATGTCGGCCTGGGGGATGTCGATGCGGAACGGGCGAATGGTACTCATCGGGACTCCTCGTTGTCGGTGTGATTGCGACGCTATCGGCCATCTAGGACTGTTTCGGTCCTAGATACGCGGCAGAATCGAGAACATGACCGACACCGCGGCCCGGCTGCTCCGTTTGCTCTCCCTGCTGCAAATGCCACGGGAGTGGCCGGGCAGCGAGCTGGCCGACCGGCTCGGCGTCACCGATCGGACCGTGCGACGCGACGTCGACCGTCTGCGCGAGCTGGGCTATCCGGTGGTCGCCGCGATGGGGGCGGCCGGCGGGTACCGGCTCACCGCGGGCTCCGCGCTGCCACCGCTGATCCTCGACGCGGACGAGGCCGTCGCGGTCGCTGTCGGGTTGAGAGTCGCTGCGGGACAGGCGGTTGCGGGCATCGAGGACGCGTCGGTGCGGGCCTTGGCCAAGCTCGAGCAAGTCCTGCCCGCGAAACTGCGCAGGCGGGTGCGCGTGGTCGGTTCGGCGGTCGCGGTCCGCGCGGGCGATGGCCCCACCGTCGACCCGGAGGTCCTCACCACCCTGGCCGCCGCCGTCACCAACCGGGAACGCCTCCGCTTCACCTACCGCGACGCCACCGGCACCCGATCCCACCGCCACACCGACCCCGTCGGCGTCGTCGCCGCGGGCCGCCGCTGGTACCTCGTCGCCTACGACCTGGACCGGGACGCCTGGCGCAGCTACCGAGCCGACCGCATCGAAAACCCCCAGCCCACCGGCGCCCGCACCACCCCACGCGACCTCCCCGCCGCCGACGCGGCCGACTACGTCGCAGGCCGCCGAACCGACTGGGCCACCCCCGAATACCACGTCGACGTCACCATCGAAGCGCCACACGCCCGGATCGCGGGCCGCCTCGGCGAAGAACCGGACACCCTGCACGCCGACAGCGACACCACGTGCCGCCACACCGCCACCCGAGATGACGACCCCACCTGGCTCGCCATCCAGCTGATCTCCCTGGGAGTACCTTTCCGCGTACACGATTCGCCAGAACTCACCGCGCGGCTACGCGCCCTCGCGGATCGCCTCACAGACGCATTTGCCGATTGAGCGTCCGCCCCTCACCGCCTGCGGAAAGGAATCGTGGACAGCCCGAACCGTCGGTATTGTGCGACTGGTGGCCGTTGATCTACGAGTGCCGTGCAGGTGGCGGAGGGAACCGTTCGAGATCTGGATCGACGATCCGGATCGTGCGTTCATCCACTATGTCGGCGACCGTGACGATGTCGGCGGATGGCCCGGAATGTCGATTCGGCACGAGTACGGGTGGGTGCCTCGATCGGAGTTGACCTACATCGGAGTCGACCAGGCGCTCGCCGGAGCATTGGTCGCGCTCGATGACGCCTTCGCCCCAGTAGGTCCGCCCGCTGCGATCGAAGCCTGTCCGTGCTGCCGGAATCCGGCCGACTATGCGGTCCTGCTGAGCACGCCGCGACACCAACTCACTGGAACCGAGCTGGGCAGCTTTGCCTTCCGGGCGTTGAACACAGTCGGATCGGTCGCGGACCTGCGTTACCTGACCGGTCGCATCCTGCAACTGCTCCATACCGACGATCCGCAGATGCCCGACATGGAGGTCGTGTACAGCAAGCTTCGGCAGGCGGGCTGGGATTCGTGGCCGCAGGCCGACGCGGTCGCCGAGGTAGTGGATGCGTTGTGGCGCAGCACATTTGCCGCTGCGAATCCGGGTCCTGGCATCGCTGTCGTAGTGTGCGTGGTTGGTGCGGCCGAGTCCACGATCGCTGCCCGGCTCGTGGAATGGGCGTTGCTGGATTCAGCGCCGGCGGTGCGGAATCTGCATGAGCTCGTGATACACGGTTGCCGTATCGAGGATGGCCGACTGACTCCGACGAACTCCTATTGGGACCACGGGTGGATGCCGTTCGGTGAACTGGTCGACTGGCTGAGTAACGGACCCGCCACAGACGCGGTGGTCGCAGCATTCGACCGGACAGAGGATCTCGACCTGCTCGAGCTGCTTGCCGAGGCGTACGACGTCCTCGAGCGGGGTCTATCCGTTGCCCGCGCCCCGTAGGTGAGCCGTGCACCTACGGGGCGTCCCCGGCTAGAGCGACCTGTGCGCCCAGTTGCGCGGGTTCATCGCGCTACAGCACCTGCGCACGAGGCGGGTCAGCGGCGGGTGGCGACGGCTTCGACCTCGAACAGCACGTCGGGCGTCGCCAGGCTCGCTACGCCGATGAGGGTTTGGGTAGGCGGCGTCGTCCCCCAATTCGCTTGTACAGCACCAGCAATAGGGCCGAGCTTGCTGACGTCGTGGTTCACCACATAGGTCCTGAGCTGGACGACGTCGCCGAGGGTGAGGCCGTGGGCGGCGAGGGCGGTGCCGATATTGCGGAATGTCTGGTTCACCTGCTCGGTGAAGTCGGCGGAGACGACCGAGCCGTCCGGTCGTGATCCGTACTGTCCTGAGACGAGCACCAGTTCCGTTCCCGCGGGGACAGTGGCGGTGTGGCTGTAGCCGAAGGGGGTCGGGTCGTGCAGGCCGTCCGGGTTGACGATGGTGTGGGCCGTGCGGGGTGCGTGCTCGGTGTTGGTCATGCCGATGAATCTGCCAGGAATACACGACATCTTGTGTCGTGTATTCCTGGCATAGTTTTTCCTATGCGAGCTGACCGGCTGGTCTCCCTGGTGTTGCTGTTACGTCGGCACGGCCGGCTGTCGGCCGACGCCCTCGCGCGCGAACTGGAGGTCTCCACCCGCACCGTGCTGCGCGACATCGAGGCACTGTCCACGGCAGGCGTTCCGGTCTACGCCGAGCGCGGCAGGCACGGCGGTTTCGCGTTGCTGCCCGGGTTCCGGACCGAG
Source organism: Nocardia sp. NPDC058519 (assembly GCF_042719755.1). Lineage (NCBI taxonomy): Bacteria > Bacillati > Actinomycetota > Actinomycetes > Mycobacteriales > Nocardiaceae > Nocardia > Nocardia sp. NPDC058519. The sequence continues at coordinate 13,547 of NZ_JBHXNK010000002.1, read as the reverse complement.
CTCACCGGGCTGAACCACGAGGAGGCCCTCGCCTTGCTGATCGCCGGATCACGGCGTGGCGCACAGGCATTCGGTCTCGGCTCCGCCCTGGCATCGGCCATGCTCAAGGTGGTCGACGCGCTCCCCGAGAGCTACCGGGACACCGCGAGCGACGCGGCCCAGCGTTTGCTCGTCGATCCGGAGATCGACCTCCTGTCGCGTCGGCTGGTCGCCGAGGAATTGTCCGACACGATCATGACCGAGGTCCGGCGCGCGGTGCTCGCCGGACACAAGCTGCGCATCCACTACGCGGCCGTGGACCAGGACCCCCAATGGCGCACGGTGGACCCGATCGGCCTGGTCACCGTCAGAGGTCAGGGCTACTTGCTCGCCACGAGGTCCGGCGCGGACCGCACCTACCGGCTCTCGCGTGTGCTGGCCGCCGAGGAACTGGACGAACCGGCCCAGCGACCGGATCGGGTCGATCTGGATCAGGCGTGGCAGGGCCGCAGCACGCGGTTTCGCGAGGGTGGCGAGCTGATCTCCGTGCTGGTTCGGGTGAACCCGGCGCGACGGGAGGAACTGGTCGGCACCGCGCTGGCTGTTCGGAGCGAAGAGGCGGACGCGGACGGCCGGGTGCGGATGGAGGTCACCTTCCAGGATCGCAGGCACGCCGAATGGGCGATGTGGCAGCTCGCCACGAACGCGGAAGTGCTGGCACCACCATGGCTGCGCACCGCCCTGCACCACCGTGCCGCCGCGCTCGCCACCTGCTACGAAGTGTCATCAGCCAGTTGATGAGTCGCGGGGACCGGCAGTTCAGCCCACCGATGCCGGTTCACCGGGCATGCCCGCCAGCGTCAACCCACCCTCGATGGTGTTCGGCACCCGGCGGCGATTGGGAGAGCCGAGGGCGGTGGTGAGGTCGCCGCCGTCGTGTTCGGCGAGGAGTTCGCCGCTGTCCCAGACGAGCAGGGTTGCGCTGACGGTGTTCTCGGCGGTGGAGTGGGCCAGGTCGTAGTGCGCGCAGCCGGGCACGTGGGCATAGGTGATCCACAGGTCGTAGCCGGTCATGAACAGGTCGAGGTCGAATTGCACACTGAGGCTGAGCAATTCGCTGCGGCCGTTGTCGTCGACGCCGGCGAAGGCTTCGTCGAGGGCCAGCAGGCGAGGGGCCTGGGGGTCGGCGGAGTCGAGCATCACGTGGGCGGCGGCGAACAGCGGCAGGTGCAGGGAAACGGATTGTTCGCCGCCGGAGAGGGCGCTGTGGCGGGCGACGGTGAGCTTGTCCTCGGTGCCGTCGCCGGAGATGAGGGTGAAGGAGAAGACTCGCCAGGTGCGGTAATCGAGGGTGGCAGCGAGGATTTCGGGGTAGGAACGCTCCGGGTGCGCGGTGCGGGCGGCGCGGATCTCGGCAGCGAAGTGGGCGCGCACCGCGCCGAGGTCATCCGAGCTCAGGGCCGTGGTGTCGCGGTCGAGGAGTTTGCACACCGAGCGCGCGGACTCCGACAGGCCATCGGCGAGGATCCAGTGCACACCGATGGTGTTGCCCGACGACATCCGCCGCTGCTTCATCTCCGCGCCCATGCGGGAGATGAGTTCGCGCGCGTCGGTGGTGCGTTCGTGGATCTGCTGGGCAAGACCGGTCAGCAGCGCGTCCTCGAGGATGCGGCGTTCGGCATCGGTGAGCAGCAGTTCCTGGTCGCGGCGGGCGGCGTCGATGCGGGCGGCGAAGTCGGCGAGGGCGGCCTGGCCGTTTTCGTCGTGGACGGCGACGACGGTGAGTCCGTCGGCAGCGTCCCAGTTCAGGCGGTAGTCGCGACCCGATGCGGTGAGCGCGGCGTCGAACTCCTGGAGTGCGCTGGTGACGGCGGACCGGGTGGACTTGCGACCGGCCTCGGTGGCGCGGACCTGGCTGGTGGCGGTGTCGAGGTCGGCGAACAGGGCGGCCACCTCATCGGGCAGCACCAGCGGATCGGTTTCCGGGCCCGCGGCGACGATGCGGTATTGCAGCTGCTCCGGGGTGGACCACGCGGCATCGCTACTGGGCCAGCGATGTTCGACCGATGCGCCGAGCAAGCTCAACAGGTCGGGGCGTGCGTAGGGGGCCAGTGAACGGACCTCGGCGAGCACCTCGGTGAGCGCGGTGGCGAGGGCTTCGTTGGCGGTGCGATAGGCGGCCTCGGCGTCGCCGACCGCTTCGATGGCGGCGTTGGCGGCCTTGCGCGCGGCCCGCTGTTCGGCCTTGGCCGCCTCGATGGCGCCACGGGCCAGGTCGAGGTCACGGTCGATGTCGGCGGCACTGGCGCCCAACGCTTCGCGCAGCGTTTCGAGTTTGCGATGCTGCTCGGTATATCCGAGCCGGGCGGCCTCAGCCTCTTCGGCGAACGCCTCGGCCAGTGCCCGCGCTTCGTCGTGACGGTCCTCGCCCTCGCGTTCGCGTTCGCGTTCGCGCTCGTGTTCGGCGCGCAGGCGGAGCAGACCGGTGCCGGTGTTCTCGAAATGGCGGATGGCGGCGGCCAGTGCGTCGAGTTCGCGTGCCGCACGCGGGGTTCGGTGTGCCGCGGCGGCGGCGCGAACCTTCTTGTCCAGCGCCGCGACTTCGGCGACGGCCTGGTCGAGTTCGCGCTCGGCCTGCGTCGCGGCCTCCACCCGTGACCTCATCAGACCGGCGGTCTCGGCTACGGCACGCAAAGCGGAGGTCACCGCCGACGGGCGCGGCAGAGCCTTGGCGGCTGCGGACAGCGCGGCCAATTCCGCAGTGGCCGAAGCGTCTTCGGCTCGCGCGGCGTCGTGCTCGGCAGCGGCTGCCTCGATCGCTGCCTCGATCTCGGCGAGCCGGGACTCACGCCTGCGGGCTCGCGCTGTCGTACCGATGAACTCGGCCTCGGACTTGTGATGGTGGCCGACGAGAACGCCCTGTCGGAAGGACCCGGCGAGGCTGACCACGACGTGCGGTGTGTCGGCAGTGGTCAGCGCGGTGAGTGTGGCGCCGGTGCACGAAGCCGAGTGTTCGATCATCGAGGTGAGCGCGATGGAGGCCAGCACCGCGGCGACGGTCTCGGTGGGAACCGTGAGCGCGGTGGAGTCCTCTTCGACGACAAGGACATCGGCGAGCGTGCGCCCGGGGGGACGCTGGTCGACCGGCAAGGGGAGCAGGAAGTGGTCGGAGTCGACGTCGGCGGGCAGAGTCGGGCCGCAAATCCAGCTGTCGAGCAGGCCGCCGGATTGCAGCGCTGCTTCGATACCGGCCGCATCTCGCGGGGACACCGACTCGGCGAACCGGACCAGCTGCCAGAGCGGAGCGCCTGGAAGGCCTTCTCGGACACCGGCTCTGGCGGGGTGCGGTGGGGGAGCGTCGTCGCGTTGGGCGGCGATCTGCTTGCGTTCGGCGGTCAGCGCGTCGCGGCGGGCGGCGGCAGCGCTCGCGTGGGACCGGGCTTCCTGGCGGCGGGTGCGAATCTGCTCCTGTAGCGGCTCGCATCGCTCGGCCAAAACCTCTGCGGCGGAGGGAATATCCGCCACTTCCGCGCCGGCGATGGCCGTGTCGAGCGCCTCGAACAAGCCCGCGGGACGACCTCGGTCGGCGGCGGGGTCGATCTGACCCGTATCCGCCGTAGCTTCTTCGGGGTCGACCGGCCCGCTGGTGCCCGTCACGCGACCGGCGCCTTCTGCGGGCATGCCTTCAGGTCCGGCGACCGCTGCGAAAACCTCGGTGTTGGTGCTCCACCAGGTGCGCAGAGCGGCCGCGGATTCGCTGCGGGCCAAGGCAACCGCTGCTTCGGCGTGGGCTACCTCCGCGGCGGCGGAGTCACGTAGTTCGATCGCGCGTTCGGCGAGGCGCTCGGAACGGGTGCGGTCCGCGGCGGCGGTTTCCCACTTGCCCAGTGCATTTCGTACCGCGCGGACGTCGGCATCGCGCTCTTCGGCGTGGCCGCGGACCGCTGCGGTGAACTGGTCGCCGCGGCCCTCGGCGCTGGGCGGAGTCCATTCGATGCCCGCTTCTTCGGCAGCCGCGCGGACGGCGTCTTCGCCGCGGAGGAGGGCGGCCGCCGCGGTGCGGACAGCCTCGGCCGCGCGCGAGGCTTCCTCGGCGCGACGTTGCAGCGTGTGACCTGCTTCGGCGGCCTTGTCGCGATGGGCCGCGGCGGAGGTCTCGAGGCGGCGCACGGCGTCGGCCAGGTCGTCGAGTTGCTGTTTGCCCTCGTAGGCGCTGGAGCGCTGGAGGTTCTCACGGTCGGCGATGGCCTGTTCGTAGGCGTGATCGGCGTTCTCGGCTCTGGTCTCGGCTTCGGCGCGATCGGTGTCGCGACGGGTGCGCAAGGCTGTCGCGGCGAACAGGGCCGTGGCGGTGTTGGTGACCGCGTCGAGACGGGTGCGGAGCTGGTCGACGTCGGTTTTCGCCTGAACCGCGAGGTATTTGCGGTACACGTCGACGAAACGGCGGGTGGCGGTGTCGGCCTGGACGAGACCGTCGAGGGTCCGGCCGACCTCCTCCATATCGCTGAACGAGCGAGCGGCATCGAGGATCAACTGCTCGTCGAGAGGGCGCAGGCCGTCGGTGAGCGCCTGGGACAGGCCGCGCGGGTCGAGGTTCTTGGCGAGCTGGGGCCTTCGCAGGGTGAGGATCAGGTTGATCAGCTGGTCGTAGCGCTGCACGCCGAGCCCGAACATGCGCGCGTCGATCGCCGCGCGATACTCGACGGGACGGTCGAGGATGGCGTCGCTGCCGATCTGCTCGGCCAATTGCTTGCGGGTGAGCGGGCGGTCGTCGGGGCCGATGAGGGAGAAGTCGACCCCGGCGCGGCCGTCGGCGACGAAGTACCAGCGGGTCACCTTGTCCGAGGATCGGGTGGCGCGCATGCCGATGCCGACGGTGACGGTCTCCGGATCGTCCCAGCTGCCGCGCGCGAACTCCATCCATACATAGGAGTAGGCCGATTCCTGCTTGCGGTACAGCAGATTCGACTTCATGGTGCGTTCTTCACCGGCGAACGGGTTCAGCCTGCGCGGTTCGATCCGCCCGTCCAGCACGAACGGGAACAGCACCTCGAGCGCCTTGGTCTTTCCGGAGCCATTGGGTCCGCGCAGTACCAGCCGACCGTCGGCGAAACTGAACTCCTGGTCGCGGTAGTCCCACAGGTTGACGATGCCCGCACGGGTCGGGACGAACCGCACTCCGCCGTGAATGACTGACATGCTCAGACCCCTCCCTCTCCGGTGCTGCCGTCGGTATCGGCGGCGGTGACGAACAATTCCTCGGCCTTGCGCACCCGCACGGTGACCACCGCGCCGCGATATCTGGCCAGCGCGGGCAAGACCAGCAGCCCGTCATCGACCGGCCGGATCAGCCGCAGCTTGGCGAGCAGCGCGAGCACCTCGGTGGTGAGCCCGCCGGTATCGGCCTGCCATTGCGCGGCGAAGGTCGCGCCGTAGCGGTCGGTGAGCGCGGTGACAGTGGCGCGCACCCAGATCTCGGCCAGGAACGGGTAGGTGGCCGGTTCGTCGTCCTCGGTCGCTTCGTCGACGAAATCGGTTGCGGTGGTGATGGTTTCGATGTCATCGGCGAGCGGAGCGAACACGCCCGCCGTGGGGATGGACGCGTCGAGCTGGTCGAGCAGCGTGTCATCGGCAGTGAGAGCGCCCGGGCGGCGGGGGACCGGGTTGTCGATATCGAGAACCGCGTCGGCGATCTCGCCGATCAGCAGCAGCGCCACCTGGGCCAGGGTTCCGGTGCCGGGGAAACGAGTATCGGACAGCCGGCCCGAGGTGTCGATCAGCGCCACCCCTTCGGCCCGGCGTTCGGCCCGCAAGCCGGTGCAGTATTCGACCTCGCCGACCAGACGCTCCTGGCCCAGCAGCGCCCGTTCGGCCTCCGGCAGCTCGTCGAGATAGACGACCGGGCGCTCCACCAGTGCCCGGCGAACCCGGCGGGCCTGCTCGGGCGATGCCTGTTCGGTGTCTTCGGCCAGCAAACCGCGCACGCTGTGCAGGTGCTGCAGTGCGCGCGGGGGCCGGAACAGGGCGAACACCACCGGTCGATCGATGTCGTAGAGGGCCTCGCCCGCCTCCGGGTCGCTGGCCCAGCCACCCGCATCGCCGTCGGCCAAGGTCAGCGCACCACGCGCACCGAGCCAGCCCACGGCGTCGACGAAGGCGTCGCGATCGGCGGCCCGCTCGGTCGACAGGTCGAGGCCCTCGATCCGGCTCGCGTAATCGGCGACGTGCTCGGCCAATTCGGACAGGGTGATCTGGTCGCCCGCCCGGCCGAGCGCGGCGAGCGCCAGCGAGAGATAGGCGTAGCGGCGGCGGTCGAAGACGCGGTCGTTGACGCTGCGGGCGGGCCGGGCGTCGTCGAGTCGGTCGTGCACCGGGTAGAGCCGGGCCGTGGTCTCGGTGACTTCCAGCCGGTAGCCGAACAATTCGGCCAGATCCTCGCGCAGTTCCGTCGCCCAGCGCCGGATCAACGGCAAGGCGATTCGATCGGGGTAGACGCGGGTGACCAGGTGGTTGGCCAGCATCACCCGAGCCGCGCGCTGATAGCTGTCCAGGGCCAGCGCGTCGATCCGTTGCCGTTTCATCGGGCCACCCCCCGCCGCGCTGAACCAGCGCGCACCTCGAGGCGCCGGTTGTTCAAGTGGAGCAGGCCCACCGCGGTGCGGATCACCGTCGACCCGTCGCACGGACGCACCGTCAACGTCACGCCGTTGTCAGAACCTGTTGTGCCGTCGACCTTTCCACTCACCGGCACCCAGGCGGTGGAAGCCGCGTCGAGCAGACGCAACAACACCTCCGTCTCGCGCTGATCCAGCACGCGCTCGTGCACATTGCCCTTCGACAGCGAAGCGGCGGCCGCGGCCCGGTCCCGCTGCGCCAACAGTTGGGCCTCCCGCAACCGCCGAATGCCCGCGTCGTTGCGTGCGATCCGGGCGGGCGCGCCCGCGGTGGGTGCGCGCCCGGTCTCGGCGAGCGTTCGGGAGATCTCCAAAGGCGGTGCGTCCCACCAGGAGCGACTGGTGGGGATCAGCTCCGCATCGGGGTGTTCGAGCGACAGATGACGCGGCCTGCCCAGCCCGAATACCGCGTCGTAGAGCGCGTGCGCACCGCTCGCGGTGGGGGTGGCGACGAACCACTCGGCCAGGTGCCGCAACGCCGATTCCCGGCTGACGCCACCGCGGCGGGTCTCGGTGACCCGGCGCAACAGCGACAGCACCGCCGCGATCGCGCTCATCGTCGCCTCCCGCAGCCGGTCGGCCTCACACGTTTCGGACGACTCGGTGCCCGCGGCGACGAACCAGGTGCGCAACCCGTCCCAGCGCGAACGCCAATCCGCTTCGCGCTCATCGAAACTCAACAGCACCCGCTCGTCGCACCCGGCCGCGCGACCGATCAACTGCTCGACCCCGGTCTCCTCGACCTCGCCGATCGCCGCCGCCAGCCGCGGCGCGAACCGGGCCAGATCCAGACTGAACTCCCGCATGTGCGCCAGCAGCGCATCCTTGTGCGCGAGAAAGGATTCCGGGGTGATCTCGGTCGTGCGCACCAGATCGCCCAGCGACAGATAGAAATGCGCGGCCCGCGCGGCCATGTCGGTGAGCGCGGCGTCGAGCCTGCGCAAGGTGGTGTAGACCCGCTCGGCATCGCCGTCGCGATTGGCGGCGGCGAGCGTGCGCAGGTCGGCGAGCAGTTCGGGCAGCACGAGCCGTGACAGCGACGCGTCCTCCATCCGGGCCGCGAGCACCCCGGCCACCGCCCGGTAGGCCTGGAAGCCGGCCTGCGCGAACTGGTAGACGTAGTGCCGGTTGCGGTACTCGGCCAGGGTGGCCGCCCTGGTGCCGTCATAGCTGCGTTCGAGCACACCCCAGCGATGCAACTGCTCGAGCAGCGGACCGATCTCGGCCGCGGGCAGTGGGACACCCGCGGCCGCCTCGATCCGGCCGCCCGCCTCGGCTCTCGAAATCCACTCGGCGACGTCGTCGGCGTGCAACAACACCACGTAGGCGGCGCGAGCGCTGTCGAAGGCGCGCAGTACCCGCAGGTAGTCGGCGCGCTTCTCGGCGGTCGCGAACGAGAACAACCGCAGACGCTCGTCCCAGAGGGCGGGTACGGCGCTGGGCAGGCCGTCGGCGGAGTCGGTCACCGTAGACAGGTTAGTGGTGGCCTCCGGGTGCTCCGCCGGACCCGTCCCCGATCGGCGTGGCACCGCCGGGCGAACTCACCCGACATTGAGCGATCGCAGCTGGTCGAGGAACGATTGGGTGCGCTGATCTCCTGGGTATCGTTCGATGATCTCCCTGGCCGCCTCGCCCGCGATCCACGCCAGCGACGGCAGCGACTTGCGACCCGCGGAGAACGCCGCGACGCCCTCCTCGACCGCGCGCTCGAGATCGCGGTCGCGCACGGCGACGACAGCCAGCGTCAGCCGCGCCTCCGAGACCCGCATGGGATTGCGGACCGAACCGTCCGGTCGGGTCGAATCGCTGATCACCTGCCGGGCGTAGCGTTCGGCCAGTCGATCCTGGCCTGCCACCCGGCAGCAGTCCATCGCGTAGAAGTCGAACTTGGTGGCGTCGACGACGAAGTGGTTGTCCAGATCGGCCGGGTGGCCCATCCGCGACAGAATCGCCTTGCCCTCGTCGAGTGCGGTCTGCATCGCGCGGCGGTCACCGAGCCGGGCCCAGCCCTTGGCACGCTGCGCGGCCAGCTGCACCCCGACACTCGACGACGTGGTGCCTGCCATCGCCTTCTCCGAGACATCGATCGCGCCACGGAAGTTGCCCTGTGTCAACGCGAACCACGCCGACATCTCCGCGGCCCACCCCACGATCTCGGGATTGCCCGCTTCACGGCCGAGGGAATCGGCGGCCCGGCGGGTGGCTTCGGCACCGCCTCGGCGGCCGAGGTCGTAATCGACGCAACCCACCAGCAACGCGACCCAGCCTGCCAGTACGAGGATCTCCCGATGCTGGCTCAGGGTCAGTCTGCCGTCGAGCAGCGAGGTGATCCGGCGCAGCCACGCGGTCCCCTCGGCGTGCAGTGCGTGGGGTTCGGCGTAAGCGTATTCGCAGCACAACCGTTCGGCGGTGATCCGCACCGCGTCCAGTGTTGCGCTGTTGACGTCGGACATCCTGAGTCGTCCGATGAACTCCAAAGTGTCCATACCGGTTGCCGATAACAGCTCGTCATCCCGGTTGGGACGGGACTTCGGGAAGAACGCGGCGGGGACGGTGTCGAACGCGGCCGCGATGATCGGCGCGTAGAACTCGTCAGGTCGCGATTCCCCGGATTCCCAGCGGCGCCAGTTGCGCAGCAGGGTACTGTCCGTCGGCAGGTTGTGGGAGGACTTGGCACGCATCGCGCGAACGGCATCGGCTTGCGACCACCCCCTCGCGTCACGTTCCGAGCGCATCCGAACAGCCCAGACGGGTCGATCATCAGTTGCGGTCACGGCGGTAGTATTCCACCAGTTAACGTTCGGCGTCCCGGATAGGGCAAGTAGATGTCATCGGATTGACATCTGCTGCCGGGGGCCGCGAATGTTCATGATGGAAGCAGGTGCTCGGCTGGACAACCGGATACCTGCTTTGCAGGAGAGCTTGCAGGGCAACGCAGTACCCCCGCGTGGCGCACCGCGCGACGCGGGGGGATCGAGTACACGACAGGTCCGACAACAGAACAGCGATCCCAATCCAACGGAGGTTCGGGTGGAAGCGTTGATCTATGGATACTTGCGGGACGATTTGGCCGATGGCCAGAGCGACCAATTGGAGGATGCGCTACGCAGCCTCGCCCGGACCGCGGGCATGTGTTTCGCCGCGACGTTCCACGAAGCGCCCGCGGGTGACGGTGCGGCGTTCGCCGAGCTCACCCAGGAATTGAAGCGGGCCGACGCCCACCACGTGGTGGTGCCGTCACTCGATCACCTTGCCGGCCAGACGATTCCGCGTGACCTGCTGATCGCGAAGCTGGCGCACGAGGCGGCCGCTCAGGTGCTGACCCTGGAGCGTTAGCCATGGGATCGCACGCCTGCACCGATCCGCCATCTCGGTAGCGGCCGCGCCGGCGGCCAGACAGGCCGCCAGCGCCAGCAATCGCTGGTCGCCGAACACCGGGTACACCTGCCAGTGCAGCAGATACGCGAACAGGGAGCTGTCGGCCACCGCCACCGCCACCACGGCGACGACGGTGGGCACGCGCAGCGCGGGCAGCCAGATCAAGATCGCAATGCCTGCCATGACAAGGCGTTCCCGCTCGGTGACGCCGAAATATCCGGGCACACCAGCCAGCAGCACGGCGCTGACGATCAGCCGCTGCCAGACTGCCGTCGCCTTCGCTCCGGCCCAGCCGAGAACGAAGTACCAACAGGCCAGCGGTGAGAATGTGATTTCGCGTTCGGGATAGAGCCCGAACGAATGCCAGCGCAGGATCAGGGTGAGGCCGAGCAGGCCGAGCGCGAACCAGAACGGCGCCCGTCGCTCCCACCGGTCGATCCGGGGGATCCTGATCAGCAGCGCGCAGGCCACCGTGCAGTACACGAGTACTTCCAGGAACCACAGATGTCCCGCCGTGTCATTGCGCGGTCCGAGAATCTTGTTGAGCAGCAACACATTCTGCCAGCCGTAGTAGCCGGGTTGCCAGGCCATCGTGAGCAGTACCCAGAGTGCGGCAGGCACCGCGATCATCGCCACGGCCCGTCCGGTGAGCTGGAGTCGCCGGGCGCGTGGGGCCGAACTCACAGCGAACCGCCCGAAGTTGTAGCCGGCCACGGCCAGCAGGACGTGCGCCGCGCCCCACAGTTCGAACAGCTGGATGTGGGAGCCGAGGATGAGCACGATGCCGATGGCGCGCAACGCCGTCGAGGAATCGAGGGCCCGGCCGAAGCGGGTGCGGGTGCGTGGTGATCGGCGCAGGTCGGCGATCGAGCGCTGTGGCCAGTCGGTGGGCAGCGTGCCGAGCACGCGTTCCAGGCGTGCCGCGACGGCGACGTAACTCAGTGAATTGCCACCCAGGTCCGCGAAACTGTGTGCGGGTGAGATCGACTCGATCGGCAGGCCGAGGGCGTCGGCGTAGATCGCGCCGACATCGTCGCCGTGGCCGGCCGACGTGGTCGCGAGCGCGCGTACCGCGGGATAGTCGATCTTGCCGGTGGCCAGCCGTGGGAGTTCGTCGAGGACGGTCACGCTGATCGCGGTGGTGGGCAGTCCCGATATCTCGGCGATCAGCCGCGCTGCCGCCTCTTCGTCGACTCGATGCGATGTCGCCGACGATGCCGATCGGGGGAGTGCCGCCGCGATCAGCCGGGCACCGTCGTCGGTGCATGCGGCGATGAAACCGGCTGTGGCCAGCTCTGATTCGATGCGGCCCAGGTCGATGCGCAGGCCGAACAGTTTGGCGAAGCGGCTGCGCCTGCCGACGACCTGGAACAGCCCGTCGGCGGTGCGTCGGGCCAGATCCCCGGTGCGCAGCGCGTCGACGGTGCGGCCCAGCGCCAAGTCGGCGGGGCTGTGCGCGTAGCCGAGCATCACGTTCGGGCCGTGGTAGACGAGTTCTTCGGCGGCGCCGTCGTCGACCGGTGTCAGGGTGAAATGCCCGCCCGGAATGGGGATTCCGATGCAGTCGGGGTGCTCGGCCGCCGATTCCGGTGGTAGATAGGCCATTCGGGCGGTGGCCTCGGTCTGGCCGTACATCACGAAGAACCGCCAGCCCGCGGCCGCGCCGAGCTCCGCGTACGTCCGCACCCTGGCGGGTTCGAGCCTGCCGCCCGCCTGGGTCACGTAGCGCAGATCCGGTAGCGACATCTGTGCGAAGCCGATCCGGTTCAGGAGGTCGACCGTGTAGGGCACCGCGGCGAACGAGGTGGCCCGGTGTGCGCGGAACTCGTCCCAGAATTCGGGCTCGAGCACGGAACGCTCGGTGAGCAGCAGGCTCGCACCGCGCAGCAGGTGGCTGTGGACGACCGACAGCCCGTAACAGTAGAACAGCGGCAGGGTGGTCGCCGCGCGGTCGTGCGGGCCGATGCCGAGGTACTCGGCGATGGACTCGGCGTTGGCGGTCAGGTTGTGCGCCGACAGCCGCACCAGCTTCGGCGACCCGGTCGAGCCGGAGGTGCTGAGCAGCAGCGCCAGCTCCGGATGCAGCCGGTGCGCCGGCTGCGCGCGGTTCGCGACGACGCGGCCGCGATCGATGATCACGTCCGGGTCGTAGGTCGCGGCCAGTTCGCCGGTGAGCTCGCCGGTCAGCAATACCGCGCACCCCGCCTCCAGAGCGCCGAGGTAGGCGACGAGGGAGTCGAGATCGTTGCCGACCGTGAGCGCGACGAGCCGCCGGACTGGACCCAGCCCGGCCGAGAACTCCGCGACGCGGTCGCCGAGCTGGGCATAGGTCACCGGTGCGACGGACTCGGCGGGCACGGGCCCGGGATGGTGCAGCACCGCGATGCGGTCGTCGAAACCACGCAGATGGGCGACGATCGACTGGGCCGGCATCCGAAAAAGTCTAAGCGGCGTGCCGACGGCAACCGGGCGCTTTCTGCCCGGCGAACTCCCGGTGAACGAGGGCTAGAGGCCGAAGCTGCCCGGACCGCGCCTGCGCAGGTACTTCTCGAACTCCGCCGCGATGGCGTCGCCGTCGATCTTGGCCATGGTCTCGTTGAGGTCGATCGCGGCGTCGCCGCGCTCCTCGAGGGAGCGCACGTACTCGCTGATCTCCTCGTCGCCGAGGGTCATCTCGTTGACCGCGACTTCCCACTCCTCGGCCTGTTTCGGCAGCTCACCGAGCGGAACCTCGATATCGAGGACGTCTTCGACCCGGTGCAGCAGCGCGATCGTCGCCTTCGGGTTCGGCGGTTGCGACACGTAGTGCGGGACCGCGGCCCAGAACGACACCGCGGGTACGCCCGCCTTCACGCACTGGTCCTGCAGTACTCCGGTGATCCCGGTCGGGCCCTCGTACCTGGTCTGTTCCAGACTGAACCGCTCGGCGGCCTCGGGGCTGTAGGCCGAACCGGTCACCGGCACCGGGCGGGTATGCGGGGTATCGGCCAGCAGCGCGCCGAGGATGACGACGGTCTCCACCCCGAGCTGCTCGATGAACTCGAGCAGGTCGTCGCAGAAACTGCGCCATTTCATGTTCGGTTCGATGCCACGCAGCAGCACCACGTCGCGGTCGCTACCGGGCGGGGAACACACCGACAGCATCGTCGACGGCCACTGGATCTCCCTGGTCACGCCGTCGACCTGACGGACCGTCGGCCGGTTCACCTGGTAGTCGTAGTAGTCCTCGGAATCGAGTTCGGCCAGCGGCTCGGCATCCCAGATCAACTCCAGATGTTCGATGGCTCCGCTGGCGGCATCGCCTGCGTCGTTCCAGCCCTCGAAGGCGGCAACCATGACGGGATTGCGCAACGTCGGCAGTTCCGTCTCGGGGGTCTCACTGGCATCCACCCGGTCAGCCTAGTGTGTCACGCCTGAAATAAGCCAGATAAATTGTTAGCCTGTTTGCGTGTCGAATCGTGGGCCTTCTGCTGTTGAGATCGTTGTGTCCGACGCCGAGCGTGCGGAGCTGGTGCG